>JAFGNW010000284.1 GCA_016926795.1 Candidatus Zixiibacteriota bacterium
AAAAAGCCGTTTGTAACGATAAGGGCGGTTTACGCCGGTGGTCAGCCGATTGCTAATGCCGTCGTGACAATATTACCGCCCGGTGAAAAGGTGGATTTCCAGAACGCCCGCACCGACCCGCACGGCATCTTTGTTTTTATGCCGGACACGGTCGGTATCTGGAAATGCCTGGTGGATGATGAAACGGGACACCGCGGGGTGAAGAAGATAACCATCGAGGATAACTTTTTTACAAAAGATACGACTGCGATGGATTTTTCTCCCGAAAAAAGTAATCTCCCGGTACAAAATAGCGCAAGCATACCGACCTGGTTCAAAATCGTTTGGGGGTTGTCGCTTATATTCGGCTTGACCGGTATTTTTTACTGGTTTAAAGCCCGTCGACCGGTTCGACCAAAGGACTCCTGAAGTGCGGCATGATTTTATCGATAAATATGCGGAAATAAATTCACCGGTTCACCGGCTGGAACCACGGATAAAAATATTAGCGGCTCTGGTCGCGGTTGCCCTGGTGACCTCGGAGCCGAAAGGGGAATTGTTCGCCTTCCTGTTTTATTTCGCGGTACTGGGGGCGGTGGTGAGCCAAAGCCGGGTGCCGGTAGTATATGTTCTGAAACGCCTGCTGATAGTCTCACCGTTCATTATAGCCGCGGGATTGCTTCTGCCGCTTTCATATTTGATGACGGGCGAGGATATTTCCGGCAATATATCAAAATTTTTTCTGTGGCCGCTGTCGATTGTTTTAAAAGCCCTGGCCGCCCTCTTAATATTGACGATTTTGACCTCGACCGCACGCGTTCATGAACTGCTGGCTGCCCTGCGCGGTTTCAAAATGCCCGCCGTTTTCGGGGTCGTGTCGGCACTCATGTATCGTTATATTTTTATCCTTTATGATGAAATGCTGCGAACCAACCGCGCCCGCCGGAGCCGGACAGTCGGCCGGGGGTCTTCGGGAACGGTGGCCGTTTACGGCAACCAGGCGGCGATGGTGTTTATCCGCAGTTTCGAGCGGTCCCGAGCGGTATACCGGGCAATGCTGGCTCGGGGTTTCGAGGGAGAGTTTCCTCTTCGTAAGCAGAAAAAGTTTACCTTTACGGGCGCTGCGATAACGGCATTGTTTATCCTGTGCCTGGGACTGATAAGGATTTTTTTATGATTATGACACAAGAAAGTACATCGCAATATTCGGCAGCGGTAGAGATAAAAAATCTCTTTTTCGCCTATAACGACGGCCCGCTGGTGTTGAAGGATATTTCATTGATGGTTCAACCCGGCGAGAAACTGGGCATAATAGGGCCCTCGGGCGCCGGGAAATCGACTCTGCTTCTGCACCTGAACGGAATTTTACAGGGTCGGGGGAACGTCAGAATAGGCGGTGTCCGTATAGAGAAAGATAACTTGAAAGCGGTACGGCGGTTGGTCGGACTGGTTTTTCAAAACCCCGACGACCAGTTGTTCAATCCGACGGTTGAAGAGGACGTCGCATTCGGACCCCTCAACGCCGGGCTGGAGCCGGAAGAGGTAAGCCGTCGGGTCAGTGAGGTGCTGACCCGACTCAGGCTGGCCGGATTCGAGAAAAAAGTATCGCATCATCTTTCTTACGGTGAGCGCAAGCGGGTGGCCTTGGCGACGGTCCTGGCGATGGACCCGAAGGTGGTGGCCTTTGATGAACCTTTCGCCAACCTTGACCCGGCTATGGTCGGGCAGTTGATTGATACTATCATAGAATTAAAAAGTACGGTGGTGGTGGTATCGCAGTCGATTTTGCCGGTTTGCGCCTGTTGTGACCGTCTGGCTGTTTTAAATGAAGGAGAAATAATCGCTGTGGGGGATGCCCGCAAGATTGCCGCCGACCGGGATTTGTTAAAGAGTTGCGGGCTCGATTATTCTTTTTTATGCCGGCTCTGCCGGGAACTGTCATTATCGGAAAATGGTTGAACGGAGGTTGTATGGCTTGCTGTAAAATAACGGCGTTTTATCAAAAGCTGATTATCCGGGGGCTGGTACTGATTCTTATAACGGCGGTTGTGCCGGCGGTCGCTCACGATGTCAAAATACCGGTCGTGGTCGATACCGATGTCGCTCTCGACGACCTGCGGGCACTGACACTTCTTTTATCCGACGGACATTTTCAAATTAAAGCGGTGGTGACTTCCGACGGCGCCTGTTCGCCGGTGAGGGGTGCGGCTAATATCAAAAGGGCGCTTAACTCTCTGGGTATGGATAATATTCCCGTCGGAGTCGGCCGAGAGTTGTCCGGCCCCCTGCCGCCCTGGCGGTCTATGTCGGAGGCTATGGGCTGGGCGGATATTCAGGACTTACAAGTCGAATCGCCGTCGATAACAGCTGTCGAAATCCTTGAAAGGGTATTCGGGGATATCAATGAACCGGTAACTTATATTTGTCTTGGCTCTTTAAGCAACCTGGCTGACTTCCTTCAGAAAAATCCTTTTGTAAAAAATAAAATCGGGGCGGTTTATTATTACGGTTCGCTTTTGGATAACGACAATCTGTCCTGGAACACCGCCCGGGATACGTCTTCGGCAAGAGAGGTCCTGCGGTCCGGTCTGGATATATATACCTGTAGTCGTCCGGATTCGCTGTTGCTGTCTTTTGATACGGAAATTTATGACTCTCTCTGTCGTTTGACGACTCCGGGGGCCGCTTTTTTGAACTTACTGCACGCTGATGAAAAAGTACAATCCCTGTTGAATCGGAATCATTTTATCGCCTGGGATGAAACGGTAGCTTTATGCCTGATAGAGCCGGCGACGGCTGAGTTTAAATCGGTTGAAAGTCCGCAGTCGCTTTATTATCTTGAGTCGTTCGACCGACGGGTCGCCCGGCACGTATATTTACAGACTTTAAAACGGGGAGTAATAAATACCATGGGAAACCGTCGAGCTGTAATTTTCGAAAATTTCCCCACCGACCCGGAATTGTTCCGGGCGGATATCCGCCCGCTGGTGTCGGAATTGCTGGAACACCATGGCCCCGAGGAATGGAGCGCGGTCCTTCTGACCAACGAGTTGCATCGGCACCTGGGGATTTATTCGATAATCGGGGCGAAGATGGGAATTTGCGCCCGGGAGATTTTAAACGCCTCGCTGGACGATCTGGAGGTGATCAGTTTTGCGGGTTCCGAGCCGCCGTTAAGCTGTATGAATGACGGTCTTCAGGCGGCTACCGGCGCCAGCCTGGGGCGGGGGACTATCAGGGTGGAAACGACCGCACCTGCCGCCGCCGCGGTTTTCGTAAAAAAGGATAAAAGGCTGAAACTGGAAGTAAAAAAAGAAATTATCGAACGAATAAGGGCGGATATTAAACGAGCGATAGAGCAATATGGTAACCTTACCCCGGCCTATTTCGCCGAGGTCCGGCGGTTGTCTTTAAATTACTGGCGGGAGATGGACCGCAAAATGATTTTTGATGAGTTTACCGATTAAGATTATAAATTATCCTCATAAAGCTTTCATTGCTTTGTCCAGGGAATCGAAATGTTCGAAAAGGGTGATGAGTCGGGTCAGAGTAAGAATATTTTCGATTTTGTCAATATTGACCAACGCCAGCCGTCCCCCGGCATTCCTGATAGAAGTGAAGGCCGAGACGAGCATCCCGATACCAACCGAGTTTATCCAATCCACTCCGGCGAAGTCGAGAATGATTTTTTTCTTGTTCAGGTTTATGTATTCATGAATCTTGCCGTGAAAGAGGGTAGCCTGGTCGCCGCCCATTATTTTTCCGGTTATTTCAAAGACAACAACGTTACCTTCGAGACGGTCAGTAAATTTCATGACAACTCCTTATTCGTTAATAAATATATATAAACAATTTTCAATTATACTATAGTCGTCGAAACCAAGGGTGAACGTTCAACAAATAAAAATATAATTTACACTTTTAATAGGCAAGCGGTTTGTTGGTCGAGCCTTTATATTTATTTTTTATAAGTTCTCTTCACGTTTATCTTGAAGGCGACGGAAATAACAATTTTCCCGGTTCGAATAACCCGGGCATTTCCGTTCCGATGGACTATTCCCATATTTCGCATAACGCTTTGTCGTTGTGTTTTCGGCGTTTATTTCGCGTGAAGGTCGAAGAGGGCAAAACTGTCCATAATTATACATACGAATTTTTATCGAGCCGGTTGCACGATTTTTATAAAATCGGTCTTCTAAAATTAATAAGGAAAACCTTGCTACGGCGCGGTTCGTAAATATATTAAATAAACGATTATTCGGGTCTTCCGGAAAACAGATAATACCGAAGACGCCGGTCGGGTAACGTCAGGTGAGGGAGGTGTACCATGAATAAAACTCCAGGCGGTCAGGTTTTAGTAACCCTGATACTGTTCTTATGCGGCGGTATTTTCTCTTCTTCGAATCTGAACGCCGCCGATTCAACGTCGGTTGAACGCGATTCGGCTATAGCCCGGGTACTGGAATTCAATACTATCGTGACCGTCAACCGGTCGGAGCAGAAAACCGTTACGAACGAAATGCTCCTTTTCGCCGGGGATACCCTGTCGGTGCCGGAAAACGGCAGTGTTACGCTGCTTTTCAGGGACGGTCGGGTAAAGCAAATAACGGGACCGGCCCGGACGACAGTCAGCGCCGGGATGGAAACGTTCCCGGATAAATTGCTGACCAGGCTAACCTCGGCTCTCCTCAATCTTTTCTTCGCCGGCGAAAAAGAGCAGGAGGATGCCTACCTTTTCGTGCGCGACCCGATGAATAACTACAGTGCCCCGGTGTCGGTGCCGCCGCTGGTTTTCCCTCCGGACAACTGCCGGCTGGTCGATGTCCCTTCACAACTGCGCTGGCAGCCGGTCAAGGGCGTTTATATCTACCGGGTATCCATTTATGACAATCATAAACTGTTATGGGAGGGTACGACCAACCAGACGACGTTGGATATACCGACCGGCACTTTTAAGTTTGAACCCGGCAACACCTATTTGTGGATGGTTGAAGCCCGGGTCGGGGAGGTTGAGCTCTGCTCTCAGCAGGCCGACTTTTATGTTTTGAGCGATGAAGAAAGAATTACCTTGAATCAGCAGCTGGCCGAGATTACCGGTGCCCCGCTGGATGATAAATTGAAGAGCGTTTTAAGGATTCAGTTTTACCGGGACCGTAATTTAAAGTTGGCTTGTTACCGGGAAATTCAGATGATGTTGAACAATTACCCGGACGATTACTCCACCCTGATAATGAAGGCTGAACTGCTCCGGGAAATGGGTTTTTTTGAGGAAGCGGTGGAGGTTTATCGAAATATCGTCCGCTGACGGGCGGTACCGGTTGGTTGATTATGCAAAAGATATTGAGAAGTTACCCCCTCCGGCTTTTGTCGAGTTTTATCCCGGCGTTCCTTTTGTACCTGGTGGCTCTTCATTTTCACTGGATGTCGGCTGTCGACCAGAAAGTCTACGATGTCGGTTTGAGTCTTAAGACTCCGCGGGCGGAGCCGGCCGAAATTGTCCTGGTGGCGATCGATAAAAATTCTCTGCAGGAAAGTTTTCCCTTTCCGCCCTTTCCCGTTTCCCGGCATCTGTACCAACATGCCGAACTGGTTCGCCGGCTGGATGCCGCCGGCGCCGGGATGGTCGTGTTCGATATCATGTTCGACCGGGTCGAGGAATACGACACCGCGGCGGTAGCGGCTTTCAGGACCGCGTTAAACGAGACGCGGAAGGTGGTTCTGGCCGCGGCCGTTGAAAAAAATACACCCGCAGCGGAAGGGCTGTCCGCCGACGAGACGTTTTCTTCGCCGCCGGCTTTTATAAGCGCCGCATCGGCCGGGCTGGGGGTAGTCAATATGCCTATCGACGGCGACGGGTTGGTCCGGCGGGGATATTTCGGAAAAGCCTACGGCGGTCGGCGCTATCAGTCTATGGCCGCTGTTATTTTTGAGCTGTCGCGCGGGGAACCCTACCGGACGGAACCGGGTGAAAACGAATTTCTGATTGACTATTCCTGGTTCGGACCGGGTTTGCAGTCGGTCCCGTTCAACCGGGTCGTCAGCGGTCATGGTTGGGAGGGTCTGGTCAAAGATAAAATCGTGCTGGTCGGGGTGACCGAAAACGGTTCCATCGATATGTACAAGGTCCCGGTGTCGCGAACGCCGGAGGGGAGAAACGCCAGACTATCGGGAGTTGAAATACAGGCCGTCGCCGCTCAGACGCTGCTCTCGGGCAGCCGGCTTGAATTTGTCGGGCAAACCGGATTATGGTCGATCGGGTTTATCCTGCTTTTGGTTTTAACCGGTTTGTTTTCCCGGGTCTCCCCGGTGTGGAGCCTCGCGGCAACGGTCCTGGTGCTGGTTTTGCTTTTGACCGGGGTGCTGCTGGCGGTGGCGGTTTATTCGCTTTTAATCCGGGTCGGAGCCCTGGCGCTGGCGGTGATAGGGGCGGCCCTTGTGACTTATGCTCTCAATCAAATGGCTCTCAAAATCGAGACGGTTTCCCAGGAACGAATTATCAGGGATATCGAGGAAGACTTGGTTTCGGCTAAGGATACCCAGAAGAACCTGCAGCCGGTGGAGTTTCCTATAAACGACCGCTATGAAATCACCGCTCGCCAGATTACGTGCAAGGCGGTCGGCGGCGATTACTACGACGTGATATCCCTCCCCGGAAATAAAATCGGATTACTGATGGCTGATGTCTCCGGTAAAGGGGTGGCCGGGTCGCTGGTGATGTCCAATATGCAGGGACGGTTCCGTCGGGTAGCCGGGGATATTTTATCGCCGGGCAAGGTCCTGAAAGAGCTTAACGACCTGGTGGCCGAGGCAACCAGGACGCCACAGAAGTTCGTTACTGTAGTATACGGTGTTTTGGATTATGAAACGGGTCGGTTGACTTACGGCAATGCCGGCCATTGCGAGCCGCTTGTTTGTTCCGCTGCCGGCCGGGTTCGTAAACTCGGCGGCGGCGGGCCGATGCTCGGACCGTTCAAGGACCTGCAATGGGATGATTACAGTACCGAAATGAAAAAGGGCGATGTCCTGTGTTTGTATACCGACGGTGTCTCGGAAGCGGGCGGCGATGAACCCAAAAAGCAGTTCTGCGAGGAACGAATTATAAAGTGCCTCGAGGAAAAACACGACGAGCCCGTGGAAATAATCAGTGATTATTTGTTCCTGAGCTGCAAGGAACATGTGTCCGGGCGAGCCTTCGAGGATGACTGGACTTTGATGTTGTTGAAGATACATTAAAACTTAATTTATCGGTTACCGTCAGGGGGAAAAGGCGGTTAATCTCTTGACTTTTTGTCGTTTGTGGACTATATTTGATATAATCCAATGAGCTACCCGAAACTTTCGGATTGGATTGTACCATGTTCGGCGCGGCTTTTATGTTGCGCAGGATGGTATTTTTTATGACGGACTTTGAACGGTGATTTATATCGACATACAATCCGAAAGGTCTTCCTTTATTTTACAGACCTTGAGATATTTTTATATCTGATATTTATCTGGTGGATTTTTTTTATAATTTATCCTTCACTGGAGGGTGTTCATGATTAAGATCGTTATTTATCTATTCTGTTTTATTCCTGCTCTGTTAGCGAGCGGTACAGCTATCCCCTTGACGGGCGGTGCTCTTTTCGAGGGTTTTTCAGCGGGAACCATCCGGTATGTTGACCCCGCCGGCAGTGATGAGACCGGCGACGGTTCCTCCTCGAATCCATACGCCACAATTCAGCACGCGGTCAATAATTCTTCCGATGGTGATACGGTATTGGTCTCACCCGGCACCTACCATGAAAATATCGATATTACCAGCAGAGAAATTTCAATAGTAAGCCGATATTTTATAACCGACGATACGTCTTATATTACTTCGACGATTATCGATGGTGACGCTGCCGACGTTGTTTTTGATTTTGTAACATCATCCGGCGTCGTGTCGGGATTTACGATAAGGAACGGCTATAGCGGTACCGGGGGCGGTTTGCATTTCTATCAATGCGCCCTGGAAACGGGAGATTCTCTGGTTGTCAAACACAACATAATAAATGATAATCTTTCATGCGGTATTTTTACCGACGGTTCGGAATTGATAATCAGAAATAATATTTTTATTAATAATACAACCTGGTATGCCGGGGGAGGTGTATATAGCTACAATTATGATTCATCGCAGATTATATATAATGTTTTTATCGACAACACGGCTGGTACCTACGGCGGGGCGATCAGCTGCCAAGCCCATGCTAACAGCATCATCAGGAATAATACGATAGTAGGTAATGTCGCTCCCGCCGGCGAGGGTGGCGGTATTTATACCTGCACTTACGCGGATCCGGAAATCGTAAATAATATTATCGTTTTGAATTCCGGGGGCGGCATCTACAGTTTTAACCATTACTACCAGAAGACATTATATAACGACGTCTGGGGTAATACCGCCGGCGATGATTTTATAAATATTACCCCCGATGTCAGTAATATAAGCTGCTCTCCCTTTTTCTGTGATTCCGCGAACGGTGATTATTCCCTTATGGATATTTCCTGCTGTCTCGGCGCCGGGCAGAGCGGCGAGGATATCGGGGCTTTCGGCGAGGGGTGTACGGTCTCACCCGGTATGGTTTGGTATGTCAACGCCGATAATACCGGCGATTTTCCCACCCTGCAGGATGCGATAGATTTTGCCTCCAACGGCGACACGATTCTGGCAGCCCAGGGTACCTATTACGAAAGACTTAATTTCAAGGGCAAGGAAATCGTTCTCGCCAGTTGGTATATTTACGACAGTAACGAAGAGCACATTGAAAATACAATTCTTGACGGCAATTATACGGTGCTGGGCATGGCCGATACCGGATGTGTGGTTCACTTTATCAACGACGAGGATACCAACTCGGTCTTAACGGGCTTTACCGTAAAAAACGGGATCGGAATCCTGCACGACGCTACCGCCCGTAAGGGTGGCGGGATATACTCGGAGAACGCTTCACCCCGTATCAGCCATTGCCTGATTATGTATAACACCTGCAATTACTATGGTGCAGGTATTACCAGTTGGTACGGTTCGCCGATTATAGAGTATTGTATATTCAGAAATAACACCGGCAGCGCCGGAGGCGCGATTGCCTGTCCGGAAGCATCCCCCAGAATAAGCTACTGTTTGATTTACAATAATGAGGCTCTCTCCGGTCCTCTCGGAGGGGGACGGGGCGGCGGTATTGCCGACTGGTCTTCCGGAAATCCGCAAATCGACCATTGCACCATTTATAATAACTATGCGGAAATCGAAGGCGGCGGCTACGATTGCCGGGAAGGAAACACGAATTTAACCAACTGTATCTTGTGGGGCAATACGCCCGAACAAATACATGACGAATACTCGACGCTGGCCGTGAGTTACTGTGATGTCGAAGGCGGATGGGGACCGGGCACCGGCATTATCGACTGTATTCCCAAATTCTGTGAAGCCGGAAACAGAGATTTTCATCTGGCCGCTAATTCCTGTTGTATCGGCGCGGGTGAAGGCGGTGCGACCCCGGGCGCTTTCGGTGTCGGTTGTTCCGCGAGGAATATCGTGGTCAGGCCCGGCGGCAGCGGTGACGTTCCGACTATTCAGGACGCGGTGGATTACGCCGGTGAGGGGGACACCGTTTTACTGGAATCGGGTATTTATACCGGTGACGGCAATAGAGACATCGATTTCGCCGGGAAAGATATTGTATTAAAATCTATATCGGGACCGGGAAGCACTATCATAGACTGTCAGGGGACGCAGTCAGTCCGGCATCGGGTTTTCTATTTCCACAGCGGCGAGACGAGCGCCTCTAGAGTCATGGGTGTTAAAATAACCGGGGGATACGCTCCTTTGAACGGCCCGCTGGGAACGGCTTTAGCTCAGGGCGGCGGCGTGCTCTGCGACGGAGCTTCGCCGATTTTCGAAAATTGTGTTTTTTACGATAACACCGGACTTTTCGGCGGCGGGGCGTTTTGTTACGACGCCAATCCGAAATTCATCGATTGTGATTTCAACACCAACAGCGCCACCCGCGGAGGCGCGATATATAATCAGCAGGCTTCGCCGGAAATTACCGGCTGTGTCTTTACGGAAAACTCCGTCCTCGCGGATTATACCGAGGGCCTGGAGGCGACCGGCGGGGCGGTGGCCTGCCGGGATAATTCTTCGCCGGTTATATCCGGCTGTACTTTCGATAAAAACCTGGCGATAGGCTTGAGTTCTTACGGAGCCTACGGCGGCGCCGTGGATTGTTACACCGGTTGTTCACCGGTCATTTTCGAATGCGATTTCGATTCCAATTATGTATACGGGGGGAGCCAGGCGCTGGGTGCGGGATTGAACTGCTGGGGTAATTCGTCACCGTCCGTTACCGGATGCAGCTTCTTCGGCAATGACGCTTCCGGCGACGGGGGAGGCGTCTTTATCGCCGATTACAGTTCTCCGGCCTTTACCGGTTGTTCCTTGAATCAAAACGTAACCGACGCTAACGGCGCCGCGGTGAGTGTTTACATTCATTCCAGCCCCTCATTCCATGGTTGTATTTTCGCACGTAATTCGGCACCCTCGAAAGTGTCCGGAATCTATATCCGGGATACGTCCTATGCGGCCATAAGTAATTGTACGTTCTCCCATAACGAGGGAACCGGTATATCCCTCTACAAAGCCTCCAACGCCGATATCGACAAATGTATTATTTCTTTCGGTACGGGTAAGGCGGTTTTCTGGTCCGTAGATCCGCCTATTGCCGGAGAGGAAGACAATCCCGTTTTTGTACTTAGAAGTCGTTTAGACGATGAGGCTCAAACGGAGTCTGTAACTAAAACGGGTGGTAGTCCGGCGGCAGTATCGAAAATGCCCTTCACCATGGTGGTATTAAGCTGCTGTGACATCTACGGCAATACCGGGGGGGACTGGGTGGACCCCATTGATTTTCAGGCTGGTGAGCGGGATAACTTTGCCGTTGATCCTCTGTACTGCGATACCGCGGCTGATGATTTTAATATCGCCGATTTATCTCTATGCGCCGCTTTAAACAGCAGCTGCGGAGAACTGGTGGGTGCCCTGGGAGTGAACTGTACCGACCCCGAAGTGATATCGGTTATCAGACCCTATCCCGGTGAACCGGTTTTTCTGAACCCGGACCCGGAGTCACCCTATCGGTTTTATATCCAATGGATAAAGGGCGACGCGATCACCGCCATGGATATCGAGCTGTCAAAAGACGGCGGTGATAGCTGGGAAGTTCTGGCTACCGGCCTGACCGGCACGGAATATGAATGGCGCCCGACGGGAGAGCCCAGCGACCAGGCCCGGTTGCTTATTTACGAATCTTCACAGCCGGCCCGGGCGGATACTTCCCGACTTTTCTTTATTTACGAGGATCCTCTGGAAGCGAGTGATCCCAACCCTGAGAAAGTCACCATGCCGGTAAAACCTACCGGGGGTATTTTTGACCGGACCGACAAGCGTTTTTCGGAGGCATCGGACGAAATTGACCTGGCGATTCTGGGGTTTGACGGCCGCATCGAAATCTATCGTGGGCACGGTGACGGTACGTTCGATTTACTAGCCTGTGATACTCTTTTCGGTGATTCCGGGGCGGTGGATATGGAAGTGTTCGACCTTGATAAGGACGGCGAGCTCGATTTACTGGCGGCTAATTCATTGACGAACAAACTGTATCTGTATTTCGGTAACGGCGACGGCACCTTTATGTCGAACGCGGATGATACCTTGGGATTGGGTTCTTCACCGGTGGATATCGGTCTGGCGGATTTCGACCGCGACGGCAATATCGATATCTGGGCCGCCTGTAAATCGCCCGGCCGGGTTAAGATTCTGCAGGGTAACGGCGACGCCACTTTCGATGAAACGCCTTCGGCGGTATCGCTCAATGACGAACCGCAGGCCGGACTGACCGGTTATTTCAACAGTGATAACGTTATCGATATGGCCGTGGCAACCGGCGCTTCCGGAACCGTCGCCGTATATACCGGCAACGGAGACGGTACTTTCACCCTGTTCTCGCAAACGCCGACCGGCGGTACGATCGGCGGGCTGGCAGGGTCGGATTTCGATGCTGACGGGGCCGATGATATCGGGGTCGTGTTCTCCGACTCGAGCGACGCCCTGGTCCTCCTGATGAACGACGGCGCCGCTTATTTCAGTCCGGTATACTATGTAACCCGGGCCGGGGTGTACAGCAGTGCGGTGGCGGGCGACTATACCGGCGACGGCTGGCCGGATATCGTGATGACGGATTCGGCTTCCCGTTATGTTGTTATGATGCCGGGCATTCCCCAGGATGTGAGTAAGATCCCGGAATTGTTGCCGGGCGACCCGGTCTGCCTGGGACAACCGGTTTACATCGAGGTGGGCGACAACCCGGTTGACTTAATGCAGGGTGATTTCGATAACGACGGTCTGGCGGATGTACTGGTGGCTAATTTCGGCAGTGACGATTTTATGGTGCTCAGCGGTGCTATACCGGTGACGGTCAACACCGACCTCACGTTGACATATCCCAACGGCGGCGAAGAGTTGTTCCTCGGTAACGAGTACGATATTACCTGGACGAAAGGAGCGGGCATCCTGGCGGTGAACGTTCAGATTTCCCATAACGACGGCGACACCTGGGAAACGATCGCCGCCAACAAGACCGGTTCCGGTTTTAACTGGCTGGCGTCCGGCGCGGAAACCGAACAGGCGCTTATTAGAATCTTTGACCCGACCGTACCGTCGAGAACCGACCTCAGCGATGCTGTTTTCACCGTCGCAGCCGGGTGTTGTATCGGTGTAACCGGTAATACCGACTGTTCAGAACTCGAGGAGCCGGATATTTCAGATATAACCCGGTTGATTGATTATCTGTATATCAGCCACAATCCGCTGTGCTGTCTGGAGGAAGCCGATGTCAACGTTAGCGGCGGCGAACCCGATATTTCGGATATCACCGCCCTGATTGACAATCTGTATCTATCGCATAAGGTTTTACCGGACTGTCCGTAATTGTAAAATCACGTTTTTCGAGACAACCGCCCCGGTGAGAGTCAGGCGGTTGTCTTATAAAGAGAGACATCCTTACCGGCAGCGTTTCAGGTTGACAGGAATAATAGCCTCTTGTATCTTATTTAAGTTACATGAATCGTTAATCAATAATGCTACCCTGGGGGGTGTATGTCTGCTCGACTGAAGTTCCTGGCGGTAACCCTGCTGCTTATCGTTTCGGCGCGAAATATTCAGGGTCAAACCTGGCAGGACCTTTTAAAAACCGCCGATTCTTTATCCCGGGAACAGCAACACGATTCCGCCCTGGCCATAGCGGGCAATCTTTATGAAGCGTTAGAGAAAGAATTCGGCGCCGAAGACACCGCTATCGCCAAGGTTGCCTATGTGCTGGGGATATGTCATGCCCGCCGGGGTGATTTTGCCGAAGCTGAAGACCAACTCAGCCGTTCTCTGGAGATAAGGGAAAAAAAACTTCCGCCGGAACATCCCGATATCGGGAAAAGTCTTAATGCCCTTGGACTGGTTTTAAAATATCAGGGTAAATACCGGGAAGCGGAACCGCTTTATTTGCGGGCGCTGGCGATTAAGGAAAAGTCGCTCGGTCCCGATGACCCCAGTCTGGCCAACAGTCTGAACAACCTGGCCGAACTTTATGTTATTCAGTCGAAATTAACCGAGGCCGAAGTCATGCTGAAACGGGTGCTGGAAATCAGGTTGAAAGCGCCCGAAACCGATTTTTCGCTGGTGGTGAAATGTCTTAACAGCCTGGGTGATTTGTATCGTGAGCAGGAACGGTATTTTGAAGCTGAGTCAATCCTGGTTAAGGCTTGGCATATCTGTAACCGGGAGTTCGAGCCGGATAACCCGGACCTGGCGGTAACCTTGAATTACCTCGGCGACCTTTACAATCAATTAGGTAATTATGAAAAAGCGGATTCCTGTTATCAGCGGGCGCTCGGTATCTGGGAGAAAACCGGGCATCGCGATCTGGATGTGGGCGTTTTTAATCTGGCTCGCAATTGTATGATGAAAGGTGATTTTCTCAACGCCGAGAAGGGTTTTAAACGAGCTTTAGAAATAATGGAAAGCAATCTGGGTCCCGACCATGTCAACGTCGCCTACCTCTTGACGACCCTGGCTACCCTGTTTAACAAGATGGGGAAAAATGAAGATGCAATCGAATGTGATAAAAGGGCTTTGCTGATAAAAGAACAAACTTACGGCGGGGACCATCCCGATGTCGCTTTCGCTTTAAATAATTTGGCGTATGATTATATAACTCAGGGTATGTATATCGAAGCCGAACCCCTCCTGAAGCGCTCTTTAGAGATTTTCCAAAAAAACGACTGGCAGAATGAACCGACTTTCGCCAACATCCTGCAAAGTCTGGCCGAACTCTATACCCGACAGAAAAGATATAACGATGCCGAGCCGCTTATGGAGCGGGCTGTTTCTATTTTGAGTTCGGAATATGGTGAGATGCACCCCGAGGTTGCGAATTTGTTGACTTTCCAGGCTGATTTGTATCGTCTGGTGGGTGCATACGACCGGGCGGACTCGCTTTTTGATAGAGCTCACGATATCTTTCAAAGAACCATTGGCCCGGAGCATCCAAAGACAGCTCGCAACCTGGAATTGTCGAGCCTTTTGAAACGGTACGGAAAAGATTTCGAAACCTCTCGGGAAAGAGCCTTCCGGGCTTTCACGATCAGGAAAAAGAATTTTGAGGATTTTTCCATCATCCTCGCCGAACGGGACGCCCTGACTTACTGTATGCTCATGCGGCAGTCGGCCGGCAACTACCTCTCCTGTTTTCTGGACGGTCAATTCCGGGATGAGAAAAATCTGGCTGAGGCTGCCGGGGTGATTCTGGCCTCCAAGGGGCAGGTCTCGGATGAAATTTATGAAAGAAAGAAAATGCTGGCTAATGCGGCCGATTCCGCCCTGGTTCAACTGACTGAAAGATATCGGATGCTGAAGTTAATGATTTCCCGGAAATTTATCGCCGGGTCGGAAGAAGGCCGGAACGAAGAATTTTTCTCTGAGCTTGATTCGTTGCAGAAAGAGGCGGACCATCAGGAAAGCGAACTGGCCGAAAGGTGTTCGGCGGTGAGATTAAAACAGGAAATTGAAAAGATAGACTATAAAAAGCTGGCCTCGTTGTTACCGTCGAACTCAGTACTGGTAGAGTATATAAAATATAATTACCGGGGGGCGGCGCCCGAAGATGTTGTGCCCATCCCGCGCTATATGGCGCTTGTGATTAATGATAAAGGCGAACTTACTCTCCGGGATTTGGGGGAGGCGGCGTCAACCGATGCTCTGGTTCAGGAATATCGTCGCCATTTTCTGGATATCACTTCCGACCGGCGTAATCCCAATATTATCGACCAGACCCGATATCGGGAGTTGGCTGCGAAATTATACGAAAAATTGTGGCAGCCGATAGTGAATTCGACAATATCAAAAAAAATGGTATTAATAGCTCCCGATGGAGGATTAAACCTGATTTCTTTCGGCGCCCTGGTAGCCCCGGACGGCAAGTATCTTGTGGAAACGCAGGCTCTTCATTACCTGTCTTCAGGTCGGGATTTGATTCGGTTGCACGACAGCTATCGGGAGGGTCGGGGTTTGATGGCGTTCGGGGACCCGGATTATGACGCGCCGATATCGACGCTCCCGGGTGTGACCGACAGTACCTCAAACGCCGTGAACGAAGCGACCCGTAACGCTGAGGGGATGATAAATATCCGTTCGGTTACCAGTCGCCTGACGGCGGATATTCGGGTCGAACCCCTGCCCGGCACCCGGCTGGAGATAAATCGAATTGTCGATAACTGGAAGAAGAGCACCGCGGAACCGGTTACGGTTTATCTGGGAAGGGAAGCCGGGGAAGCTGCATTCAAGAGGGAAGCTCCCGGTCACCGGATAATTCATCTGGCCACACACGGATATTTCTTAGCCGGTGAATGTCAATCCTTTCGTCAGGATTTGACTTATGAGAGTACTCCGGCTTACCGGGGTGAAAATCCTCTGCTCCTTTCGGGTCTTTTCCTGGCCGGGGCTAACCGGCGCGAGCAAAACCGCGATGACCCGAAATCGGAAGACGGAGTTTTAACGGCTGACGAAGTTGTCGGAATAAATCTCGAGGGGACCCGGCTGGTGGTTCTTTCGGCTTGCGAAACCGGACTGGGCGAGGTAAAAGACGGGGAAGGGGTTTACGGTTTGCGAAAAGCCTTCCAAATGGCGGGTGCCAGAACGGTACTGAGCGTTTTGTGGTCGATTTCTGACACGGCGACGGCCGAGATTATGAGTCGGTTGTATAATCTTGAAGAAAAAAATCTGGCTGAGACCGTCCGCCGGTTACAGGTCGAAAAGATTGAAGCCCTGCGCGAAAAGAACCTGCCCGACCACCCTTTCTCCTGGGGTGGTTTCATCGCCGTTGGCGACTGGCGCTAAAAAGACATATTTCCCGCAAAACGGATTATCCGCTTAGGTTAGGGATATTTCTATAACTAAAACTGATTATATCGTTATTTTGATTGACATATCAAATTTTATGTTATATTCTATACTCCAAGGTAAGTATATAATTAAAATGCAGCGGTGTTATAAGCATCATTTTCCAGGGTGCGTTGAGTCCCTGCGTCCTGACAATGGGCGACAAATTACGCGCTTGAATGTGCGGGCCTTATTGTATCAATTTTTCCGGCTCTCTCGAGCCCGTTATTCTCTTAGAAACGAAGTCTATTTTCACCCGACCCGGTATAATCGCTTAAACATATTTGTGATATTTTTCACATACCTTAAAGAGCAATCGCTGTTCAGAAGCGACCGGGAGATTTACATTAAAGGCTCGTTAAACGGTATCCGGCTGAGTCGTACGATACGCCGGGTACACGTTATGCCCTGGGCGACCCCGATCCGCCGTATCGGCGCGGTCCGGTCGAAGGCTAAAAGCGGCGAGGATGATGGTCCGGCGAACGGGACTGAAAGGCGATAGGGCCTGCCCGACTTTTTAGTCCGGTTCGACCAGTTATGATTGGCGCCACCGCACGACAACTTTCCGTCGGGAAAGTAAAGGATTTGAAATTATAAACTTTCTTTCGGAAATAAAAAGAAGGCCTCAAAGAGGAGGATGCTTATGAATAAGTGGCAAGGGTGGCGCAAGATAAGATACGAATCGGATCTTGACCCTCAGTTCGTCAATGAGATTGCGTCCATACCCGGTGGGGAAAAGCTCTACAGTTGTATCCAGTGCGGTACCTGCAGCGGCATGTGCCCGATCAGTCCGTATATGGATTATACGCCCCGGCAGATAATCGCTATGATCCGGGCGGGCTTTAAGGGTGAGGTGCTCAGCAGTTACACCACCTGGCTGTGCGCTTCGTGTTATTCCTGCACGGTGGAGTGCCCCAAAGATATCAAATTAACCGACATCATGTACGCTGCCAAACGGCTGGCGATTCGGGAAAAAGTTTATCCGAAACGTTTCCCCACGCCGGTTCTCGCCAGCGAGTTTTTCAAAGCGGTCGAAAACTACGGCCGCAGTACGGAAAGCTGGCTGCTGGTGAACCTTTTCATGAAAACCAATCCCTTCAAAATCTTTAAGCAAATGGGTCTGGGTCTGCGCCTGTTCTCACAGGGTCGTCTCAGTCCGAAACGGGAATCGATTAAGCGGCGGGGAGAATTGAAAAGTATCCTGAAAGTGCTCGAAAAAGAACACATGGTTAAAAGTAAAGATGAGCTGGTGTCGACCGGGAAGGAGATCGCATGAGTTATATTTATTACCCCGGGTGTTCTCTGAAAAGCACCGGTCGGGCTTACGAGGATTCGTTGCTGGCGGTCTTTGAGGCACTGGATATACCGCTTCAGGAACTTGAGGATTGGAACTGCTGTGGGGCCACGGCTTACATGTCCATTAGTGAATTAAAGGCTTTCGCTTTAAGCGCCCGCAATTTTGCCCTAGCCGAGCGCCAGAACGGCGAAAACGATTTCGCCGAGATGGTCGTGCCCTGCGCCGCCTGCTACCTGGGTCTGAACAAGGCGCACCGCTACCTGGCCGAGCATCCCGAACTCCGGGAAACAATCGACCGAGCCCTGGAGGCGGGGGGACTGAAATACAACGATAAGATACACGTACGGCATCCCCTTGATGTTTTGATTAACGACCTCACTCCCGATAAGATTACAGGACTGGTCAAACGGCCGCTGGAAGGCTTGAAAGTGGCCTGTTATTACGGTTGCCAGCTGGTGCGGCCTTATTCCGATTTCGACGACCAGCACGACCCACAGACGATGGATAAAATCGTCAAAATGCTTGGCGGTGAAGTGGTTAACTGGCCGCTTAAAACCCGCTGTTGCGGGGGTTCGCTGACGGGTATTGTCCAGGATGTCGGCCTGCGTTTGAGCTATATCCTGCTGGCCGAGGCTCGCAAACGCGGGTGTGACCTGATAGTTACCGCCTGCCCCCTCTGCCAGTTCAACCTGGAATGTTACCAATCCCGCATAAGCGGTATCTACGGCCATAAAATAAAAATTCCGGTGATATACTTCACCCAGTTGATGGGCCATGCTTTTGGCCTGTCGGATGAAATGCTGGGTCTTAAGCGGGTATTTGTCTCTCCCGCGCGGGCTTTCAGCAAGGCGGAAGGAGGTCAGCATGTCCACGGTTAATATACCTTCGCCCAACGGCCAGCCAAAAATCGGTGTTTATGTCTGTCACTGCGGGATAAATATTGCAGGCCGGGTTGATGTAAAAGAGACGGTGGCTTTCGCCAAAACTTTGCCCAATGTGACAGTGGCTACAGAATACAAGTTTATGTGTTCCGACCCCGGTCAGGAGATGATACAGAAAGACCTGAGAGACGGCAAAATCGACCGGGTGGTGGTGGCTTCCTGTTCGCCCTTGATGCACGAACCGACTTTCCGTCGGGCGATGATAGCCGCCGATGCTAACCCGTTTTTGTTCCAGATGGCCAATATCCGCGAGCACGTCAGCTGGGTGACACTGGATAAAAACGCCGCGACCGAGAAAGCCAAGGCGCTTATCGCGGCGGCGGTGAAACGCATTGTCCTGCACCGGCCACTGGAGAAGACCCGGGTGCCGGTCACCTCCGATGTACTCGTGGTCGGCGGCGGAATCGCCGGAATTCATGCCGCCCTGACGCTGGCCGAGGCCGGGCGGAAAGTTTACCTGGTGGAGAAAGAACCCACCATCGGCGGCCATATGGCCAAATTCGATAAGACCTTCCCCACCCTGGACTGCTCGGCCTGCATCCTGACGCCCAAGATGTCGGCCGTTCGGGCTCATCCCAATATTATCCTATGGACCTATTCCGAGGTAGCTGAGGTGGAAGGATTTGTCGGTAATTTCAAAGTTAAGGTCAAACGGAAACCGCGCTATATCAAAGAGGACCTGTGTGTCGGCTGTTATGAATGTGTCGAGGCCTGCGTCTTCAAAAAAGGCATCACCAAAGACGAGTTCAACGTCGGCCTGAGCAAGCGCCGACCGATTTATATCCCTTTCCCGCAGGCCACGCCTTTGGTGGCGGTTATTGACCCGGAAACCTGCGTTCAGATAAAACGCAATAAGTGTAAAAAGCCGTGTGTCGACGCCTGCGAGCGCGATGCTATCGATTTCGACCAGAAAGTGGAGATCAAAGAAATCGATGTCGGCGCGATTATCCTGGCCACCGGTTTCAAGACGTTTGACGCAAGCCGCATCTCGAGATACGGGTACGGTAAGTATCCCAACATCTATACCAGTCTCGAAGTCGAGCGGATGGTCAACGCGGCGGGGCCGACCGGAGGTGAGGTTCACCTTCAGAACGGTGAAAAACCCAAAACGGTCGGGATAGTGCACTGTGTCGGAAGCCGGGATTCCAAGACCAACGCTTATTGCTCGCGCGTGTGCTGCATGTACTCGCTGAAGCTGGCGCATCTGATAAAGGAGCGAACCGAGGCCGAAGTTTACAATTTCTACATAGATATGCGGACGCCCGGTAAAGGCTATGAAGAGTTTTACGAAAAGCTCCTGAAGGAGAACGTTCATTTTATCCGCGGTCGGGTGGCCGAGATATCCGATTGGGCTACAATTCCGGAAGAAGAAGGCAAGCTGGTAATCCGTGCCGAGGACACCCTGATCGGGGCGGTGCGCCGCATCCCGGTGGATATGGTGGTGCTCTCGGTCGGGATGGAGCCGCACGAGAACGTCGATGAGGTCCGCCGCCTGTTCAACGTCAGCTGCAGTCATGAAGGCTGGTTCCTGGAGCGGCATCCCAAGCTGGCGCCGGTGTCGACTTTCACCGACGGTGTTTTCCTGGCCGGGGCCTGCCAGGGACCGAAAGATATCCCTGACAGCGTCGCCCAGGCCGGAGCGGCCGCGGCCGAAGCACTGGCCCTTATCGATAGGGGCTATGTCGAACTGGAGCCTAACACCGCCTACCTGCAAGAAGAGTTCTGTTCCGGTTGCAAGACCTGTCTGGGACTCTGTCCTTACGGTGCGATTAGTTTTAACGACGAGAAAAATATTTCCTCAGTGAACGGCGCGCTTTGCAAGGGCTGCGGCACCTGTGTGGCCGCCTGTCCATCCGGCGCCCTGCAGCAGAACCTCTTTACCGACGAACAAATTTTACACGAAATTGAGGGAGTAATCAGTTATGTCTGATAACGATAGAAAGCAATTCGAGCCGCGGATTATCGCCTTCTTCTGCAACTGGTGCACTTACACCGCCGCCGACCTGGCCGGTACGGCGCGGATGGCGTACTCGCCCAATGTGAGGGTGATTCGGATAATGTGCTCCGGGCGGCTCGACCCGCAGTTTATTCTCAAGGCTTTCCGTGAAGGGGCCGACGGTGTGCTTATCGGCGGCTGTCATCCCGGCGATTGCCATTACCAGGAAGGCAACTACAAGGCGCTTCGGCGCTTCACCCTCCTGAAACGGTTTTTAAACATGATGGGTATCGAAAAGGAACGCATCCGGCTGGAGTGGATCGCCGCTTCCGAAGGTGATAAGGTACAGAAAGTCATCAATGAAATGACCGAACAGGTGCGCAAGCTCGGGCCGCTCAAACTTGAGCCGGCCTCCCAACTTCAACCTCAAAATGACCGCGTTTCCCGGGTTGAACCAGTTACGATAGCGGAAGGAGAGGCGTCATGAGCAAACCCAAAGTAGCTTTTTACTGGTGCGCCTCGTGCGGCGGCTGCGAGGAAGCGGTCGTCGATTTGGGGCCTGACATTCTGAAAGTGGTCGAGGCGGTGGATATCGTCTTCTGGCCGGTGGCGCTTGATTTCAAGCGGAGTGATGTGGAGAGTATGCTCGACGGCGAACTGACGGTCAGTTTTATCAACGGCGCTGTCCGCAGTTCCGAACAGCACGAGATGGTGGAACTCCTGCGGCGCAAATCCGGTCTGGTGGTGGCTTTTGGAAGCTGCGCCCATACCGGCGGAATTCCCGGACTGGCCAACCTGTTCGACCGGAAAGCTATGTTCGACGAGGCTTATTTCAACGTCCCCAGTGTGGTTAACGATGAGAAAACCGTCCCGCAGGAAGAATACGAAGCTCCGGAAGGAACGTTGACACTGCCTAACCTGTGGAACACGGTCAAGACGCTCGACCAGGTTATCCCGGTGGATTATTACCTGCCGGGTTGTCCGCCCCCGGTGAACCTTATCGCTGAAGCGGTCAGCAAGATTCTCAAGGGCGAACTGCCGCCCAGAGGTGCCGTCCTCGCCCCCGATATCGCTCTGTGCGATGAATGCCCGCGCAAAGAAACCAAACCGGAAAAGATGAGCCAGAAGCAATTCAAACGTCCTCATGAAATAATGATTGACCCCGAACAATGCCTGCTGGCTCAGGGCCTGCTCTGTCTGGGTCCGATTACCCGGAAGGGCTGCGGCGCAGCCTGCACCACGGCCAATATGCCCTGCACCGGTTGCATGGGACCGATCAGCAACGTTATCGATTATGGTATGAAAGCGCTTTCAGCGGTGGCCTCACTGGCGGATTCCAACGACGAAGAAGAAATCGAAAAAATCCTCAGCAAGATCGTTGACCCGGTGGGGACTTTTTACCGCTACAGCCTGCCGGCCTCACTGCTACATCGCTATTATCAACCTGCCGCTCAAGGAGGGAAACAATCATGACCCAGAGAATTGTAGTTGACCCGATTACCCGGCTCGAGGGGCACGGAAAAATCGATATTATTCTGAACGATGAGGGCACGGTCGAACGGGCTTATTTCCAGGTGCCGGAACTGCGCGGTTTCGAGCGTTTCGCCCTGGGTCGCCCGGCCGAGGATATGCCCCAGATAACGCCGCGCATCTGCGGTGTCTGCCCGACTGCCCATCACATGGCCGCCACCAAGGCCCTCGACAACCTTTACAAAATCGACCCGCCACCGGCAGCCATAAAAGTAAGGGAGATGCTCTACAATATTTTCACTAT
>JAFGNW010000058.1 GCA_016926795.1 Candidatus Zixiibacteriota bacterium
CTATCATCTCCTGCGGTCCGGAGACGGCCGAAGCTCTTCGAGCGGCCTGGATTTTGAAACGGGAATACGGCCTGGAAATCCGGGTAATCAATATGCACACTATTAAACCCATGGACAGAGCGGCGATTACCCGGGCTGCTTCGGAAACCGGCGCTATCATCACCGCCGAGGAACATCAGGTCGGCGGCCTGGGCAACCGGGTGGCCGGAGTGATAGCTATGGATAAATCGATACAATCACATAATATTCTATTTGATATGGTCGGTGTCGAAGATCGCTTCGGCGAGTCGGGTCAATCCTGGCAGTTGATTAAGCATTTCGGCCTGGCCGCGGAACATATCGCAGAAAAAGCAAAAAATTTACTTGGTTTATAAAGAGAGGCAGGAATCATGCAATATACCGAAAGAGTCAGCCGCCTGGAATCCGAAGGCGCATTTGTGGTGCTGGCCAAGGCTAAACAGATGGAAGCCGAGGGCAAGTCGGTCATTCACCTTCAGATCGGCGAACCGGATTTTGACACCCCAAGGAACATCAGCGACGCCGCCGTCAAAGCCATTTACGACGGCCAGACACATTACGCTCCCTCGGGTGGCATCCCCGCGGCGCGGGAAGTGGCTGCGGAGTACATGGCCAAAACCCGCAATATCAAACTCGACTGGGAAAACGTTATTATCATGCCCGGTTGCAAGCCGCTTATTTTCTGTGCTATGATAGCCCTGATAAACGATGGCGATGAGATTATCGTGCCCAACCCCGGCTATCCCACCTATCGTTCGGTCACCAAATTTCTCGGGGCCAAACCGGTGCCGATCAAGCTTCGCGAAGAAAACGATTTCCGTTTTCGCCTGGACGAGTTCGAGCAGTTGATAACGCCTAAAACCCGGATGGTAATCCTTAATTCTCCGGAAAACCCGACCGGCGGGATTCTGACCTGGGAAGACCTGGAAGGCATATACGCCCTGGCCAAAAAGCACGACCTGTGGATTCTCTCCGACGAGATTTATTCACGGATTATTTACGATGTTGATTTCAAGTCGATATCATCTTTACCCGGCGCCATGGAAAGAACCATCGCAATCGACGGTTTGTCCAAAACTTTCGCCATGACCGGCTGGCGGCTGGGTTTCGCGGCTATGCCGAAAAAGCTTGCCGAGTACATGTTCACCCTAGCTATCAATAATTTTTCGTCCACGGCTACTTTTACACAGTACGCCCTGATTGAAGCCCTGACCGGCCCGCAGGACGCGATCGATGACATGGTATTGCAGTTCCGTCGCCGCCGGGATGTCATTGTCGAAGGTCTCAACAGCCTCGAGGGAGTCAGCTGTCTCAAACCGGAAGGCGCTTTTTATGTTTTTCCGAATATCACCGGAACCGGTTTGAAGTCAAAAGAATTCGCCGACGTTATGCTCGAAAAAGCCGGTGTGGCCTGCCTTTCGGGTACGGCTTTCGGTGAATACGGCGAAGGGTACGTGAGGTTCTCGTACGCCAACTCGGTGGAAAATATCAAGGAGGGAATATCGAGAATTAAAAAGGCCCTGGCCGAAGTCGGCAAAGTCAAAGCCTGATTGTCATATTTGGTCTTCAAAAACCGGGTCATCGCCCGGTTTTTTTATTTGATTGAAAAGCTATCTTTGTCTAACATATATATATGAAATATGCTTTTATAACAACCAATCTGCTCGACCTGTGGAGTCGTCCGGATTATGACAGCGAACGAGCCAGCCAGCTGCTGTTCGCCGAACCGGTGAAAGTTTTGAAAGAGTCAAGGGAATTCTGGCAGGTAGCCCAGACGGACAATTATACCGGCTGGGCGGATAAACGCTTCCTTAAGACGATAAGTAAAAGCGCCTTTGAATATTACCTGAAAAAAACAAACGCCGTGGTCGCTCTTGACCGGGCGCGGCTTTTAACTTCACCCGGGAATAAAACCACCGAACCGTACTTTTTATATTACGGCACCGGCGTCTGGATAAGTCACCTGTACAAAGGATACTGTAAAGCGGTTTTACCCGATAAAACCGTGGTTTTTCTTAAGTCGCGGGCGGTCAGGCCGATTAATAAAAAGAAGAGTAAAAATATTTTCGGGAAACGGCTGGTTAACGAAGCTTTTAAATTTCTGGGTGTCCCTTACCTGTGGGGGGGAATCAGCCCGGCCGGTTTCGATTGTTCCGGCCTCGTGCGGGCGATTTGCTCCAGATACGGCCTTTACATTCCCCGAGATACCGCCGAACAGATTAATACGGGCATTAAAATTTCGCGCGATGAGGTCAGAGCTGGCGATTTGATATTTTTTAAAAGACATGTCGGCTTCGCGATAGGTAAGGAGAAAGTAATTCACGCCTCCCGGGGCGGGGGCGGGGTAAGGATAAATTCTTTAAAACCGGATATGCCGAATTACCGGGCGGACCTTGACCGCGATTACAACCAAGCCAGGAGAATTCTATGATTAACGTCGACACCGTCAAAATTACCTTCCCTTTAAAAAAGAAATTTATCATATCCAAAGGCGCCGCCGAAAAAAAGACCAACCTGCTTACCATCCTCAATAACCGCTATACCGGCGAGGCTTCCGGTTCGGTTCATTACGGACCCAACCTTGACCAGATTAACGAAGACATAAAAAAAGGCATCGAGCTGCTCAAGGCGCACAAAAAAGTCGATATCAACACTCTCGATGAAATCGGCGGCTACCGTATAAATCCCGTCGCCCGCTCGGCGTTGATCTCAATGGTGCTCAATTATATTTCGGGAGAAACCAAACGTTACCCCTGGGAGATACTCCAGATCGGCGGACCGGTCGGAGTCAAAAGCTCTATCACCATCAGCCTCGATGACGCTTCCCGCATGATCAGGGATATTTACGATTCGGAATTCCCCATTGTCAAAATCAAGCTCGGCGGGGAAGAGGATATCAAGATTATCGAATCCCTCAAAGAGATAACCGACCGGGAAATTCGGGTTGATGCCAACGGCGCCTGGTCGTGCGAAAAGGCCGAAGAAATGATATTCAACCTGGCTAACGCCGGTATTACCATAATCGAGCAGCCGACCGATATCGAGTTTATCAAGGACTGGCCGCACCTTAAGGGCAACAACGAAAAAGTCGAGCTTTTCCTGGACGAGGGCATGAACACCCTTGTCGATTATCATACCTTTGCCGAGTATATCCAGGGCGTTAACATTAAAATGGAAAAAAGCGGCGGCATACTCCACGCCATCGAGATAGCCAGAGCCGCCCGCAACGATAAAAAGAAAATCATGCTGGGCTGTATGGTCGAATCATCGGTGGGTATCGCCCAATCCCTTTATATGTCGTCGATGGCTGACTACTGGGACCTTGATGGTCCGCTTTTAATCGAAGACGATATCGCCACCGGGATAAATTATTGCATGGATACCATCGAGGTGGACCGGGAAATTATCGGCGGCCCGAAACTTAAAAGAGATGTGGTTGATAAATATATCAAGGAATAAACTGACGCTGTCAGCTATCTTTTTTCTTTTTTTAATCGGGAACGCCTGCGCTCAGATACCCGAAATAACCGTAATTTATCCCAAGCCGGAACAGGTGGTATCGGCCGTGGACTCGACTTTCATCCTCGGTCATCTGCCCCGGAATCTCCCCGTCAAAACGAAAGATATAATTCTCTATGTAAACGGCCTTGAAATTCAGCCGCACCGCGACGGCGGTTTTATCGCTTTCGTCTCCATCACGCCGGGTCTTTTCACCTTTGAAATAAACGCTTATTCCAAAAACGATTTAAAAAGCTACGAAAACGGTAACCTTTCGACGTTATCGGCGATAGCCTCAGCAGCGGTGACGGTCACCATCCCCGAACCGCTTACAAGCTTACCCGACGACACCCTGCAAATATCGGGTGATTACCGGCCGCAATCCGGTGACCTGGTTTTGACAGGGGGGGATGTGCTGGAGGTTTTTTTCCAGGGAACACCGGGGATGACGGGCTGGTTTTCGATTGACGGGGTGGTCGATTCGGTACCGGTGACTGAGGTCCCCCCCCGGCAGCAACCGTACTGGGGAGAACTGGTGTTCGGCGCCGGGGCCGTGCCCGATTCGCTATTGATAAAAGGTATTTATTCCGGTTTCTATGTCGTTCCCCACGATGCCACCGCGGTCGGTAAGCGTATCACCTACTATCTGACACCCGATAAGGGCAAAGTACTCGACAGCCTGCTCGATACGGATATCCCGGTGAATATTCTGGATGTTCACAAAAAACTGAGTATGCTCGACAAAACCAGCCTCGAGAGCGGTTACAGAGTATCTCTAAACCCGCCTGATTATCCCTTCACAATCCGGTTTACCGATTCAGTGCAGATAATCAGACACGGCCCCCGCAAAGGGTATTTCGCCCGTTTTCAACCCGAGGGGGTGGAGGCTCTGGCAGTCGGGCGCGAGGGGGAGTGGTACCGCGCGAAACTCTCTGAAACCCAGTACGCCTGGGTCAACATCAACGCCGTTGAAAAATTGCCGCCCGGAATCCGCCCTCCGAAATCATATCTGAAATCCATGCGGACCTACGGTTTTGCAGATAAGCTTCTGGTGGAATTCCCCCTGGCCGGGAAACATCCATATCGTATAATCGAGGACGACAAGCGAACCGTGCGCATCCAGCTTTTCGGCGTGACCAGCGACACCGACTGGATTCGTTACGATTTTTCCGATAAGCTGGTCGATATCATCACCTGGTCGCAACCGGAGCCGAACCTGTATGAGGTGATGATAAAACTCAACCGCGACATCTGGGGTTATGACACTTATTACAATGGCAACACTTTTTATTTCCAGTTGAATAAAGCGCCCGAAGAAACCCGGCGCCTGAAGGGCAAAACGATTGTTCTCGACCCCGGCCATTCACAGGACCCCGGGGC
>JAFGNW010000285.1 GCA_016926795.1 Candidatus Zixiibacteriota bacterium
AACAGGACGGTGTCGGGCAGGAATTTTAAAAATATCTTTTTGGTAAAGCGGACCTTTTCCTGGTAGCTGTCATCCTTGAGTTCGCCCTCGATATACTCCGCTTCGAAGATAATATCCCTGATTTCGTCGAGCTGTGCCCGTTCAACCGCCAGGATGCGTTGAATGATGGCAGCCGGGTCGATATTGCCCGTTTCCTGTGCCGCAATGTGCAGCGCCGCCGGCAGCAACATTACCGCCAGCGACAATATTAAATATTTGATTTTTTTCATGGCAGGGTTTCTCGGATAATGACTTTTTCAATTAAGTCGCCGTGAACGATTTCATCGACCGCGTCCATCCCCTCCAGCACCTGGCCGAACACGGTATAGCGGCCCGCCAGATGGGGCTGGGGTGAAAGAGCGATGAAGAACTGCGAATCACCGGTATCTTTCCCGGAGGTAGCCATGCCGACCGTGCCCCTTCGATAGGGTTCCTCGGAATACTCGCAGCGGATGCTGTACCCCGGCCCGCCCCAGCCGTCGCCGCGGGGGTCACCCCCCTGCACGACAAAATTGGGGATAACGCGATGAAACGACAGGCCGTCGAAATAACCGGCCCGGGCCAGCTTGATGAAATTAAGAACCGTCAGCGGCGCCACATCGAAATAAAGCTCCATCTCGATTTCACCCTTGCTCGTCATTATCATAGCGTAAGGGTTGGTTGTATACTTTTTAATAGCGCTTTCTATCTCGCTTTCCTTGATGCGGGTGTGCGCCGGCGGCACCAGGTAAAAATAGTCTTCGCCCAGGACCTGCTCGTAAATCTCGGCGGCGTCTTTTCTGATGACATACTCCTTGTCCAGCGTCCCCTTGATGAGAATCTCCAGGGCGGTCTGGTCCGTCGAATCCTCACGCAGAAAAGCCCCGGCGGCGGTGACAATCGAGCGCCGCAGGTCAATATCGATTTCCGGCCCGCGCGACATCACCGTCTTGAGCGTCGGCAGGTAAGATTTATATTTGTTTTCCATGATTTTATCCACGGCCAGAATATTCAGCATAAAATCGGGGTCGTTCAGGGCTTTCTTTATATAATAATCGACGTTGTTGCTGTCGAGCCGGGTTAGCACGCTAAACGCCGCGCCGCGAACCATCGGGTCCTCGTCGCCGAACAGCGTCCCCAGACGGGAAATAATACCGCCCTTGTCGACTATCCCGTATGCCTCAGCACAGGCGGCGCGGACGAAGGCCGGCGGGACCTCGCTGAGCACCGAATCGATAATACCGACCGCCCGGTCACCCCGGACGGTGGCCAGGTAGGTCAACCCGGCCGCGACGATGTTATCGGAGGGGCGGGATTTGAAAAACATCTCCACCAGTTCCGCTCCGGCGCCGGTTTTTAACATCTGCAGGGTTTTGATAAGTTCGAGCGTCAGGTTTTCGTCTTTTTCATCGCGCAGTTTTTTTACCAGGTTGTCGACAAAACCGCTGTCCTTGAGCCTCTGCAAACCGTAAACAGCCTGGGCTACCACGCAGGGGTCGCTGTCGTTCAGGGAAATAGCCGTGTAATGAGCGGCTTTGTTCGACGATGACCGGCTCAGTCCCCTCAGCGCCAGGCTCCGCAGATACGGGTCGGGGTCAGCCAGGATTTGAATAAACTCAGGCGTCGCTTCATCGATGCCCAGTCGGGCCAGGGTATAAAAAGCCGCTTCGCGGACAATACTGTCCGGCTCCGTTTTAAAAAGGTCGAGCACGGCTGTCCCTTTATTCATTGCTCCGGCCGATGCCAGACCGTAACAGGCCGCCTCGCGTACATCGGGCGAAGGATGGGACAGGAACCCGGCCAGACTTTCGATAACGTCCGTCATGGAGCTGTCGGCCAGCCGCCCGGCCGCCTCGACCGCCCGGGCAGTCACCACCGAGGGCAGGTCCAGAGCCCGGTCGAGCAGCCTGGCAGCGATAGTCTTATCCCCGGTCAAACCCAGCGCGAAAGCCGCCGTCGCGGCTACATCGATGGCGCTGTCACCCAGGAGATTGTATAAAATGGCGGGGCTGCGCCGGTCACCGATACGCCCCACCGCGAGGGCTGTCCGGACGCGAAGTTCCAAATCATCGCGGTCGAGATATCCGGTCAGCTTCTCGGATAACTGCCGGGTGTCTTCCAGATGAATTATATCCGCCAGTTCTTCGGTATGGGTTCGCTCCCGAAAAATATCATAGAGATAATAAGCGACCACCGCCGCAACCAGAACCGCCAGGACGGCCGTGAATGTTCTAATAAATTTTTTCATAATTCGTTGAAATCTAACCTCATAAAATTCAAGCGTCAATATTTATAATTTATAAACCGGAAGTTATAGACGACCCGGAGAAAAAACCATAAAAATTACCCCCGATGGTCAGTCGGGGGTTTTGGTCTAACAATACTGGTACGTATTTCTTTTTTATCGTACGGGCACTAAATTGCAAAGATTATGCCCCTTTTTAATAATAATAGATAAATCGTACTTATGCTATTGCCTTGTAACAGCATAATGTTTTTTAATATTAACAATTATAATAGCAGTATGCAAAACTGTTCAAAAAATGAACAGTAACATTTCATCTTTGGAAACAAAATTCATTCAATTAATGCAAAGAATATTACACGTTATGACCCTGAAGATGCCTATCGGGAGAACTTTTTCGCGGCTTTTTCGAGTTCCGGATGGCTGAGAGCCTTAAGAGCGGTTTTGAGCTTTTTCAACTCATTTTGCCCGAGCCGGTCAAGTTTTGAGGTAAATTTTCCCGACTTAATCTCACCAAAAACGGCTTTCATCCTCTTTTTGACACCGCGGTCGATTATCACCGGACCGGCATTAAGCGCCCCATATTGCGCCGTCACCGAAATCCGCTCGAACATCCCCGATATGCCGTACTTTTTTATTAACCCTACAATCAAATCCAGTTGATAGGCAACCTCAAGGTAAGCATCCTCCGGTTTCAGGCCGTTTTCAACGAGGGTTTCGAAACCGTATTTGATAAGCAGCGCCAGCCCGCCACAGAGAACCGCCTGCTCGCCGAAAATATCGCCGACCGCCTCCTGCTCAAAAGTCGTTTTGACCAGCCGCTTTTTTCGGAAACCGAGCCCTTTCGCCAGCTTGAAAACGGTGGCGGCGGCTTTTTTCGATTTATTCCGGTAAACTGCGTAAAAGGCCGAAACGGAGCGGTCGGCCAGGTATTTTTCCCGTACCGCCTCACCCGGAGCGTGCGGCGCCAGCAGGATAACATCGACCTCCGCGGGCGGCTTGACCAGCCCGAAATGTACCGACAGACCGTGCAAAAACCACAGAGTCATCCCCGGCTTTAAAAATCTCCTGATATCTTTCTCAAAGACCCGG
>JAFGNW010000059.1 GCA_016926795.1 Candidatus Zixiibacteriota bacterium
CCCAGGGCTACCTGGATTTCATCGAACATCAGCAGCAGGTCGTGCTTATCGCACAAATCCCGCAATCCTTTGAGGAAACCGGCTGGGGGTTGATACATGCCGCCCTCGGCCTGCATCGGCTCGACCAAAATACCGCAGGTGTTCTTATTGATGGTTTTCTCGACCGCTGCCAGGTTGCCGAATTTAACCGATACGAATCCGGGTGTCAGCGGCCCGAAGCCTTCTCTATATTTGGGTGTGCTTGAGAACGAGATAATAGCAATCATACGGCCGTGGAAATTGTTATTAAAAACAATAATCTCCTGCTTGCCGTCGGGAATGCCCTTTTGTTTCCAGCCATAATAACGAGCCAGTTTGATAATAGTTTCAACCGACTCCACCCCGCCGTTTTTGGGGAGGACCTTATTACCGTCATTCCCGAAACGGGTGCCCAGCTGGGGCAGGACAGTGGCGGTTTTTTTCAAAAAGGTTCCCAGAACGTCGGTGAAAACCACGTTAGATATAACAGAAGCGTAATTACCCTGAAGAGCATCGACAATGGCTTTAACAATTTTCGGGTGATGATGCCCAGGGTTGGCGGCGGAATAAGCTGCCAGGCAATCCAGATATTTCTTTCCGTCGAGGCTGGTCAGCCAGCAGCCTTCCATTTTGCGGACAACAACATTCAGGCGGCCGTAATGATGAGCGCCGTATGTTTGTTCGAAATTAAAAATCTGGTCATCGGGTATCTGAGAGAAGCCAAAGGCGGCGTTTTTTAAAGTGTTGGTGTTAGCCATGACTACTCCTTTCTCCTAAAAGACCTTGTAATACTAGTAATTCGGCATAAGAAGATAACATTTTAAAATAAAAACTCAAGGAGTTCTTAAAGAAAATTATGTTCTTTTTATACAGTAAAACGCGACAAAAACCATACTCTTTAATGATAATTTTAATCATATAAACAAGGTGTTTTACATGGGTAAATTTTCCTATTAAGAGCTATAAAAGTCCCGATTTTGATGAAATTTTATCCTTCAGGCTTTAAGAAGCACCAGAAAGGGTTTGATTTTTTAACAGTATTTGTTATTTTCCGACTCGTATATTTTATAAATATGGAGGATTTATGCCCAAGGTTTTGGACAACTTTCAGATAGGCCCTATGGTCTGGAAAATGCGAGTGGAAACCCCAGCCCTGGTGTCAAAAGCCAAAGCCGGCCAATTCGTTATCATCCGGGTTAATGAGCAGGGGGAAAGGGTACCCATGTCGATTGCCGGTCTGAATAAAGAAAAGGGGCTTTTAACTATTATCTATCAGGTGGTAGGCAAGACTTCAGCTTTAATGACCACCGTTCCGGCCGGGGGCGAGTTATCCGATTGTGTCGGTCCCCTGGGGATGCCTTCGCACTTTGAAAAATGGGGCACGGCTTGTCTGGTCGGGGGAGGTATCGGCATCGCGCCGATTTATCCCATCGCCCAGGCTTATAAAGAAGCGGGTAATAAAGTCATCACCATCATCGGCGCCCGGTCAAAAGATTTGCTTTTTTACGAAGAAGAACATAAAGCCGTCGCCGACGAACTCCATGTCTGTACAGACGACGGTTCCTACGGGCATCACGGTTTTGTCTCCGATGTTTTGAAGAAGATTCTTGATGACGGCGAGAAAATCGGCATGATTATGGCTATCGGCCCGGTTCCGATGATGAGAGTGGTCACGAACCTGACAAAGAACTACAATGTCCCGACCTGGGTATCTTTGAATCCGCTGATGATTGACGGTACGGGCATGTGTGGGGGCTGTCGGGTTTCTATCGGGGGCGAAACCAAGTTCGCCTGTGTGGACGGTCCGGATTTCGACGGCCACCTGGTTGATTTCGACCTTTTGACCAAGCGCCTCAGCGCCTATAAAGACCAGGAACGAAAAGCCATGAAACATTTCCTGGCCGAACCGGGATGCAAGCTGGCTGACGCCGTCCAGAGTTTCAAATATCCCGATGAAAAGTAATCGAAAAAATGACCTTTATCCTCTTTACATAGATGGAGCGAGCCGTGATTGAAAAGATTCCCAAAAAAGATAGAATGAACGTTCCCCGGCAGGTTATGCCGGAGCAGAAACCCGAGGAGCGGAGGAAAAATTTCAAGGAAGTTCCTTTCGGGTTGACCGAGGAGCAGGCTTTAATCGAAGCCTCCCGTTGCCTGGAATGTAAAAAAGAACCCTGCGTGGCCGGTTGTCCGGTCGAAGTTGATATTCCCGGATTTATAGATTTGATTTTGCAGAAAGATTACGCCGCCGCGGCGCGCAAAATCAAGGAGACCAATTCCCTGCCGGCCGTTTGCGGCCGGGTCTGCCCGCAGGAAGAACAGTGCGAAATCGTTTGCGTCCTGTCCAAAAAACACAAACCGGTCGCAATCGGTTACCTCGAGAGATTCGTGGCCGATTACGAGCGCGAAAACAAACTGACCCGGCTTCCCGATATCGCCCCGCCCACCGGCCGCAAGGTGGCGATAGTCGGCTCCGGCCCGGCCGGGCTGACGGTCGCCGGTGATTTAATCAAGCTCGGGCATGCCGTGACGGTGTTCGAGGCCCTGCACAAACCCGGGGGGGTGCTGGTGTACGGTATCCCGGAGTTCCGTCTCCCGAAAAAAATTGTCCAGGCCGAATGCGATTTCATGGCCGAGATGGGCGTCGAGTTCAAAAACTCGACCGTCATCGGCAAGATGGACACTATCGATGAACTGTTCGAGCAGGGATACGACGCCATCTTTATCGGCACCGGTGCGGGCTTGCCTAATTTCATGGGCATCCCCGGCGAGAACCTGATCGGCATCTATTCCGCCAACGAATACCTGACCCGTTCCAACCTGATGCGGGCGTTCGACCCCGATGAATATGACACGCCCATTATCCGCGGCAAGAACGTGGCGGTGTTAGGCGGCGGCAACACGGCGATGGACTCGGTGCGTACCGCCCTGCGGCTGGGCGCCGAGAACGCTTATATTGTCTATC
>JAFGNW010000060.1 GCA_016926795.1 Candidatus Zixiibacteriota bacterium
ACCTATCTTTATACCTCTACTATCAATTTCCCCGAGGGTACGAAGGATATCCAGTTCAATCAGGAAAACGGTAAGGTAAAGTATACCCTGCCTTATAATAACGGTGGAGGTTTCCCGGTTATCTGGTGGATAATCATCGCCGTCGTGGTCTGTGCTGTTTTTGTAGGTGTCTTCTTTGTCCTCAAGAAAAAGAGGACGTAGCAGGTAATTCTGCCTGATTTAGCTGACGTATTACGAAAAGGCTGATATTCGGTAGGCCCTGCCCGCGAAGTGTCCGGCGTGGTTTCATTTTTTACGTTCAAATCGGCTGGAGACCCGGTTGTTATTTTCTTATGTATATTATCCGTTCCCGGACAAATGGCCTGTTAGAATAGCCTGTAAAAGCCAGAAAATATTTATGAAATGCTTGACAGTATATTTTTCCTGTGTTAGCCTGTTAGACAGAAAGGCTTAATACTACAAGCCATTTTCTTTAAAAAGACGATAAGCTCTTTTTATCATCCAATTTTTCATAAACTTCATCTTTCCCTATCAATAATTTGAGTACAATACTATTTTCAAAACAGTAGTTACCAATAGGATATTTTTATGATTGGGGGGTAAAATGAAACTGGAATATGGTGTCGTTGTTGAAGATAAAAATAATAATCTGCTGGGAAAGATAGACCATATCGTCATGGACACGTGGACCGGCCGACAGCGTAAATACGTAATCCGGAGGGATGCGCCCCGGACCGATATATTTTTCTCACCCGAACACGTGGAGGATAATACCAAGGAGAAAGTAAAATTGAGAATAACTATCGATGAATTGGAAAATAATTAACCGTCTTAAAAAGCCCCTTCTACCCCTCTTGATTGTCATTGAATCTCACCGGTCACAGAATGCTCGTTCACGCTTCGCTCATCGACCGTAATCTTGTATCTTCCAGGGTATTGTAATAAACTTAGGTAAAGTCAAAAACACAGTAACGACATTCAGTGCTGAATATCTCAACCGCAATTCAATTATCTGAAGTCATGCGATTTCTTAACGGGTTCAGTTTCAGATTCATAATATTTGGTATTAGAATTTTAATTAAGGAGTAAAAAAATGGTTCCATTATTGGTTATCGGCATTATTATATTTATTATCGGGTTTTACATTGTGCGGACCAACCGGGACCCGCGGTCGGACCCCCGGACCCGGTTGGCGGGCAGGGTAGGGAGCATTGTCGGAATCATACTGGTCGTTGCCAGTATCGTCTTCGGCTCATTCACCACGGTCCCCGCCGGTCACCGCGGAGTAGTCATCCGTTTCAGCGCCGTGACCGGCACTGTATTGGGAGAAGGGCTCCGTACCAAGGTACCGTTTATCGATTCCGTGGTAATGATGGATGTCAGGACCGATAAATACGAGGTCGGGGCGGCCGCCGCCTCACGCGACCTTCAGGATGTCCGCACCACCATTGCCCTTAACTGGCGACTGGACCCGGCCCGGACCGCCGAAATTTACCGTACGCTGGGTATGGAATATATCGGGAGAATTACAGCGCCGGCCGTCCAGGAAGTCGTCAAGCAGGTCACCGCCAGGCACCGCGCTGAAGACCTTATCGTTAACCGTGAGATGGTAAGAAATGAAATTGCCGAAGAGCTGACCAACCGGCTTATGGAACGCGGGATCATCACCGAAGCTGTATCGATAACCGAGTTCCAGTTCAACGAGACCTTCGTGGCTGCCGTCGAAGCTAAGGTGGCCGCCGAACAGGCGGTATTACAGGCGGAGTTTACCTTGGAGCAGGTCAAGATAGAAGCCCAGCAAAGGGATGAAAGGGAGAGGGGTGAAGCCAACGCTCGCATGACCAAAGCCGAGGGAGAAGCGGAATACATTCGTATCGTCACCGATGCCCAGGTTGCCGCGAACGAGGCGATTACCGATTCTCTGACGCCCGCAGTGTTGCAGTACATCCTGCTGGACAGGCTCGGAGAAGACATTAAGTTAATGGTGGTACCCTCTGGCCAGGGTCTCGACCTCGTGCTGCCTGAATTGCCGACAGAGACTCTGGAATAAGTTGTTTCCGGAAGACTGGCCTTATAATGTCGGAATGGCCGCTGACTGAATCCCCGGTAACCGGTCATTCCGTCTTTACATAGATACGCCCGTCGCCTTTTTCGATATGAAAAATACGGGACCTTTCACCGGAAGTTACATCGATATGCTCTTCGTCCAGAGCAATGGCGGTCTCCCGGTTCGGCGAGGCGACGACAAATCCCGTCTCGAATTCGCGGTAATAAGCCTCGTCCTTTAGATAATAGTTCCCGACCGGCTCCCCGAGGCCCGCGTCGTATTCCGGGAACCACCACGCCTGGCCGTGCTCCCGTGGGCCGAAGTCATATGTAAACAGAGTATTATTATTTAAAAGGCTCAAGGTCAGCCCGAGCCTCATCCTGTCCATGTCCTGCCGGCCGGTATCATCGGTGTCCACGGCATATACTACCAGAAAGCCGGTTTCGGCCGCCTTTAGTCCATCCTCGAAGGTGGTCTTCAGTTGTTTGCCTAGAAAATTTTCCATGAGAAATCCGTCCATGTATTCTGCGTAGGCATCGATTTCCGAGAAATCCCTGCCGGCATTGAAAATAACGAGTTTATCAGTCGTATTTACTTCCTTTATCGCGGCCATTATTCTTTCGGTGGAATCTACCCATTCCCGGTCGGATATCGCGTCTGGGAAAAGCGACTTTTCCAAAACCATATCGATAATGATACCGTCGTGCTGCGGTTGTTCCAGCACGTTTTTATAGAATGACGTAACAAGTCCGACCCACTCGGGGTTTGCGGGGTCTATGGCGTAGATTTCTTCATGCCCCCATTCCTTTGACGCCCAGCCGAAAGCGCATCTTTCACCGTTCGGCTTTTTCAGGTACATATCTTCCGTAATTATAAAAGACGTCTCTCTCCCATGACCGGCTACGGTCGTCAGGAAAGAAATCCAGTCCGGGTTGTTCCATACCCAGTTAACAGTAAGACCGGCCAATAGTCTGGCTTCCGGACTGTGGGACTTGATCTGATGGGCCTCCTCCGGCGTAAACCATCCGGACATAACCATGTCATAGGGCTTTCGGGAGGCGATAATTTCATCTTTCTTGGCCAGCCAGCTGGCTATCAGCGGGTGTTTTTCGCGTCCAGGTTGAGAGGTTGTCGGGGAAGAGGTCGATTGTAGCGCCGGACTTAATTTGGTGCTCTCAATCTGCTGACATCCCGTTAAAGATGTAAAAAAATAGAATGCAAATATGCAGATAATAGCCGTTATTTTCATTCGATACTATCGTAAATTTACGGTAAACAAATGTCAATCAGGATAAGTACTCCTGTTCTTACACAAGACGAAACTTTCGAACGTAGATATTTCATACGAAAGTGTTTATCATTTGTTTATTTTTTTATCCTGTATATTTATGATTTGTTCCCCCTGACGGAAGTACTATGACGTTGGTAAATTGAAAAGTGACTTTAGTACTATGAACGATTACAGAGTTGAAAAAACGGAAAAAACGAA
>JAFGNW010000061.1 GCA_016926795.1 Candidatus Zixiibacteriota bacterium
ACCGGTCTTGATTTCTACAGCCCCGAGGCCGCCGCTATCATCAATCGCTGGGTCAGTGCGGCTACCAACGACAAAATAAAACAGATAGTCACCCCGCCCATCGACCCGTCGATGGTCCTGTACCTTATTAACGCCGTTTATTTCAAGGGTAGTTGGACGGTGAGTTTCGATGAGAAAAAGACCCTGCCCTCGGTCTTTTACATATCCGCCGATAAGCAGGGTGAATGCTACCTGATGCACCGTAAGGACCGGTTCAATTACTTCGAAAATGACCTGTTACAGATAGCCGATATTCCCTACGGCGAGGGGGATTTTGTTATGACAATCCTGCTGCCCCGCGAGGATATTTCGCTGAGCGATTTTATCGCCCGGCTGGACGAGACCAACACCGGGGAATGGTTCGGCAAAATGAACCGTCTCGAGGGCAATATCTACCTGCCGCGTTTCAAGACGGAATTCGAAATTACCCTAAACGAGATACTTCAAAAGCTGGGCATGCCCTCGGCGTTCGAGGCGAGTGCGGCCGATTTCTCCGGAATCCGCCCGCAGAAGGACCTGTTCATAAGCGAGGTCAAGCACAAGACGTTCGTGGAGGTGAACGAGGAAGGCACCGAGGCCGCGGCGGTGACTTCGGTAGGTATCGCCCTGACGGCCGTCCGGGAACCGCGCACCTTCACCCTGCGCTGCGACCGGCCGTTTCTCTATTTGATACGCGATAAAAATTCGGAAACCGTGCTCTTTATGGGTCTGATGAACAAGCCTACCCTATAATAGAGCCGGTTACAATTCGAACCCCCATTGAATCGAGAAATCGCTAGTGTTGTAATCCGAAAGCTGCCAGGTAAATCCGAGCATCATATTGAACGGATTCATAAATGGCGTCAGGTTACCCAGGCTGAAACCGAGTTCGGTATAAGCGGTCGGGGCAAAAGGAAAATATCCGGCTGTCTCGGGGTCAAGTTCCCGCTCGAACTCCGACCAGAACGCCCCGCCATGAACGCTCAGCGTGAAAGGAATTTTCTTTATCAACGGCAGACCGCTTTTGTAAAAAAGATTGTGCCCGAACTCGTGGTTGACATAAACCTTGAAGACCCGGTCGCCGTAAAAATTGGTTTCATTCAGGGTGTTGAAGCCGCTGTTGTTAATAAATATTTCCTCGCCGAAATCAAGGATGAAAAATTTCTGTACCGGCAGGTTGTTCTCTGCCTGCCCGCCGAAGAGATAAATATTGCTTATCCCCAGCCCGAACAAACGCTGGCGACGGAACAGCGACAGCGAATAGCGGGTGAATTTGAAATCGTTATCGATTAAATCCGGGTCAGCATACTCCACCCAGGCCATAAGGCGGGTGTATTGTGCCGCCGAGGCGTAATAATCCTCGTCCTTGTTTTTAAACAGTTTTCTGGAGTCATACCGGAAACTGCTTCCGATAGAACGTAATTTCCCCCGTTCGGCCAGAGGGTTGTAGCGCGCCAAATCATCGTTGCGAAACACGCTGTAATGTTCCGTCACCGCCGTCGGATAGTGCTCATAATCGTAATAACTGAATCTCAGCCGGACGTGATTCACCGGTCGATAACCGGTAAAGAGTTGAAACCCTTTTTGACGGTAATAATCGTACGGGTCCATCTTATAAAAAAGAGACAGCAGGGTCGGATTATAAGCTTCCGAAGAATTTACCGTTGGCATCTTTACAATCTGGTCCTGGTATTCGGCCCCGAAATAAAGTTTGCGTTTATTGGATAGTTCATAACTGAAACCGTAGCGGTGCTGCCATTTTTCCTGCTCGAACGAATAGCCGGTTCTTAACCACAGGTCCAAATTGGGAATGAACCGGTTCGGATTCAAACCCATACCGATCCAATTCAACCCGAGGTAAGCGCCCTCGACCCGGTTATAGTGAAAAATGTCTTCCTGCCCGCCCAGGGCGAGGAAAAAAGCCGTCCCGATACCGTAGGCGAGTATTTTTTTGACGAGCGGTTTGGGCAGGTTTTGAATTGAGTCGATTCGCTTGTAGCCGTAGAGCTCCTCGTCGGTCAACGGCACGGTCTGGTTGGCGTACCAGACGGCACTGTCGATATCGTCGGCGTCATCGGCCACCACCAGCTCGTACTCGTCAAACATTCCTTCGCTTTCCCCGGTCTCAAAACGATAATTGTATATCGAGGCGAGATGTTCGAACGAAAGTTCCGACGGTATCCCCGGCACCGGTATGTTCAGCTTGAAAAACCCGGAAAAAACAATTTTGACTGGCATCCAGTACTTACCGTTCAGTTTGGCGAAGTCCTGCCGGTAACGCAGGTCGCTGACGAAGGGAAAATACACGCCCTCATTGAAACCGACATCCACCGCGACTACGTCGAAGGTCGAATCGGCGATATGTATAAAACCCACAAACAACGGGTCGATTTGACTTTTCGGCTCTATTTCCAGTCGGAAAACCGGCCGCCCGTCAACCTCAATCGTATCCAGCAGATAATAATTATAATGCTTCAGGGCATCTTTGGCGGTCGGCGTTACGACTTCGTAGTCCCCGAAATCAAGGCGGTTTTTATTGAAATTCAGAATCTCCCCCACCGCTACCAGGTTGCCCTCGGGCGGAAGGTTCGAGGATTGCTTGCGGGCGGTGATGACTTCCTTGTAACGGTCCGGTTGCGCCCAGTATGAGGTTACCTGAGTCTCGGTTATTAAAAAGATATCGGTGGAATCGGTCTCCCGGTCGTGTACCACCAGCTTGGTGTAGGCGTCAAAATTGTAATCGTTAATCTGCGTGAGAATATCTTTCTTGCGTTTTATAGCCTCGATAATGATGCGCTGGCCGGGGTCATATGCCCGGCTGTATACTTTCGTGCCGGGTAGTTCTATCAAAGTAGGTTCCAGTTTTATATCCAGTCTGACCGTATCCTCGACGAAAATAATTTCTACCGTATCGGAGAAAAAACCGACATGGCTGAACTTGACTTCATGCTCCCCTTTTTCAACAATCAACCGGTAGAAACCGCTCTCGTTGGTCAGCGTAGACTTACCCGTTCCCAGCGCCTGAATAGTAACGTAAGGAATCGCCTCACCGCTTATAGAGTTGTAAACATTCCCGACGAGTACCCTGCGGGGGGTTTTTGGTTTGGAGGTTTGCCGCATATCCGCATCGTCAAGACCGAAGGCGGAAAGCGATAAAACTGAGAACAAAAAAAGTAAGACCCCTGACTTCATACTGTGCCTTCCATTTTTGAATTGAACCACTGCCGTCGACAGTAACAATAAAAAGTTTAATATTCTTATACGCTGTAAATTTTTGTCAGTTCTACCAATTTTTACAATGTCATACATTTAAAAACCAAAAAAAATATCCATACTTTTTTTGTATTGATATCCATTTAAAATCTAAAAAGGTTGAATTTAAGCTGTTTTTATTCACAAAGAATGTGGAAAAGATGTTAAAGGCTGTTGATATGTCTATAAACCCTTGAAAAAAGGCTGATTATTAAATAAATAAAAATAACACTCTCGTAATATCCTCCTGAACAAAAACTTACAAAATTTGATTTTTATATTAGATAAATATTAAGAATCGAAATTATTTTCATGAAAAATTAATGGCGAGCTACTTTTATGAATTTCAAGGAAATACATTTTTTTATGTAAAAACACAATTTTTAGTATGTCCGGTTTTTTTAACTACAATATATTGTAGCACTTTTCGGCTGGCTACCCGCTTTTTTAATGGGTCGCGTTAGTCTAACTGAAATGTGGGGAAGTAAATTCTGATATTTTATCGAAAGTAAGATAAGCTTCTCAAGGATTTTTAAAGGGATTTGTGCCTTTTTGGGGATAAGACTACAGGAGGTTTTTTTTGAAACTACATCGGTATTTTACCCATGACGGGGAATCACCCTACAGCCGTATTAATTTTTCCCGGCGTTCTTCGGAGATAAGGAATCCGGACGGTTCCCTTGTCTTCAAGCTGGAGAACATTGAGGTTCCCGAACAATGGTCCCAGGTGGCGGTGGACATTATCGCCCAGAAGTATTTCCGTAAAGCCGGGATACCCCTCACGGACGACCGGGGGCAACCGCTTTTAGACGAAGAGGGAAAACAGAAATACGGCGGGGAGACCAACGCCCGGCAGGTCTTTCACCGTCTGGCCGACTGCTGGCGCCATTGGGGTGAGAAACACAACTATTTCGACAGCCCCAAAGACGCCCATATTTTTTACGATGAACTTTGTTTTATGCTGGCCGACCAGATTGCCGCTCCCAATTCGCCGCAATGGTTCAATACCGGCCTGTACAATACTTACCAGATCGCCGGAAAATCGCAGGGTCATTATTTCGTTGACCCGGACACTCATACTTTGAGTCAGGCTAAAAACGCCTATGAACATCCCCAGCCGCATGCCTGCTTTATCCAGTCGGTCAAGGATGACCTGGTCAACGACGGCGGTATTATGGACCTCTGGGTACGCGAGGCGAGACTTTTCAAATACGGGTCCGGGACCGGCAGCAATTTTTCCAATATCCGCGGCGAAGGGGAATCCCTTTCCGGCGGCGGCAAATCTTCCGGTCTGATGTCGTTTTTGCGTATCGGTGACCGGGCCGCTGGCGCTATCAAATCCGGGGGAACCACGCGGAGGGCGGCCAAGATGGTCTGCCTGGATCTGGACCACCCCGATATAACGAATTTTATCGACTGGAAAGTAATCGAGGAACAGAAAGTCGCCGCCCTGGTGACCGGTTCCATAATGATTCGCCGGCAGCTTCAGAATATCGTGGATGCCGCCCGCATCGCGGGCGAAAACGGTGATTCGGTTTTCGAGACCAATCCGGAAAAAAATAAAAAGCTAAAAGAAGCCCTGAAAAGCGCCCGGCAGTATGCCGTCCCGCCGCAATATATCAAGAAGGTTCTGGACATGGCCGCCCAGGAGCTGACCGATATCAATTTCATCGAACTGGACACCAACTGGGACAGCGAAGCCTACCTGACCGTGTCGGGTCAGAACTCCAATAACTCAATCCGGATTCCCAACCAGTTCTTCGAGAAGCTTCAAAACGACGAAGACTGGGTGCTCCAAAACCGTATCGACCGGAGTCAGGCCGGAAGTATATCCGCTTCGGAACTATGGGAAAAAATCTGTTATGCAGCCTGGGCCTGCGCCGACCCCGGAGTGCAGTTCGACACGACTATCAATGAATGGCACACCTGTCCCGAGGACGGCCGGATCAACGCCTCCAATCCCTGCTCGGAATATATGTTCCTTGACGATACCGCCTGTAACCTGGCCTCGATTAACGTCGGGAAATTCCTCAAAGACGACGGCAGTTTCGATATCGAGGGGTATCTGCACACCATCCGCATCTGGACTATCGTCCTGGAAATATCGGTTCTGATGGCTTCGTTCCCCTCGAAAACCATAGCTCAGAAAAGCTATGAGTTCCGGACGCTGGGTCTGGGATTTGCCAACCTGGGTACGGTCCTGATGCGCATGGGGATTCCCTACGACTCTCCCGAAGGCTATGCCTGGTGCGGCGCCCTGAGTGCGCTTCTGACCGGTCAGGCTTTTGTTACCTCCGCCGAGATGGCCAAGGAACTCGGTGCTTTCCCCGGCTTCTACCGTAACCGGGACCATATGTTGCGGGTAATCCGCAATCATCGCCGGGCCGCCTACAATACCGAGAAAGCCGAGTACGAAGGACTGACCATCAAGCCCCGCGGCATTAATCCCAATTACATTCCGGAATACCTTGTCAAAACCGCCCGGGAGGTATGGGATAAGGCTCTCGAGCTGGGTGAGATATACGGTTTTCGCAATGCCCAGGCAACGGTTGTCGCCCCGACCGGCACTATCGGGTTGGTTATGGACTGTGACACCACCGGTATCGAACCCGATTTCGCCCTGGTGAAATTCAAAAAACTGGCCGGCGGCGGTTATTTCAAAATAATCAACAACTCGGTGCCGATTGCTTTGAAAAAACTCGGCTTTGACGACACCCAGATTAAAGAGATTACCAATCATGCCACCGGTCATAAAACCTTAAAACAGGCACCGTATATCAACCATGAATCTTTGAGGGCCAAAGGCTTTGGTGATGAAGAACTGGAAGCGGTGGAAAGCGCCCTGGCCCATGCTTTCGATATTTCGTTTGCCTTCAACAAGCACGTCCTGGGTGAAGAATTTACCCGCGACCACCTCGGTTTCTCCGACAAAGTTACCGACCGCTGGGATTTCAACCTGCTGGCGGAACTGGGCTTCACCCGCGACCAGATCGAGGCCGCCAATGAGTACTGCTGCGGAACGATGACGCTCGAGGGCGCTCCTCACCTTCAGGAAAAACACCTGCCCGTTTTCGACTGTGCCAACCGGTGTGGTAAAAAGGGCCGGCGCTTCATCAGCTACGAAGCCCATATTAAAATGATGGCTGCCGCCCAGCCCTTTATTTCCGGGGCTATCTCCAAAACCATTAATATGCCCTCGGAAGCTACCATCGACGATGTCAAGCGGGCATACCGCCTGTCCTGGGAATATATGAATAAAGCCGTGGCTCTTTACCGGGACGGTTCCAAACTGAGCCAACCGCTGAATACCGTGCTTCTGGACGATGACCACGACTCCCATAACAGCGAGATGACGGTTGAAAAAGCGGCCGGTAAAATGGCCGAGAAACTGGTCTATCGCTATATCGCCAAACGGCGGAAACTACCCAATCGCCGCGGCGGCTATACCCAGAAAGCCATGGTCGGCAGTCACAAGATTTATCTGCGGACGGGGGAATATTCGGACGGCACCCTGGGCGAAATCTTCCTCGATATGCACCGTGAAGGAGCGGCTTTCCGGTCACTGATGAACTGCTTCGCCATCGCCGTTTCGCTGGGTTTGCAACACGGCGTGCCGCTCGAAGAGTTTGTCGAAGCGTTCCTGTTCAGCCGCTTCGAGCCGAACGGCATAGTGCAGGGCAACAAATCCATTAAACTGGCCACCTCTATTATCGACTACATCTTCCGCGAACTGGCTATCACCTATCTCGGCCGCACCGACCTGGCGCAAATTTCCGAAGAAGACCTGCGCGGCGACACGGTGGGAACTCCGAGCGGCGAGACGATTGAATATGAAGATGAGGAACCGGCGACGACGCGGATTACCGGTCAGATTACCAATGCAAAAAGAAAAGCTAATGATATAAGAACCACCCATTTACGTTTCCCTTATAACGACGGCGGAAATGGGAACGGCTCCGGAGGTAATGGTAATGGTAAGCAGATGGAGAATCAGGCTTCAACAGTTGAGAGTGAAAAATCGGAGGCGGTGCTTGAGTTTGTCGGCGCGGCAAAACCAGCGGATAAACAAGAGGAGGGGTACCGTCTCCAACACGAAATCCGTAACGCAAGGCTGAGAGGTTACGAAGGAGACATGTGCTCGGAGTGCGGCTCTTTCACCATGGTTCGTAACGGAACCTGCCTCAAATGCGATACTTGCGGGGCAACCAGCGGTTGCAGTTAATTTTACCCCGTTAAATCATATCTTTTCGTTAGCGTCGAATTAACCCTTCGGCGCTTTTTTTATCCTTTAAAACAAACCTTTTTTTGTCAAAAATGGACTCATTCGGATAGAAAATTGTCATCCGGGGTAATTTTTATCTCCACTCAAGTCGCTGTAATACAATAAAATCCAGATTATATGCATTTTTTTCTTGAAAAAAATGCAGTTTTGCCTTGACTTTTTAAGAAAATATTTTACATTTATGTCGCAATCGGAAAGTGTTACTCTTTCTGTGGATTACCTAATATCGTCCACCCAGACAGGCCCTGCTTGTCTGGGTTTTTTTTTGGACCGGATTTTCTAATCCCTGAGCTCTATCGATTGGTAAGTCTTTATCGCTTTTACCAATTGACACTCGCCCATCTTTGATATACTTTGCTCTACCAATGAATACGCCCAACAAATTAACGCTGCTGAGAATCGTTCTGGCCCCGTTTTTCATGTTCTTTTTTCTTATTGACAATTTCTACATGCGCCTGATCGGGTTGTTTCTTTTTGTCGTCGCCGCTCTGACCGACCTCGCCGACGGTTATTACGCCCGCAAGTATGGTGTCATCACCGGCTTCGGTAAATTCATGGACCCCCTGGCGGATAAAATCCTGGTCTCCTCGGCCCTGGTTTCTTTTATCGCCCTAAACTATGTTTCCCCCCTGCCGGTTATTTTGATTATCGGCCGGGAATTTTCCATAACCGGCCTGAGACTCCTGGCCGCTTACCGCGGCGTTATAATCCCCCCCACCTGGGGCGCCAAGCTTAAAACCTTTTTGCAACTGACGGTGGTCGGACTGGTGCTGGCTTTTATCTGTCTGGTCACCGCCCTGAAGTTTTTTGAAAGCGATTGGACTCTGATACACCGTTTTGACCACCGTTTTTACTTCAACATTGTAATGTGGCTTACGGCCGTCATCACCGTCTGGACCGGGATTGATTATATCATAAAATACTTCTACATGATTAAAACTGCTTTAAAATAGGACTTGCATGAAAAAAGGACTGGTCATATTTCTCGCCACGGGTATTTACAGCGGCTTCTTTCCTATCGTCGCCGGCACTATCGGTACTATCCCCGCCTGGCTTATCGTATTTTTTTTAATCGGCGATAATCCTCTCGCCCTCGGTATCCTGTCGGCGGTTACTTTTGTTGTTTCGGTCTGGTCAGCGGGCGAGGCGGAGAAGATGTTCGGCCATGACGCCAAGAAAATCGTTATCGACGAATGGGCCGGGATGTTTCTGACGCTTCTGTTTATTCCCTTCTCGCTGGCCAATTACCTCATCGCTTTTTTCGCCTTCCGGTTTTTTGACGTGGCCAAAATCCCCCCTGCCTCACAGGCGGAGTGGCTTCCCCGCGGCTGGGGCATAACCCTGGATGATATTATCGCCGGAATTTACGCCAATATCTTGACACGCGTTATTATTTATTTTATAGACAAATATTAACTTTAAGATTTTGAAAAAATATGGATGTAGAAATTATAACCATTGGCGACGAAATCATAACCGGCCACACGGTTGACACCAATTCGGCCTTTATCGGTCGGCAGTTGACCGGTCTGGGGTTTAACGTCAAATACAAAACCTCGGTGGGGGACGCTATCGAGATGATGGAGGAAGCTTTTCAGCTGGCGCTCAAACGCTCGCAGCTGGTTATCGCCACCGGCGGCCTGGGACCGACCGAGGACGACGCCACCAAGAAAGCCATCGTCAAGGTCTTCAAGCGCAATTTAATATTTCACGAGGACATTCTCGAAGATTTGAAGGCTCGCTTTAAGGAACGCGGGGTGGAGATGCCGGCCATCAACCAGAACCAGGCTCTTTTGCCGCAGGGGGCGAATTTCTTCCCCAACAAAACCGGCTCGGCGGTTGGTATTTGTATCACCGAACACGGCCGCATTTTTATCTCCCTGCCGGGGGTACCGGCCGAGATGCAGCAGATTCTCACCGATAGCGTCATCCCGTATTTAAAAGGGCTGAAAACCGGTCGGGCGTTGAGCGTCGTCAAACTGCGCACCACTGGCATATTCGAATCCCAGATAGCGGAGCTAATCGAACCCGGCCTGAAACTCGAGCCGGGCGTCCGGCTGGCCTACCTGCCCGCATACAGCGGAGTCGATTTACGGGTCCTGGCTGCTGCTGATAACGAGGCCGAGGCCGGAGAAAAGGCGCAGAAGCTGGTGCGATATCTCGAGTCTACGGTCGGTAAATACATTTTCGGGCGCGAGGACGACTCGCTGGAAAGCGTGGTCGGCCAGCTCCTGCTCGACAACGACAAAACCCTGGCGGTGGCCGAATCCTGTACCGGCGGCCAGCTGGGAATGACGGTGACCTCGGTGCCCGGCGCCTCGAAATATTTTCTCGGCGGCCTGATTGCCTATGACAACGAAATCAAAATCGAACAACTGGGGGTTGAACGGGAGATAATCGAGCAGCACGGCGCGGTCTCGGAACCCTGCGCGGCGGCGATGGCTCTTGGCTGCCGGAAACTTTTCGACGCCGACTTTGCCCTTTCGATAACCGGCATCGCCGGACCGGAGGGAGGCAGCGCGGAGAAACCGGTCGGGACGGTTTATATCGGGCTGGCCTCGGCCCATGCCAACCGGGCGCGGTTGTTCAAGCTGGGGCTGAAGCGCGAAATCATCCGCACCCGCGCGGTGTACGCCGCGATGGAAATGTTAAGACAGGAAATACTGGATATAAAATAATGCGATTATTTATTGCCTTCCCGCTCGAACCGAGCGTCAAAGATGAACTGGCCAAAATCCTGGCCGATGTAAAACCGAAAAGTAACGCCGTCAAATGGGTCGAGCGCAACAACCTGCATCTGACTTCCCGTTTTCTCGGTGAGACCCACAAAGACGATGTGCCCGAAATCGAGGAGCGCCTCGACCGTATCGCCGCCAAGTACGAGCCGTTCGAATCGGTTATTGACAAAATCGGCGGCTTTCCCAACCTTCGACGACCGCGCGTCATCTGGGTCGGGATGGAGAAGAACGTCGATTTCATGACGAAAATCGCCACCCATGTCGAGCTGGCGATGCAGGATATCGGGTTCGAGGCCGAGATTAAACGCTTCAAGGCGCACCTGACGCTGGGCCGGGTGAAGGACCCGCGCCGGCTGGAGGAACTGACGGGGTATCTTCAGGCTTACAAGTTCGACCCGATTCCGATACATTTTGATAGACTGGTACTGTTCAAATCGACTTTAACCCGCACCGGCCCAATTTACGACCGACTGCACGAGGCGGTGCTGGGGGTAAAGAGCTGAGGGGTTTAAGTAGAATAAATAGGCGGAACCGCTAAAGGGTACCGCCCTACTTTAACTAAAAAATAAATTCCTTATAAGACCAACATTTATTTTCAGTTACAGCGAATTGGGTTCGTTTTGTTATTTTTAAGGGTTCCCTTAATATTTCTTTCCTTTTCTTATTATAAGCGGACTCATCCATACAGGAGAATTAGTTCATAATTACTAGTAAAAAGATAGAGAATGTGAAAAGTGGTTGGTAATGAAGATGTCGGGTTTCTCATTCGCCAAAGGAGAATTAGGAACCAGACCTACTGTTGCTATTCTTCCAGCTTCTAATTTTTCAATAATATCTTTAGAGGACATATCCGAATTACTTATTTGTTGTACACCATTTTTCAAGAAATATTTCTCAACTTGATTTACTATTCTACTCAAATTTTCATCAAGTATATTTCGAATTACACCTTTTTTGATTTCATCCACAATTTTTATTATTGTTACAATATGTTTTATATTGAATTCAAGGTTTTGACATAACCTCAAGCCTTTACCCATAATCACAAATATTTCATTATAGGTGATTCCTTGTTCATTATAACCAATCCACATTTTCTAAATCCTAAAAAATATTATAATTATTCATTTTAACTCTGTGAGCAATTCATAAATAACGGAAAAATCTTTTTGTATCATTATGCAGTTTAAAGTTGTAGCAATCACTTTGAAGAAGCCACAATTTTTGTGCACTTTAAATCATCATGGTGTAATCTTTGGTACAAACCCATCACGTAATTTATATACTCCGTAGGGTTTACCATCGTCATTCATATAGGGCCAATTATTAGGTATCGGTATCTTTTCGAGTCCTTCACGCCACATAGTGTGAATAATTCTATTTGTTGCTTCACCAACTAAAATATTGCCTGGTTTACCTATGCTTTGAATTTTAGATGCAATGTTTACTACTTTCCCAATAATATCAGATTGACGCTTTGTAGAAGGACTACCAATAACTACTACTGCTGCTTGCCCAGTATCGATTCCAATACGAATATTTATTTCTGGATATTGATATTTTACACAAATTGGGTTAAATAACTTTTCAATAAACAAAGTCATTATCATCGCACAATCTAATGATAAGTCGTTTTTACTTAAAAGGCTTGGCTCAGAGAAATAGGCAAGAATACCATCACCTGTATATTTGAGAATATGTCCTCTAAACCCAAAGGTTATCTCACTTAATTCATTCAAGAGAGTAGTAATAAGTCTTGTATATTTTATAGATTCTAGATTATTTGCTAATTTTGTTGATCCAACCATATCAACACACATAATAACAAATCCAAGATTTTCCTTATCAATGTTATCTAAGAAATTCCCCGACACGTCAGATTTTTCACATTCGATGATATCTCCTCTAAGTCCTCTTTCGACGAAATCAACTCTATTTTTAAAATAACTATTAACATCACTTATGATACTTGGTTGATGATAGATAGGTTTACCCACACTTTGTTTCATCATATCTTCTACTACTTTTTCGGGTATTAATAAATTATCCTTTGTATCATATAGGTACTTCTTACCATCTTTCTTTTCCCATTTATATCTTCTTGAATCTGGTACAATATGAAAAGAAAATTCTTTAGTTTTCTTGTTAAGAACTTTCCGATCTATTACAAAATCTATTCTATAGTCTATTTCCCTTTTTTTATCATTTTTAGACATATTATTTTTCTCCTATTAAATGATTATTTTCTGTTTCCTCATCCAATTTTCAAAAGATTCCTATAATAGTACATATAGGGTGGATTCTGAATCCGGTAAAGGAAATGAAAAAACCAACACCACTATTTACCTCGTTTTTTTTACTTAATTCACCTGTAATATCAACGGGGTTTGCCGGGGACCCTGGTTTACTCAACTATTACATTATACTCCATTACAATTAACCTGTCAATATATGGCAGGTCTTTTTTGGAAGATTAGATTGCCGCGTCGTCCGTACGCCCCGGCGCAACTTCGGCCTTCGGCGGACTCCTCGCAATGACGTTGGCTGGGATATGTGTCGAAACCGCAAGGGTTTCGACCTACAGATACTGGTTGTCGAAAGTCTGCGACATTTCGACCTACAAAAGAAGTTCCGTCTGGTCTTGAGCCCGACAAAGTCGGGATTGTGACCTGACGGCCGGATGACAGAAAATGTGTCGGGTCACAATCTCCCGCCAAAGGCGGGAAATCAGGACCCGACACAACATTTCACATCCACCGTGGCGGACAAGACCCGACACAACATTTCAACCTTCGGCCTGCGGCGAACCGTGGCGGACAAGACCCGACACAACATTACAAAGGCGGGGAATCAAGACCCGACACAACGGATTATAAGAATTTGTTGAAACTCTTCGTGATTTTGTGGTTGGTGTACGTCCTCGCGGGTGGCCCACTGCTTTAGCGGTGGGGTTGGTAAGCGTCGATTTCTTAATCCCACCTCTGAAGGGGTGGGGTACCCGGTTTGTCTAAAGTTTTCGACATTTCGACCTACAGCTATTGATTTTACGGGTATGATTTTTTATGGGCGGTGGGAATTGTTGGGTTTAAGGTTTCTTCCGACGGCGGCGAAACCTTCCGCCGACCAGTTCGCTGAGCATCCCCCGCAAAGGGCTGGAATCCCCGAAACTCATGTAGGCGGCTCCGAAACCTCGCGCCCTGGTGAGAGCGGAAATGATCCTGGTGAAACCGATTTCATTACGCCCGAGGCTTTCCTTGACAGCCAGCAAGGTTGCGTATTCCTCAACCCACATGGCGTGACGCTTTCTTGTAGTGACTTCCCGCGGATCCCGGCCCAGGGCATCCAGAGCCGCCATGGCGTTGAAGTTGACCCCGCCGGCTACCGCCAGACCGGACTGAAGGTTGGGTCGCCCGACGGTAGGCTCCGTTATGTAGTATTTACCGTCGGTGTGTGAGTATTTCGCTTCCAGCGATCCGATCCCCTTATAGTCCGCGGCCGCGAAAACTTTCTGCAACAAATTTTGCAGGTCCATCTGTTTAGTGCTGGTACAGATAGCCGTGGAGCCGGTATCCCTGGGGAATTGGAGCAGTTTCCGACCGGTATAGAAAGCCAGCTGTTCGCCGGAATGGGAATAATATGTCAGGCAGAAGTGGACATCCGAGTCGTGCCCCTCGATCCAACGCTGTACCACATACCGGGGAGCGGCGCTGAACAAATCAAATTTAATCTGGCTCAAGTCCTTGGCTGCGTATAACTTGTAAACTTTCTCGAGGGGGCTTTCAGCCTGCCATTCAGTCGTTCTGAAAAGCGGTTTGACAATCACAGGAAAAGGCATGTTCTGCAGAATATCCTCAAGTTCGGTCTGCGACGTGGCAACGTGAGATTCCGGTACCGGAAACTGGTGCTCCTGAGCCCATCCGTGAAACATTGTCTTATCCATGAACAGGTCAACCGTTTCGGGCGCCGGAAGGACAAAGCCATAATCCTGACCGAGCGAATCTCTTTCACGAGAGGCTAGCTGGACAATCTCGTCCTGGATAGGGGAAAGAACAAGAGAATCTTTCGATGACCGCGAAATGTCCTTAAGTTTTCCAAAGTAACTTTCTACATCGTCCCCCGGTACTTCAATCAATTGATCCCAGACCCGCGACCGACAGCACCAGGAAGATTTGTTTCGATAAAGGCCAATGATTTTGCATCCAAGTTTTCTAACCGCCCGGGCTGCCCCCAGGCCGGTAGGATGATCCGCCGCGGTAACGACGATAGTGACCTTGTTATCGAACATGGCAATCCATAGCGATGGGGAATAGTTTTGTTGTTTTTAGCATCATCTTTCCTTACCTGAATCGACAAATTACACACAAACTTTAAAACCGTCAAGATCAGAGAGACGATTTTTGAATGTCGAGTCTAGTCATGCACCCAATATGGGTGGAATTGTGTTAGTACGGGTTTTGTGTCGAAAGTCTGCGCCATTTGGACCTACAGATACCAAGCCAGCCTGTCATCCTTCGACGCTCAGGATGGCTTAAATATTGTCGAAACTCTTCGAGATTTCGACCTACGAAATACGTATCTACCACCCACTAACCCCGACCAAATCAGTCTAAAAAAAACTAATTGATATTATGGCGGGGTTATACGTCCTTTTCTGTACAGGAGGGCCGACCTGTCGGCGCCTTATAAAATTCGTATATACTAAATTCGGATTTATATAATACGAATATGCTAAAATACGAATTTACTTAAACCGCTTTTCTTTACGCAAAATATCTTTACGGAGGGTGTGCCCATGCTCCATAAATTTCCGCTTAAGTCGTTAAAAATTACCGGATTGAAGCTGCTTATCATCATCCTCGCGCCCGCTCTGACCCCGGCCGAGACACCGCCCGTCTGGGGCGACCTCACCCCCGGACCGTACGGGGTCGGTTTTACGGCGGTCGAGAAATATGACCAGTCGCGCGCTTACCGGGCCAAAACCGATTATTTCGGAGCGATGCTCGAAGGTGAGCGCGCCCGGCCGCTGCAAATCTGCATCTGGTATCCGGCCGTGACCGGCCCCGACGATTTCACGATGGTGTACGGCGAGTATGCTTTCCCCTATCCCACCGACGAAAGCTTTATGAACATCTTATCGAATTTCCACAACCGGGAGCTTATGACCGTATTCCAGCAGTTTAACCGTGACCAGGGATTTCTCCAGGAGCTTATGAGCGTCAAACTGGCGGCGGTTCGCGACGCCCCGGCGGCCGAGGGGGTTTTTCCCCTGATTATCTATCACAACGGTCCGAGTTGTGCGGAAAACGCCGTACTGTGCGAGTACCTGGCCAGCTTTGGTTTTGTGGTAGCCGCCACCCATGCGCTGGGGATATCGAACCTCAGCCCCGACCCCGACCAGGCTTCGCTGGAGACCCTCATCCGCGACCGGGAGTTCGTCCTGGCCGAAGCGCGCAACCTGCCGTATGTGGACCGGAATAAACTGGGGCTTCTGGGCTTTTTGCACGGCGCTTTCGGCGCCGTCTCGATGGCCATGCGCAACAGTGATGTCGACGCCGTGGCCTGCTTGCAAAGCGAGTTTCTGAATCCCGAGCACAAGGTTTACCTGACCGAGAACGCTTTCTACAATCCCGCTCACTTCGCCGTGCCGCTTTTGCAAATCTATGCCGAGGACGAACAGCACCGGGATTTGTCGGTGCTCGATTCGCTGAAGTTTGCCACCGTTTACCGGGTAAAAATAAACGGTCTGCGGAATTTCGATTTCACCCATTACGGGGCAATGTCCGTGCTGGCGGGCTTGCCCGACCAGCCGTTGGCTGAAATTATCAGAGAAGGCTACAGAACGATTTGCGCTTATGTCCGGAACTTTTTCGAGGCCGAGCTTAACAAGAGCCAGGCCGGGTTCAAATTCTTAAGCGACCCGCCCGGACAGCCGGCGTTCGATTCGAGCTTCGTGACGGTCGTTTACCGCAAGGGCGCCGAACTTCCCCCTACCGCCGAACAGTTCACCGGTATCATCAATGAATACGGGGTAGCCAAGGGCGTGGAGATATTCGATAAATTCCGCAAGCTCGACCCCAACCTGGTACTGCTGCAGGAAGCCCAGCTCAATGCCCTGGGTTACCGAATGCTGCAGTCCGGGCAGCTCGACGATGCCGTGCAGATTTTCCGGATGAACGCCGAGACCTTCCCGGGTTCAGCCAATGTCTGGGACAGCTATGCCGAGGGGTGTGCAGCAGCGGGGGATATAAAAACCGCCACCGCCTGCTACAAGAAAGTGCTCGAGGTTTTGCCGAACGACCCCAATCTGAACGACCAGCTGCGTACCACTTTAAGAACCAACGCCGAGAATTTTCTGGGGACCTCGGACACGCAGCCGGATAATTAGAAGATAAAAATATTTGACCATAAAAAGGGAGTACTCGATGGACAACAAGAATACGAATTACAGCCGGCGCAGTTTTTTGACGACCGCCGCCGCGGGGCTGGCCGGCGTCGGGATGACCGGACTGGTGCCGGGGAAAATATTCGCCCAGGAAAAAGAGAAACCCGTAGAAAAGGAAGGCAAAAAAATCATCTACCGGCAGCTGGGCAAGACCGATATCCGGGTGCCCATCATCAGCATGGGCGTGATGAACTCCAATGTCCCGCAGATAGTACAGGCTTCGTACGAGGCGGGGGTGCGGCATTTCGACACCGCCGCCGCATACCAGTACGGCCGTAACGAACAGATGGTCGGCAAAGTGATAGACCAGTTGAAGGCGCGCGATAAGGTCATAATCGGTACCAAGGTGGGGCATCCCGGGCGGCCCAATCTGAGTCGGGCTGAAATCACCGAGAAATTCATAAACGTTTTCGAGGGTTCCCTGAGCCGGCTGAAAACGAATTTTGTCGATATCCTGTATCTTCACAGTGTTTCCAGCCGGGAAGAAGTAAACGACCCGGCCATAATCGATGCCATGAAAATCATCAAGGAGAAAAAGCTGGCGCGTTACGTGGGGGTCTCGACACATTCGAACATGGCGGAAGTTATCGACGAGGTGAGCGGACAGGGTTTCTACGAAGTAGTGCTTACCGCTATTAATTTCACGATGGTCGACGACAGCGCCTTGCTGACAGCCATCAAAAACGCCGCCGCGAAAGGCGTGGGGATTGTCGCCATGAAAACCATGGCCGGTGGCAGTCGCTGGCCCAACCCGGAAACAAGGCGGGAGTACGGTAGCACGACTATCGCCAGAGCCTGTCTGAAATGGGTGATGCGCAATGAGAATATCGCTACCTGCATACCGGGGTATACTAATTTCGAACATATGAAAGATGATTTTTCGGTAGCCTATGATCTGGAATACACTGCCGAGGAAAAGAAATTTTTAAGCGACAATGATATCAAACTGAGTATGGGTTTCTGCCGCCAGTGCCGTACCTGCCTGGCGAGTTGCCCCCGTAACGTGGAGATACCGACCCTGATGCGTATCCACATGTACGCCGCGCAGTACGGCAATTTCGTCCTGGCGCGGCAGACACTGGACGATATCCCATCGGAAAACGGTCTGAAAAACTGCACGGCGTGTTCGAGCTGCACCGCCGGCTGCGCTCATACGATTGACATCGCGGGGCGCATTGAGGAACTGAAATTAATGTATGCCTGAGAAGGCAGCTTCGTCAGAATACAAAAAGGCAGGCGTTTAGTCGAAGCGCCTGCCTTATATTTTCGAAGTTTTTCTTACGGTTTGAAGCCGACGCGCCAGATTTCGTGTCGGCCGGAGCGGTTGGACTCGAAATAAATTATTTTCGAGTCGGGTGACCAGCAGGGATTACCGTCGTACCATTCATCGACCGTACTGCTGGTATCGGTGGCGGTTACCTGCCAGAGTCCGTACTGCTGTCCGCGAGCATCAGCCACCCAGATGTGCATATCGGTAGAGGTAGAATCCTGCATGGAAAAAGCGATGTAGTCACCGTCGGGCGACCAGGTCGGTTCGGTAACATCGTTCAAATTTCCGACCACCTGAACGGCTGCGCCGCCGGTACGCCGGACTTTCATAATTTCCAGGCCGTCCTCGAAAGCCAGCCATAAACCATCGGGCGACCAGGTTGGATTTTCTCCCTGGCAACCCCCGTCAACCGGGTCGGTGCAGGTCACCCAGGAAGTATCCCCGCCCGGGTAGGCGATAAGCCGGATACCCAGCGAACCCTCGGCGGCGATTTCATCCCCATCGTAGGACCAGACCGCCCCGTCATCGAAACCTTCGTAGCGAACAATCGAGGTATCCCCGTTGAGAGCGTTAACGACGGCCAGCACGGTGCGGCTTTCGAGCGGTTCGACCGTCCGGAAAAGGATCAAATTGCCCGCGTGCGCCCAGTCCGGTTCGGTGCCGTACGAGGTCAGAATACTTACCTGGTCGTTTCTTAAATCCTGTTTGAGGAGGCCGTCGCCAGCTACCCGGTAAGCCAGCCAGTTGCCGTCGGGGGATACGGTCGGATACCACCCTCCGGAGAAAGTCAACTGCTCCAGCGGCTGGGTCGGTTCGGATTCGGTCGGCTTCTTTTCGTTACAGCCGGTCATCAATCCGAAAAATATCAGGCCTATTGACAGAAAAACACCTATTACAATACGCATGGTTTTATCTCCTGTATAAAGATGCAAAATTCAAATAAAGTTGAAAAAATCCGATATCTATCGTAAGATAAGGGAGCAGGCATTTTTGTCAATAAATATAATCCGACTGTCGGGGCGCCCCGAATCACCCGGTCACTGGTTATTTATGTACGGAGCTTCGGGTATTACAATCCAGGCGATAATATAAAAAAGAAGGCCGGTCCCGACTCCGGCGATAGCCAGAACGGCGATAACCAGGCGTATCAGGGTTGAGTCGATATTGAAATATTCACCCAGGCCGCCGCAGACGCCGGCGAGCTGGCGGTCGGTGGTGGAACGATATAATCTTTTTTGGTTCATGGTTCACCTATATAATCTTTTTAAATACGGTACTTATCTACGGTAATATTATTCAAAAGTTTCCGCCAGAAAAAAAGTAAATTATTCGGGCGTGAATTAATAGCTTGCCTTATGTTTTAAAAAAAATCTAAATTTTCATTTTGGAATCATAAAAGCACACCCGCGCACTTTCAGCCGTTGAGTCAATCTCTTTTTTAAGGAGGAAAAGATGAAAACGCTCGACGTGATAACTTTCATTCTGATGGTTATCGGGGGGCTGAATTGGGGTCTGGTCGGGATGTTCAGTTTCGACCTGGTGGCGGCCATATTCGGGACCTTGAGTCTTGCCAGCCGGATAGTCTATTTAATCGTGGCGGTCTGTACCCTCTACCATCTTATCTGGTGGCGGGGTATCTGCCGGCGCTGGACCGGCAAGCCGGCCTAACCGGTTAAGTAACTGTCTGTCTTCCATTAAAATCGGGCGCCCGGACATCGGAGTTCTGTACATCTAGAAAAGGATTTCACCGACTTACAAAACGGGCGCCTGATTTTACTAAGGTCTCTAAACGTACAGCTTGACCGGTACGTTAATAAAATAAATCGCTTGATACTATATTCTACTTGCGAAAAGGTCGTCGATTTATTAGTTATAGGATATATGAAATAAAACCGCTCACGAAAACGCCGACATATTAACTGTAACCCTTTACCCCTGGGGGTATTTATGCGTAAGTACGTGAGTATTTTTTTAGCCGTAATTCTCGGCCTGTTTTTTCTCCAGTGTTCCCGGACAACCGAGCCGGAAAACTCCGAGCCGGAGCCGCAGCGCAACCCGGCCCAGTTGACGGTCGAGGAGCAGAGCCTTCTCAACGCCTCCAACCGGTTCGGCCTGAAACTCTTCCGCGAAATCAACGCATACGAGCCGGAAGATAAAAATTTATTCGTTTCCCCCCTGTCGGTTTCGTATGCGCTGGGTATGACGCTGAACGGCGCCGGAGGAGACTGCTTCGATTCCATGGCGGCGGTGCTCGAACACCAGGGCCTTTCACTGGCCGAAATTAACGAAAGCTATAAAAGCCTGACCGAAATTCTTGAAAGCGCCGACCCGACGGTGGTGTTCAATATCGCCAATTCCATCTGGTCGCGCCCGGGAAAAGAAATTCAGAAGGACTTTATTACCGCCTGCCTTAACTATTTCGACGCCCCGGTGCGGGTGATGGATTTCCCCGACCCCGCCGACAGCATCAATCACTGGGTCGATGTCAACACCAACGGGAAAATCACTGAAATCATCAAGCCGCCGATATCCGGCGATATCGCCATGTTGCTTCTCAACGCCATTTATTTCAAGGGTGACTGGCACATTCCTTTCGACACGGAAAAGACAGTCGATGACAAATTCTATCTGTCCGGCGGCGGCGAAATCGACTGTAAGTTAATGTTCAAGGACAGCGACGAGGACACCACCCTGAGCTATTTCGAGAACGACCTGTTTCAGGCGGTCACCGTGCCCTACGGTGATGAGGGTTTCTGCATGAGCCTCTTTCTGCCCAAAGAACCGCATGGAGTCGATGATATCGTCGTACAAATGACCGAAGCCAACTGGAACAACTGGCTGAAAGGTTTCGTCTTCGCCTCGTTCAAAATGTACCTGCCCAAATTCAAGATGGAGTACGAAATCGATTTGAGCAAAATTCTGAAAGTGCTGGGGATGGGGATTGCCTTTGACCCCGGCCGTGCCGATTTTTCCAACCTGTTCGTCGACGGGGTGGGCTGGATTGACCAGGTAAAGCACAAAACCTTCGTCCAGGTCGATGAAAAGGGTACCGAGGCCGCGGCGGTTACATCGGTGAGTTTAATCGATTCGGTGGTACAGATATTGTCTTTCAACCGGCCGTTTTTGTTCGTCATTCACGAGCAGACCTCCGGCGCTATCCTGTTCATGGGAAAAATGGCTGAGCCGGAATGGGAAGACTGAAAACGACGGGCAACCGAGAAATCAAAAAAGCCCGCTTAATGCGGGCTTTTTTCATAGCGAAAAATATCCCGGTTTACCAGTTGGGAGCGAATCCGAGCGTATCCAGCGTATCCACCGCACCGGTATTATTGTCGTTCATCACCGCGACGCCGCCGTCGTAAAGATTTAAAACCAGTTTAGACTGATCCGGAGCATAATCGACCGCCCATTCACCGTCTTCAGAGTATGCATCCGTCAATACCGTCACCGTGTGAGCCGCAATATCCAATCGCTGAACCCTGGTCACATCATCATTATCGGGTACGAGAAGAAGTTTACTGCCGTCATGGGAAAAAGACATTTCTCTGATGAAACCGTCAATTTCTCCCAGCTGTATTTTATTGCTTCCATCCGTATTCATAATCCAGACCTGGTTGCTGTCATCAAAATTCCCGTCATGGATACGAACATAAGCGATTATATCCCGGTTGGGAGACAATCGAGGCAGTCGGAACCTGTAACCCGCCGTATTAGCCAGCGCCGTTAAACCCGAACCGCCCGTTGATATTTTATAAATAAAGGTCGAGTCTGTATTACCCGAATGGTAATGCAGCATAATCAGGGTGTCATTGTTTAAAAAGACGGCGTCAAAAGCATTATCCAGGACAGAAACGGAATACAGGCTGCCGAAAGACTTGATGTTGACACTGTTGTTATTGTCATAAACCAGGGTATTGCCGTCGGGCGACCAGGGATTGTAGCCATAAGTGCCGTAAGCGACATACTGCACATCCAAGGTAGCGGTATCGACTGCCCGGATCTGATAACCCGACCCGGATATTAAGCGCGTAAAAGCCACCAGGGTTTTATTCGGCGACCAGACTGCCGCCCAACAGGAGTCGTCATCGACCAGGAGTTTTTTCCCGGAGCCGTCGGAATTGACAAGAAACATTCCATCGTAACGGGTGCTGTAAACAATGCGATTATCGAGTGTCGTAGCCTCGTCATCGCCGCCGGTGCTCTTGTCGTCGCCGCATTGAACCACCGCCATCAATATCAAAACGAGCAAGGAACCGGTCAGTAATTTAAAACGGTTGTTCATACATATCTCCCATGAATTTCATATTCAGGATAATATAACAACGATAAAGTTATCTTTATCTTTTGTCAACTTTCAAATAACCGCAAGTTCAGATTGACAAAGGATTCAAAAATCTATTTTTTAAGGCAGGGTTCAATAGATATTTGACTTTCACCTGTGAGAAAATAAAGTACACATAAAGGAGAGACCGATGAGGACATTTTTAGCAATTATCGGCGGTATCGCCATTATCGTGGTGCTGGCCGTCATCCTGGTTTTACTTACGGCCTGGCTGGGCGAGGATCGAGTACCCTCGAAAGTCATTCTCGAGACCGATTTCGAGCGGAGCTTTGTCGAGTACGTTCCCAATGACCCCCTGGCCAATATGTTTTACCGAGACAATCTGATGGTGCGCGATATAGTCGACGCCCTGGAGAAAGCCGCGATCGACGACCGGGTCGAGGCGCTGGTAGCCCACATCGGTGCGGGCCAAATGGGCTTTGCCATGTGCCAGGAATTTCGCGAGGCGGTTATTAATTTCCGCAAGAGCGGCAAGAAAGCCATCGCTTACTCGGAGACGTTCGGCGAGTTCGGACCCGGCAACAATGCTTATTATCTCGCTACGGCTTTCGATGAAATCTACCTGCAACCCTCGGGCGATATCGGCCTGACCGGCATCATGTCCGAAACGCCGTTCATCAAGGGTACGCTGGAGAAGCTCGATATCGAGCCCCGGATGGGCCAGCGTTACGAATACAAAAACGCCATGAACATGTTCACCGAGAAAAGTTACACCAAACCCCACCGTGAGGCGACGGCCAGACTTCTGGAATCAATATACAACAGCGCCGTGGAGGATATCGCCGGGGCGCGCGGGATGACGGCC
>JAFGNW010000062.1 GCA_016926795.1 Candidatus Zixiibacteriota bacterium
GTGCCGCTGCCGAACCAATTCTGGCCCCAGCAGCTTCGCGACCAGTGGTACGACCTGGCTCATGCCCGTAACGCCCTTATGTGCACTGAGGCAAGCGACCCGGAAATAAAAACCGTGGCCATTATGGAATTCGACAATTACTCGGTCGGCAAATTCCAGGAGGAACTCGGTTACATCACCAAGGGGCTGGCCGACTTTTTCGAGGCCGACTTCTCCCGCATCAGCGCCCTCAAAGTCGTCGAACGGGACAAAATCGATTTCATTCTCAAGGAAATCGAGCTGTCCAAAGAGGGCAAGGTGGACGCCACGACGGCCGTCCGGGTCGGCAAACTGCTGGGCGCCCAGCTCATGATTTTCGGCAGTATCGTCCAGCTGGACAAGAACAACACCAAAATGCTGTGCAAGGTCGTCAAGGTGGAAACTTCGGAAATTTTGACCTCGGTCGAGCGGGAAGGTAAACCGGAATATTTCAAAATGGAAAAAGAAATGGTGATGGAACTGGCCGAGAAGCTCAACCTGGCTTTAAACGACAACACCCGGGAAATCATAAAGACCAGCGGCACGGAATCGACCGATGCCGCCACCCTTTACGCCAAGGGGCTTTTCTTCATGGATAAATACGACTACAAGAAAGCTTATGAGTATTTCAAACAGGCTTATGATATGGACAACACTTTTGTCGAAGCCAAAAAGAAAATGGATATCTATCAGCCCCTGGCCGCCTGATATAACAACTTCGCCAGAGAACGCAAGAGGTAAATGTATGTTGAAAAAAATACTGATAATACCGCTGTTGCTGCTGGTTATCGGCTGTTCCCAGAGCCTGTATATGCAGGGACGCCGGCTGGCCGATGAGGGCGAGTATGACCGGGCCATCAAGACCTTTTACGAAGAGATAAGGGTCAACCCGGCCAACGCCGACGCCTGGCGGGAGTTGGGGGTGGCCTTTTACAATAAAGGCGACCTGCCTAAAGCCGAGGAAGCCCTCAAACAGGCCAACAGCATCCGGCCCGATACCCGCAGCCACCTGTACAGCGGCCTGGTTTATGAAAAACAGGAACTGTATGATAAGGCTATCGAAGCTTACCGGATGTCGCTCAGTTACGACCCCGGCGGTAAGACTCGGAACCTGGTCGAACAGCACCTGAGCGGTTTGATTGCCCGCAAAATGGAGAGCGAGGTCACCACTGCTATCGCCAACGAGGATAAAATCAACGTGGCCGATATCCCTGAAAATACTATTGCGGTGGTGGATTTCAACGATGAGCACCTGCCCCCGGAGATAGCCCCTATCAGTAAGGGGCTGGCGGAATTCACGGCGCTGGACCTGGCCAAGGTCAAATCGCTGAAGGTAATCGACCGGCTTAAGCTCGATATTATACAAAAGGAGCTCAAATTGAGCGCCTCAGCTTATGCCGACCCGCAATACGCCCCCCGGGTGGGGAAGCTTCTGGGGAGCAATAAAATCGTAACCGGTACGGTGCTCGGTATCGGTGACGAGGGCATCCGGCTCGACGGGGCCGTAGTCAACACCCGCGACAGTTCCTCGGCCGCCACCGAGCCGACCGAAGGCGAGGTGAAAAATTTCTTCAAGGTGCAGAAAAATTTCGTATTCGATATCATCGATAAACTCAATATCACCCTGACCCAGGAAGAACGCGACGCTATCGAGGAAATCCCCACCGAGTCGTACCTGGCTTTCATGGCTTACTGCCGCGGGCTGGATTTCCAGAGTCGGGGCATGTATAGCGAAGCTCATCAGCAGTTTCAGCAGGCTGCCGGTGCGGACCAGAATTTCGGCGACGCGACTGAAAAAATACAGGAACTGGCATTTGCCCCGGCTATAAGTCTGGACGGCGGCCAGGCGTTCCAGCAGTTCGAATCGTCAGTAGGCGCCGAGACCGACTGGATGGGGGCCGTGGAAGGCATGGACGAGTTTCAGGTCCTCAACCTGATGAATTCCGGGTTTATAAGCGACCCCAATCTTTTCAACCGGTTTGGGAACAGCCCGATCAGGCCGCCCCAGACCGATGTAACGGTTACCCTTAGAATCATAGGTGATATCGATGCCACACAATAAAAATATATATCTAAAGATATTGCTGGCGCTGGTGATTCTGTTGGGAGCCTCGTCTTCATACGGTCAGATAATATACGGTCAGCCGGTGACGGGCGATTTGCAGTTCTTTTACAGCCACTTCAAACTCGAAAGTGACGCCGGCTCGACAACCATCAACCAGTTCGTGATACCGGTCGGCGGGTTTATACCGCTGGGGGATAATTTTGAAGGTCGTTTTTATATCGCCAACGCCGCGAACAAACTCGAGTACGCCGATACGGATTACAAGCTGAACGGTTTGAGCGATATGCGCCTGCAGGTCAATCATTCTTTCGCCGAGGACCGCCTGTTAATCAGCGCCGGTGTTAATCTTCCCACCGGCAAAAAGAAACTCAATATCACCGAGGAATGGCTGGTGCTGGAATTTCTATCGCAGAACTACCTCAATTTCCCGTTGCGGCGGCTCGGTGAGGGTCTGGGGTTGAACCTGCTGGTAGGCGGCGCTACGATGGCCGGCGATATTCGCCTCGGCGGCGCGGTCGAGTATCAGTATAACGGTTCCTACGAACCGTACGATATCGGCGGTGATTACAAACCCGGCAATCACTTCTCCGTCAACGCCGGGGCCGACACCAAAAGAGGTCGGATGTCTTACAGCGCGGGGATAATTTACACTATCTACAGCGACGACAAATTCGAGGATGTCAAGATTTTCAGTCAGAGCAGCCAGCTTGATTTTCGCCTGAGCGGTGTTTATGAAGCGGAGCGCTTCGATATCAGCGCCACCACGCGCTACCTTATCCGGGACCGGAACAAACGCTATAATCCCATCGATGGTTCCGTTCTGGAACAGTTGAAAGCATACGGCAACGAATTTCTGATAAGCGGCCGGCTGACCTATCGTCCCGAAAAGAAATGGTTTATCGCCCCAACGGCTGACCTGAGACTTATCGCCACCAATGAATACGATTCCGGAAATGCTGATATCATAGGTTTCGGTATCGACAGCGGGCGGAATATCGGTGAGGGTATCAACCTGGGACTGGGTCTTAAATACTATACCGGCAGCGCCGACGGCGGCGATATAGACATCAGCGGCTATCAATTATCAGCCGGCCTGACGGCCAATTTTTAGAGAGTGCGAATTATGAAAAATAAAATAATATTATTAACGCTTTTTATCATGACGGGTTTATTGGCGGTGGTCTGGCTGACCGGGTGTTCGGATAAAATAGTCAACGAAAACAACGGCCAGGCCGGACTGACCCTGGAACCGAATTTCTCCGTCAAAGGCAACCTCGAGGCGGTCTCGGTATTCCGGGTACGGGTGGAAGCTGAGGATATCCCCGTCCCCATTGTAGCCACCCTCAATATGATTAACGGCCTGCTGGTCGGGGATATCGCTGTCCCGGTCGGGCGCAAGCGCAAGATAACCGTCGAAGCCCTGGATAAGGGACTGAACGTGATTTACCGCGGTGTGACGATACTCGATATATACCCGTCAACGGTCGAACTGCCGGTCATAAGTATCGACCTTATGCCGACGGTGCCGATAATCAAAGTCACGCCTCATTATACCCGGAAGGCGATGGGGATACCGTTCAGCTGTGATGTGGAAGTATATTCCATCCCGAATATCTACAATATCTCTTTCCAACTGGAACACAACAGCGTTATCGCCCGCTTTGATTCGGTAACGAGGGGCACATCGCTGGACATAGATGATAATTTCAGTGCCGAGATTGACTGGCTGGATTTTGGCCAGAGAGCTTATGTTACCGCTAGTGCCGCGGGTGAAGGCGGCATAATTACGGACGGCACCGGTTATGCCAATTTAGCCACTTTTCATTTCAGATCTTATTCCGTTTGGGATGAAGATATCGATTACATCGGTTTAATCTTGCAGCTCAATGTAATCTGGACCAATGAAGATGGTGTAATCGACACCATTCCCCGCGAAGGTATTTTCGTTGACCAGGGGCAGGTGGAAATGCCCCGCAGGTACTGGGAGCTGGCCTTCGGCAGCTCCGGCACCGAAGTTGGACAGGATATTGTCCAGACACCCGACGGTAACTTTGTCATAGTCGGATACACGAGCTCGTTCGGCGCGACTTATACCGATGCCTACCTGCTGAAAATCGATTCGCTGGGTAATTACATCGGGGACAGAACCTACGGCGGGACCAGCTATGACGCCGCCAACGCCGTTATCAACACCCGCGACGGCGGATTGGCTATTGTTGGACATACCTATGTCTTTGCCGATACAGGTTCTTACGATGTGCTGTTTATCAAAACCGACCTGCTGGGCAATACTATCTGGACCAAAACCTTCGGAACCACCTTATACGAGTTCGGTAGAGATATCATACAGACCAGTGATGGCGGCTTTATTATCTCCGGTTCCAGGGAAGATTCGGTCTATTTGATTAAAACCGACGCCTCGGGCAACGTGGTCTGGGACAAAACTTACGAAGATACGGCCAGCAGTCATATAGGGCACGAAGGTAACTCGATTATACAAACCAGCGATGGTGGTTACCTTATAGCCGGTGAGGTTTGGTTCCCGAACGAATCCCGGGGCGGTTACCTTATGAAAGTAAACGCTCAGGGTAATTTTGTCTGGGATTTGTCTTTTGTAGGTACGTACAATTGTTCTTTTAATTCCATTGACAGAGCCGCCGACGGTAATTATATCCTTTGCGGCGAATACGATTACGATGTTTACCTGGTAAAGATTAATTCCAGCGGCGGAGTTATCTGGGAACGGTTTTACGGCGGTGATGACAATGATGAGGGGTACTCGGTGGTTACCTGCTCCGACGGCGGCTTTTTCATAACCGGGTATTATTACGACGGAAATTATGACAAGGTCGGCGAAATGTATCTGATAAAAACCGACGCTTCCGGCGAGATCGTCTGGGATACGACTTTCGGGGAATACAGCACCGATTACGGTTATTCCGGGATAACAACGGTTGACGGCGGGTATATCTCCTGCGGCTTTACATATAATTATGAAACAGCCGACGATATCCTGGTTGTTAAGACTGACGTTAACGGTAACACTTATTTGGAGCGACCTTCGAAATAAGACGCCTATTATATTAATGAGAAATAAAAAAGGGCCATAACAGAGGTTATGGTCCTTTAATTTTTTACCAATTTTCCAGTACTTTTACATATTTTTATTTACTTTCAAGGATCATACTCTCGGCTACTTTGGCGTTGTAAACAACATCGGAGCTGATAACACCCTGCTTGCCTTTTATAAACAATCCAAAAATAAACAAATAAGACAAGGTTTTACGGCTCTTACCGGCGTTTTCAATCTCCCCCTCGAGTTTAATCCGGGAATCATCGGGTGAGCGATAATCCCCCTTGGTCTCGAAATCGACGAAAGCCACTTTTATATAACCCGGCTTCCCACCTTTGCCGGCTTTTTTGACCTCGATCACTTTAGCCGTCCCCTGGGCGTCTTTCTGGACAATCGTCGTGTTGCCGATTTTGATAGGTTCGGCCAGGTATATCAGAAGTGGTACATCCTTGGTCAATTCACCGGAGGTGATTTTCATCCCGGGAGCGAACTTGACTTTGACCTCGGTCCCTTTGGGGATCTGGATTGTTCCCGCCTGAACCCCGGTACTCAGCATAAAAATGAAAAGGGTCAGGATAATCACCGGCCCGGTAAACTTTCTTCTTATCAATATAGCCATTGGTATCTCCTTATTTATTTAGTCCCTTATAATATATTTCTATTTTTCAAGTACGGGCAGCTGTTCCTGTAAGTTATTGGGAAGGAATCTGACCACCGCTTTTTTACCCAGGCTTTCGAAAAGAATGCCGTTTTCCATCTCGAAAAGAGAGTACTTGCTGTCCAGGGTTTTCCTATCGTCGGCTTTTACGCCCCAGGATTCCTGGTCATTCACATGCGGTTTGTGGAAAACGATATGAATGACATCGCCGACCTGCCAGCGCAGGGTATATTCGTAACCGGCGTAAATCTGGGGGTTTTTATCCAGGTCATCGGACCATTCGGGTTTAGCGCCGGTTTTGGTCACTTCAATATGCAGGTGTCCCTCTTCGGGTATGCTTTCCACTTTAAATTTGAAAGTCTGTTTATTATTCCATTTCTCGGCCCGGGTGATATAATTGTTGACCATCTGGTAGTCCTGCTTGTTGGCTTTCGGGTCAAGATTTCCTCTGATATCCTTAAGTTCCCGAACCGCTTTATCGAGCCGGTAGCTCGGGGAGGGATTACCGTTGACTTCTTCGATTTTATCTCCCAGGTCGACTGCTACTCTCTGTGAGACGACTTGTCTGACCTCTTCAACCTTCTGGGCCAGCAGGGCCTCGGCCAGTTTCTGTTCGTTGGAGTTGAAATCGTTGCCAAACCGTTCCCTGTCCAGTGTCAGCTTCTCCCCGACCGTCTGCCACACGGCGGTATCGTTCGGCTTCTCGATAACCCGGATGAACAGATCCCAGTAACCGAGCACCCGCTCGCTGCGGGTATATAAAACCGACTGTTCGTTGCCGGTATGAAAACTTTTTATGGCGTCCCGGAGTTCTTCGTGCTTTTTCTCCAGGATGGCGACCGAATCAACCGGGTCGAGTTTGGGCCAGTCATTTTTATTTTTAACCAGCAGGGTGAATTCGGTTATATAACCGTTTAGTTGTTTGACCGCTTCCTGCTGATTGTACCGCTGGTAGCCCTCGGCGATACGCTGAGCGGGAGTCTGAAAATCGGTGAAAATCCATTTGACCAGCTTCGAACGGCTGTAGTTATCATAGGCGTTAATTATGCGGTTCCGTTCCGGGTCGGTGGTGTTGAAAATCTTGCCCTCGTAAGGCTCCAGTATCTCGCTTTCGATACGGGCCGGTTTATCGTAGAGAAAACTAAAATGATAGATAAACGGCAGGGAATACATAACCATCCAGATGATACTGAGAATCGTCACGTATTTAGCCAGGGTGCGAAGTTTCGAGATGCGCCGGTTGCGCAGGATGGAATTTAACAACCAGTAAAATGGTTCTCTGACACCGACCGGCTGCATTTTAGCCGGCGGGGCATAAACCGACCGCCCGACCTCGGTGCCGATTTTCTCAGGGGTCTGGCCGGTGGCGGAGATGAAGAAAACCTGGAAATCGAGGGTACGGGTCAGAACCACCCGGAGAAAATCCTTCAGGCGGACCAAAATATTTCTGACCGAGCCGGCCCAGGCGGAGTTGGAGGCGATTTTATTATGGCTGAGAATCTTTTCCAGAAACATCTCGAAATTTTCCGAGACCAAGTACTCGTCCTCGGGGTTTATCAGGCGCACCTGCTGGTCCCCTGAAAAACCCGGTAAGATGTCGGATTTAGTGATGACCAACGCCACCGGAATGGGCAGGCGGCTCTGCAGCGAGGACAGGCTTTCGAGCGTATTCACGAACGAGGCGACATGGGCCTGGCTCTCCAGCTCGGCCTTCATCAGCTTGGGGTCGTAAAAGAAAAGGATGCCGTGACTGGCGGCCATGAAATCAGCCACTCTTTCGGGCAACTCGCCGCTTTCGGAGATGGAGACGGCCTTGCCGTCATAATCATAAGCCACCACCGAAACGCTTTTTTTCATGTCTAAAATGGCTTTGAATAAAAGGAACTTGTCTCCCTGGGTGGGGTCGGGAAATTTCTTTTCCCCTCTCAAATCGACCACTGTGCCGGCATCGGAGGATGAACCCAGACCCCAGATAGACCGGTAATTATTCAAAAACACACCGGCAGTGGCATTATCGTTGATGGACAGTTGCAGGTTTTTGGATATTTTGCACTCCTCATTGAGGACGGTGAAATATATCGTCTTACCGGAGTTGGCATGCCCGAACACCCCGATGCGAATTCCCGAGGGCCAGCTTTTCCCCGGGGCGGGACCTTTTTTGCCTTTTTGTTTGGCCGCGACCTTGGAACCTTTTTTAAATATTTTTATAATTTTACCAAATTGCATAGCTGTTTCTCCGGGACCGGTTCCACCGGTCGCTTACTTAACCGCTCCCTGTTGTACTTCGACGGCATGTTTTTGAAAATCCTCAAGTTGTTGGTTATAATAGCTTCCCCATTTTGACGGTATCCAAATAGCCAGGAAAATAAAAATCAATATAATGGCGCCGTAATACAGATAGGCGGCCCTTCGCTGGGTCATAACCAGCCGGAAATAACGGAAGCTGGTAAAGGTCCCTTTAATTTTGCCCCATATTTCCGTCAGGGATGTTTTCACTTTCGACCAGAAATTGGTTTTGCTGAGATATTGCCAATCGGTCAGATAGCGTTCGAAGAGCTTGTTTTTCTTGCCCAGTTTGTTAAAAATATCCACTCTCTGGAGGTGAAATTCGAGCGAGGAGCGGTCGTTTAAGAGGCCGTCCCCCATAGCCATCCGCCGCTGCATCAATTCGAGGAATTTCTGAGGGTCGCTCATCGCGGCAAAAGCTTCCGGAGTCAAATTGGGGTCCACCGGTCGGGCAAACTTGTTGATATAACGGGCAATCTCGCGCAGGAAAAAGGTATGCAACCGATAGTTATTGTTCAGCGAGCCCTCCCGAAAAAGAATCGGAATCAGGTGCTCCTCGAAGAAAGTGGCATCTCTTTTGGTTGGGCGTAAATCACGGCAGTATAAATAAGCCCGGTTGGACTGACCGTCGGTATCCGCCTCCGACTCAAAATAGGTAATCAAAACCTGAATCACCAGCTGGCGCAAATCGGACGATGTCAGGGGGGTTTTTTTGACCCGTTCCAGAAAATAGCGGTCAACATCAAGAGCGTCGTCGCGCTGCTGGCGCAGCGTCTTGAACACCGTGTAAATACCGTTGTAGGTCTGCAGAAAGGCTTCGGTGTCAAACTGGACGTACGCGGTTTCGAAAGTCTCCAGGTACCTGAAAAGGTCCTCTATGTAAGCTTTAATATCCACGGCACCACTTATTAATAACGGTTACAGGGCATAAATCAATAAATCCATTTTCCCCAGGTTGCCCAATTTACCGGGGTCGGAAGCTCCCCTGAAAATCAGGGTAACCTGACGCACCGAGGAAGACTTGAGCATATCCCTCGGGTGCAAGGCGACCTTGTTGTTGAAGGCCACCGTGTCGACATCGACCGGGTCGGTCTCGCCCAGACCGCGGGCGTCGTTGAGACCGAGACGGACCTGCATATTGCGCCATTCCCCCTCGCCGAAAAGACCCTTGGAAATCAAAATAACATTGTCCTTCATGGGGCTGGGATTGGCAACATCGACCAAAAGATAACTCAGTTCGCCCACCTGTTCCAGGCGGTTGCCGGTGTAGGCGACATTGCGATAGGTGCGTCCGGAATAGGTCAGGGTTTCGGTGGCGACCGCCTGCTCGCCCACATCCTCGCGCTTGAGCTGGGCCAGGAAACTCATCACGTTCTTTATATTAATTAGTATATCCTCGACCATTTTAACCTGGCCGCCGATATCCCGGTGATTGTACTCGGCCATGATAAAGCCCTCGACCATCGAAATGAACTGGCCGACATCGGTGCCGAGCTCCTTCGTAAACAGCCGCTCGTTAAGATAATCTTTCAAACCGGGATGCATATTCAACAGGGTCGAGAAGACGCGAAAAACTTTTTTAAAGAGCACATTCATATAAAGCGGGTGACCGGCGTTAGGACCGGTGACAAAATCATCGAGGGTCGAGGCCAGGTGACTTATGAAGAAATACACCGTTTCTTTGATGGCCGTTTGCAGACTTGTACTCTCCCCTTTCAGGGCTCCTGTAGTTATGGAGCTGAAAGCCCGGGTGGACAAGCGAAGGAGACTTTCCATAAGGTTACGCAATTCCGAGGTTTTCTCGGCCAGGCGCTCATCGGCGGATAAAGTCAGGCAGGGGGGATAATAATTCGGCGAATAAACGACCTCGTTGCCGTTTATCAGAAGCTGTGCGACCTGGACATACTGCCCCTCGGGAAGGTTCGGGGGCGGTCCGAGAAAAATGAAATAGGTGTTCGCCAGATACGGCAGGCGGGGAACATCCTCGCCCGGGTCGGGCTCGCCCATCGGTTTTTTATGGCGGGTGTCGATACCGACAAAGACCGGCACGACCACTTCGGTAATTTCACATTCGCCGCGGATGATATCGGCGCCGCTGCTGTTGATGTCGATAAAATGGCCATCGGGAGTAAGCGCCTGGCAGCGGACGACCTCCACTCGCAGGCGGTTGCCGCTAACCGACAGATTCAAACTGAGGGGCGGCTTGCCGGAAAATGATTTCCTTACCAGGCCGAACCGGTCGCCCGTCTGCAGCGTATGCCAGCGGATTAAATCCTCAAAATATTTTTCCTGGTCGCGCAGATGACGCTGAGTAATCAGCATCCCATCCTGCCAGTTGACTGAATATAAGCTTAAATCGCTCATTATCTTGCCTCAATTAATAGTCTATGTAAATTATACCTGTTCTATTTTGTTGTCAAGGTTATTGCTAATCGTTCTATCTTTATTCGCTTCCTTCCAAAATCTACAAAACAGTCGCAAAACCCAGCCGGCTGTGGCTCTGGTCAGCCCCCAGGCGCACTGCCCCGGCTTTTACCCGAAAGGAAATCTGATATTCCAGGTGACTGGGCATGCAGGTGTCGAGGAACCATTCCAGTTTTTTACGGCGGGGTCTGCCGGGGAGATAGTCGGCGATTTCTTCGGGTTCCATCTCACTCATAATCACCCGGTACGAGGAATCACATTCGGAAAAAGTCCCGCCCAGTACGGTTTCCCGGCCCAGGCGCCCCGATTTGACGCCCAGCCGGTACTGCAGCCGCGGCGGGATTTCATATTCCGCCTTCACATTTTCAACAATCCTGAAGGGATGTTTAAACAGGTAGGCCAGTATTTTGGTTACCTTTTCCGGATTTCCCGACCAGAGGTGAAAATCGGGCAGGATATTAGCCCAGGCAACGATTTCCTCAAATTCAGGGCTATCCTCACTTAATGCGAAATCAAACAGATTGATATATTTTTTCAGATATTCAAAATCGACCACGCCGAAATTATATCTCAGAGCCAGATATCGCGCCCGGGCGTCATTACGGATTACGGCCGCATCATAGGGAGCCATCAGGGTACGGGCGTTGTATTCCCAGTCGCCGCTGGAGGGCCGCTTGCCGCCCAACCCGTAAAAGAATTGATAGGGCATGAAATCGACGGCGCTGGGATAGCCGACGTGCAGTGTAATTCTGGTTTTCCGGTCGAGGGATTGGCCCGGAGCGGGCGACTGGTTGTGAATCTCCCCTTTGTAATTCTGATATTCGCCGATAGCCAGGAGGTTGATCCGGTCCAGGCTCACCCCCATTTTCATAAGAAGATTGAGGGCCGTGGTATAGTGGACGGGGTACCGACGATGGCAGAAATCGGGCATTTTCTTGTCCCCGAAGTACATCATGCCTTATTTATCTCCACGGTGTAGGCGGTGTTGACTGCCGAACGGCTCTTGAGGAACTGACCGAGGCGCAGGCGTAACAGGGCTATTTCATCGTCGGAATAAAAATCACCGTCGTTAACGGTCGCCCGAACGACGATACAGCGCCGGATACCCTGGGCGGCCCGCTCGACGCCGTTTTCACAGGTGACACTCTTGATACGGGGGTCGAAAGTCATTCCCCAGCGGGCGATTTCGTTGAAATTTATCGAACGGTCGCGATTGCGCAAACGGGCGGATATCTCGGCCAGTATCTGTTCACTGGTTTTGGCCGGGATGGCTCCACCGGTGGGCGCGACGTTGACCGCTGTCGTTATACCCGGGTGGTTTTCGTAGAGTTCGGTTATCTTTCCGGCCTCGATACCGTTGGCTCCGGTTCCGGCGGTAATAGAATAATTTATCGTTATCGAATCGGGCGGTAGGTCGATGGTGGTCGAGAAATCGAACCATAATATCAGTTTGTTATCGCGCTCCTCGGGAGCGTAAAATCTTTTGGTTCCGTTGGCCGCAGCGGCATGGCGCGGCAGATATTCGCGCCCGCTGGAATCGACCACGCTGCTTATTTCCAGAATGTTAGCGATATTCTCGGGCAGCTCCACCTCAACCAGTTTGTTGCCGCCGGTATGTTTGAAAAGCGTCAGCTCGTTCTTGTTGACCACCACGAAACTGTTGAAATAAACCTCGAACGAGGAATTGAAATTAGCCTTATTACCGCCGCGGGGCAGGTCGATGCGGATCCAGTAATAATTGCTCGTTTCCTCCTCGAGGTCGATACCGTTCCGACCGGAGAGAGCGAGCAGTTCCTTTTCGGGTGGACCCGTTTCCCAGGTGGCGGTAAAATTTTCCGGCAGGAGCACAAAACTGTTCTCCAGGGGCTTGAACAGGTCGGTGCTGGTGCGCAAGCCGCCCCATTCCAGCGGTCGGTCTTCGTAAGTGAACAGGTCCTCGAGACCAGCCGTTAGGCCGGGACAAAAACTGCTGTCCTCATAAAACTGCCCGGAGCGGGCGCCGGGATACCAGCAGGCCCAGTGCAGCTGTTTCAGAACATCGGGCATACCCGCCAGAAATAAAGTGGCACCGTTGAAATCCGAGGGGGTGCCGGTATGGTCAACAGCGATATAAACCCGGTAAGAATTACCCGGTGAGAAACCGACCCGCGGGCGGGAAGTGGCGGTCAGTTCATCGGCCGTTTTGGGCGACAGGTCCACCAGGGTATTATCGATGCGCAGAATTACTTTTTTAACGTCGGCGGCGACCAGTTTTTCCCTGACCAGCGGTGAAAAGAAGAAAGTCTGTCCGCCCTCGCGTTTCTCCTTGTAGAAAAACTTGGTATGAGTATCGACCTCGACCACCGGGTCGGTCGGCTCGCAGTGCATGACCGTATAAGCCGGGACCGGCCAGCGCATGCTTTCCGGACAGAGCGACCGGATCAGGGAGCCGGTAGCCACCTGCCAGACCTGCTCCGTTTTCTTATCTATTTTTGACAGCTGGTGTGCATACAGCTGCAGCAATATTTTCAAAATCGGGTCAAGCCGCTCGGGTGATTCGGGTATTTCCGGGTTCCATTCCCGCAGTTCGCGGTGCATGCCGGCGAAAAATTCTTCTTTGGTTTTCGACTTATCCACTTTTAAAACTCGCTTTTTTCAAACTTACCCCAGATGATAGTTGGCCTCAAAATTTTCCTCCTCGTCGCCATCGCGGAAATTACCGGTGACCTTGACCGTCAGCCCCAGCGGATGCGGGGAACCGTTCTCCGTGCTCACGAAGGAGACCGAAACGTTGTACAACCTTTTTTCATACTGGTCGATAGCGTTTCTCAGGCTGGCCCGGATATCGGCTTTGTTGGTGGATTGGAGGTCGGAGAATTCCTTCTCCCAGATATTGCAGCCATAGACCGGCTCGAAAGGCAGCGCTCCCGGGCGGGTGCTGAGGATCAAACCGACCGAAAAAGTAATCGACTGGCGCAGGTCGGTTTTGCTGAGATAACCGTCTCTTAATACAAAAGGTAGTGACAAATATTCCATTTACGCGTCAATTCAAATTTATGGGGTTACCCTTGACGGTAACCGTTGCCCCCTCGATATCGCACGCCGCGGAGGCTTTGGTTTTCATGCCGGCGCCGGCTTCTTCCTTGAAATCGGTCCCCGATTTTAACGACAGCTCCTCCTCGCTCTCAATCGTGATATTCTTCCCCTTAATAGTAATGTCACCGCCGGTTTCAACGGTAATCGAGGGACCCTTGGCGTTCATGATGATTTTACTGCCGTCTTTGGTGACGATATTGATCTGTTCCTCGCCGTCGGTATCGTTGAGCACAATCTTGTTGCCGCTGCGGGTCATGAAGGCCTTGATGCTGTTGGCGTCGTCGCCGACCTCCGAATGCGGGGCGTCTTCCTTGTTATACAGGGCGCCGAGCACGACCGGCAGGTCGGGTGAGCCCTGTTCGTAACCGACCAGGACCTCATCGCCGATTTCCGGCAGACAGAACCAGCCGCGGTCTTTCCCGGCGTGCATCGACATAACCCTCACCCAGGGGGTTTCATCGGATTCGTTCCAGGGGAACTTGACCTTGACCCGGCCCATTTTCTCGGGGTCGTTGTTGTCCAGGACAACCGCCATCTGCAAATTGGATATGGACGGGCGGGCGGATTTGAGCTGCGGAAAGGCGAGGTCCAGCGGCAGGCATTCGAAGACGTTGTGATAGCGGCCGCTTTCCTCGACAATGTGCCTGACGGAATTCACCCAGTAGGTACCGTCCATTTTCTGCATGCCCTTGATTTTGACGCTGTGCCCCGAGGCCACGGCGGGTACGATGGAGCGGCCAGAGCAGTGCATCATGCGGCCCAGCGCCCGGCTACGCTCCCTTTTAAGGACGGCGTCCAGCGACTGGGCATCGCTGATGAGCTTGGGTTCCAAAGTGAAGCCGGAATCGCCGTATATTTTTTTCGAGGCGTCGGGAGCGACCTTGGTCAGGTCCGACAGGGACGATTCCAAAGGCAGCGACTTTGAATCCTGGGTATAGGTTTTTTTCTGTTCGTAATTGTAAACCTCGGCGGAGAATTCGGCGGCCTCGGTTCCCAGACCCATCACGAACGTTCCCAGGGTTTCCCGCCAGGCCAGTTCCTCGACATCGGCCGCAGCGGGTTTAACCACCCGGAATTCCCGGCCGTCGTACAGGGCGAACAGGCCGCTGGTGGTAGCCAGGCGCATCACATATTCGTAGTCGGTCTCCCGGTGCTGCACGCTGAATTTAAGAGAGCCCGATGACGAATCTATGGTGCCCAGGGTGACGGGATATTTCCTCAATATCGAGCCGATAATATCGCTGGCACTCTGGTCCCGGAAGAAAGCGTTGTGTTTCGCGCCGTCCAAAGTCACGGTCGGGCTGTGAGCCACAATCGTCCCGGCGTTGATTTTGTCGATGCTGTTCTCGATGGTAACGTGCGTGACCAGGCCGACAAAACCGAGCTCCCGCGATGCGTCGACCACGCCGCCCTCGGGGGTAACGGTCAGCGAGATGGATTTCCCCAGAAAAGAACTGTAGGGGATGGCGGCCTCGATATCCTTGTCCGCCGCGACCTGACCGGTTTCCCGCAGTTTGATTTTAAGCATGTGATGGTCATCGACAAACTGGTGCAGTTCGATACCCATGATATCGTGTTTCATCGTCTGGCCATCAATAACGACCTTGATCGTTACGGCCGTGCCGTAATCGGCTGTCGTCCCGACTATCTCGGGACGGTCAAACGGATTGATTCTGAAAGTAGTCATAATCTATTACCGGTTAAATAAGCCGGGCGGGGGGTTTTTATCCCGCCCGGCGTTATCGGTACCGGCTATTCTTTCCACCGGTTGTCGATTTCGGCGTCGGACACCCACAGTTTCTGGCAGGATATTTCGAAATACTCCCAGATCTGGTCGTTGGGGTTGTCCTTGATATGGGGGACGTGTTCCTCGTAATGAGTGATGAAACCGTCTTCCCATTTCACTTTCTTCATCTCGGCGTCTTCCATACTGTAGAAGGTGACGCTGCCGGCTTTCCAGTTGGTTTTGTCGGTTTTCATTGCCCAACGGGCAATATCCACCTTTTCATCGGATTCTCTTTTGATTTTCAAAAGACCGGCATGAGCACGGTCGGTCGGACGACCGGTTTCGTCCTTGGCGGTGTAAAGTTCGTACGTCACCTGATAGACGTTGTCATACTTCACGCCATCGATTTCAAGAGTGGGTCTTCTTGCCATTTTGCGTTTCTCCTCTCCTTAATTAAAAATATTGGGCTGTTAATATTATTTTTAGTTTAATTACTTATCCTTCACGTTGGTTTTATTGTCCTCGTTCCAGGCGGTAAACTCGATATTGAAAGTCCGGGCCGGGTACTTGGGATTGAGACTGACCTTGATATCCACCTCCTGCCGTTTTCGCATTTCCTCGTCGGCGAATATTTCCACCTTGTAGTCCTGGAGGATATTGTCGCCGCCGGAGATAGCCCTCATGAACTTGTCGATGTCGGACCGCATGGTATCGACAAACTTCTGGTCTATAACCGTAAACGTCTGCTTGTTGAGATAATTACGGAGGGTCTTGTAAACATAGTCGTAAGTGCGGCGGATGGAATAAACGTTGAAGGTTTCCTTGGTGAACAGGGTCGAGGACCCCATCGCCACCGCCGTACCCTCGAAATTGACCAGCGGGTTGACACCCTTTTCGTTGATTTTACTGGCGTCGGGCTGGTTGGCCTTGAAGCGGATATATTTGGCATCGGCAATCTTGCCGAACTTGAAACCGGCCATCGGCTGCTGCATGCCGACGGTGACATCGCCCTGGTACATCTTGCCGGCCACCGCCGCCGACGGCGGAATCCACATGTCCTCGTCTTCGTACTGATTGGCGTTGCGGGCCATGACATAGTTGGCGAACACCGAAATATACTGCTTGTAATTGTCAATGCCGGCCAGATTGGCGTAATTCGGGTCCTCGAGCATCTCCATGACTTCCTCGACGTTTTCGAAATTGGGCAGGTCGGTCATGATATGCAGTTTGTTGGGCAGACCCAGCTGCCGGGCAAAAGTATCGATATTTTCCACACTGCCCAGATAACCCGGGACGACCGCCATGGCGAAGCATTCCTTGATGCTCCATTCGCGGTAGAGGTCGGCTACCGCCTTGGCCATGGTTTCAAATTTTTCCTTGTCGTCGGGATTGGCCAGCTCCTCGGCGCTGGCATTGACGAAAAAGGCGTTGACCTTCTCGTCCGGTTCCTGCTGGGCGTTGGCAAAGAACTTGTCAATCGCCCGGTAGGTGGTTTCGATATCCCGCCCGGCCCGGTGAACTTTTTTCATGTTCTTGTTGAGGTTTTCTTCCAGCTTGGTGGCTTCCTCGGTCAGTTTTTTACGAATGTCATCAACTTTTTCGTCCTTAGCCAGATACTGTACCCAGGTCGCCAGGCGCTGCGCCAGCAGCTTGCGCTGGTTGGCGAATTCCTTCTTGGTCAGAAATTCCTTGCGCTGGAAAGTTTTCTTGGGGTCCAGCCATTCCACGCCGCGCACCATGTCGCCGTCGGGGGTTTTGAACGACGGCAGCAGGGCGGCCAGTTTTTTGAAATCGCCGAAAGTCTCCCCCAGCAGGGAGGCAAATTCCTCATCGGATATTTTTTCTACCTCAACCGCGGGCTTTTCGGCGGCTGCGGCCTGTTCTTCCTTTTGCGGCTGCAATTCGTTTTTTTCTTCTTCGCCCATTTATCATCACCTCTTTTCTATTCTTCTTCACTGAGAAGGTCAATGTAATACCGGGCCAGCTTCAGCAAGGCGTCCTTCATTTCCTTGTCGGCCAGGGTCTTTTTCAGGGCATTGTTTTTCTTGAGCTGTTTTTCCAGGTCGTTGAGCATTTCCTTGCCATAATAGACTTTCTGCAGGTAATCGTTCTGCTCGATCAGCTCCTTGCTGCCGAAATCCTTCATCGCCCTGATATTGAAATCAGCGTTGACCGGCTCGCCGTCAACCGAATCCAGTTCGGCTGAGAACGACGGCTGGAATTTTTCGAACACTTCCTTGAGGTTGGTGCATTTGACCGGTGTAACATCGGCGTCTTCATCGTTGTTGAGACGCGCGCAGTACAGCAGTTTGTTGGAGGGCAGTAATTCCACCGGAATGGAATCGTCTTTTTTCACTTTCTCGGTCGCACCAAGGATGAACTTAGCCATCTATGCCTCCCTTAATATAAGGATTTTTGTTTTATTTCTTCTTATTAAATGTATATGTATCATCTTTGACATCAATTTTAATTTTATCGCCCGGCGCCACGTTGCCGGTTATAATATCCACCGACAGCTTGTTGATGATATCCCGCTCGATCGTGCGCTGGATGGGCCGCGCTCCCAGCTCGATAGTGTAACCGTCGTGGGCCAGTTTTTTCAGGGCCTTGTCGGACAGTTCGGCCTCGATATTCTGCTCTTCCAGCAGGACATTCAATGAATTGAATTCCAGCGCCGCTATTTTCTCGACCTGTTCCTGGGTGAAGGAATGATAAATGATAATATCGTTAAGGCGGTTGAGGAACTCGGGACGGAACTTGGAAAAGAGGAACGAGCGAACCTCTTCCATATCGACCTCGCGCCCCTCACGGTCAGCATCGAGAATTTTATCAGCGGCATAGTTGGAGGTCAGGACCACCAGGCAGTTGGCGAAATCGACCGTCCGGCCCTGGCCGTCGGTCAGGCGGCCGTCGTCCAGAAGTTGCAGCATGACGTTGAAGACATCGGGATGAGCCTTCTCGACCTCATCGAGCAGCACCACCGAGAACGGTTTTTTGCGCACGGCCTCGGTTAAAAGACCCCCGGCCTCATATCCGACATATCCGGGAGGAGCACCGATCATCTTGGCCACCGAATGGGCTTCCATGAACTCGGACATATCCAGCCGCACCATGGCATTCTTGTCGTCGAACAGGAATTCCGCCAGGAGTTTGGGAAGGTACGTTTTGCCGGTACCGGTGGGACCGAGGAACAGGAAGGAACCGACCGGGCGGTAGGACGGTTTCAAGCCGGCCCGCGACTTGCGGATGGCGTTGGCGATGGCCTTGATGGCGTTTTGCTGGCCGATTATTTTCTTCGCGAGAAATTCTTCCATGTGAATCAGGCGGTCTTTTTCGGCCGTCATCATTTTGGTAACCGGGATACCCGTGCGCCGGGCGACCACCGCCGCGATATCGGCGTCGTCAACCCGGTGCTCGAGGTTCTCCACCACTTCCTTGAGGGCTTTCAGTTTTTTTATTTTCTCTTCGAATTCCGGTTTGAGCCGGTCCAGTTTCAAATTATCACTGTTCATTTTTCCCCTCCCGTCATCCGGGCGTCGAGCCGGTGTCCCCAGGAATCCTCCAGAAGCTGCATATCCTGGGCGAATTTGTCATAAACATCTTTCAGCTTCTCGAAATCCTCCCGGTTTTTATCCGGGTCCTTACCGTCGCACTGTTTTATCAGTTTTTCTATTTCGGGGATTTGATTTTCGAGCTCCGGTATTTTAGCCTTGGCCATTTCCTCTTTTACATCGTATTCCGAGCCGGCTTCATCGATAATATCGAGGGCGACATCAGGCAGGTTCCGTTCGCTGAGGTAGCGTTTGGCGAACTTGACCGCCCCCACAAGAGCTTCCGGGGTATAGGCGATTTTGTGATGCTCCTCGTATTTTTTTATCACGCCGCGGACAATGCGTACCGAGTCGTCGATATTGGGTTCCTCGATTTTGATTTTTTCAAAACGGCGCTCGAGGGCTTTATCCTTTTCGAGGTACTTGATATATTCTTCCTCGGTGGTGGCGCCGATAAGTTTAATCTGTCCGCGGGCGAGAACCGGTTTAATCAGGTTGGCGGCGTCGCCGCCGCCGCCGGTACCAACGATGGTATGCACTTCATCAATAAAGAGGATGACCTTCCCGGCTGATTTAACGACCTCGCTTATCAGGCCTTTGAAGCGTTCCTCGAACTCGCCCTTGTATTTGGCGCCGGCGATTATCGAGCCCATGTCGACTTCCATAACCTTGACGTCCTCGAGAACCTTGGGCACTTTTTTATCGACAATCGCCTGGGCGAAGCCTTCGACGATGGCCGTTTTGCCCACCCCCGGGCCGCCGATCAGAACCGGACTGTTTTTACGGCGGCGCAGGAGAATCTGGACGGTCTGCTGAATTTCCTTGTCGCGGCCGATAACGGGGTCAAACTCCCCGGCGGCGGCCTGGTTGGTCAGGTCGATACAGTAGCGCAGGGTCCCGGCGACATCTTTTTTGCCCTCGGCCTTTTCCCCTTTGGTGGCTTCGGCGGCGGTGGTAATCTCTTCCACCGATTTGCTGTCGGCAATCGCCCGGTAGATCCTTTCCTTATCGATATCCACCTTTTCGCGGATATACGGCGCCAGGTTCGATTTGGGGTCGAAGATAGCGATGAAAATATGCTCCGGCTCCACCAGTGCGTCGTAAAGCTTTTCTTTTTCTCCGATAGCCTGGTTCAGCACCTGCTGTACCGCCGGCGAAACGGTCAGGTTTTCTCGGGCGGTGGCGCGCGAGGCCTGGTCCTTCAGGTAGGTTTCGACCACCGATTCGATAAAGACCGGGCTTTTGCCCAGCTCGTTGAGTATCGACGCCACCTGCGAACCTTCATGGCGTACGGTGGCGATAAGCAGATGCTCAACCTCGATTTCGGGGTGTCGGAAAGTGGCCGCCACCTCTTTGGCGTTCTTGATTACCGCCCGTGAATCCGAGGAATAATTTGCAATATCCATTCTTTTTTGATACGACCTTTGTTTTGGTAGTTCAGATTACCATTACTGATATTTTACCCTGTAAGGGCAGCTATTTATTTTAAACCTCGCATTTGACATTGTCAAGTTTTATTAATCTATAGCTTATTGTCTTTTAAAGATATATCTCCTTTTTGCATTCTCTTATTCACAAAACAACCGCTAATTCCATCCGGCCGGGGTGGCATCCTCGTCATCATCTTCATTCTCGAAGCCCGGTTCGAGTTCCGAAGCGGATTTGACCGGGTCGAACGAATCCCAGTCGATTTCTTTTTCTTCCTCCGGTTCCTCGCTTTCGAGTATTTTCTCCATATCATCACTGTCATCATCGGTGTCGCCGCCGAACTCCCCGCCGCCGTCCTCTTCGTCTTCCCAGTCGTACTCGGCCTCCTCGCTCTCCTCTTCCTCTTCGTCTTCTTCCTCCTCCTCGAGCTCATCGTCCGGCTCCAGCATCGAGTAATAGTCAATCAGTTCCAGGTAGGGGACTTCCTCGAAAAGGTTGTATTTCTCACCTTCGGCGCCGGGGTCTATCTCCAGCGTGTATTTCAGGGCGATTTTCAGGTTGTCGTAAATCAAATCGACAAACTCGTCGCCGTCCACCTTGTCGTCCTTCACCGTCAGGGTTTTGTCGTACTTGCCGTCAGAGGAAAACAGACGGAACTTGTCGTCTTTGTTCTCCGCCCTGGCCGGGTTTATGCCCAGCCGGATATGCAGGATGGGCGAAATATAGGTCAGGGCCGCTTTCTCGCCAGTCTTAATCGAATAAGACAGTAATTTTTTTGGTTCTTCTTCGGGCATTACTTTGTCTTCTTCTTGTAAGGCTTTAATCGAGCGCGCTTGCCGATATTGAGTCGGGAACGACCGATTGATTTGTAAAACTTGCCCAATCCCGCCTCAGAGAAATAAACCACCCGGCCATCGGGTAAAATACCGACCGCATCCCCCTTGAAGGCGTTTTTACGGAAGTGTTTGTATTGCATAAACTGAGCATCAGCGCCGTGGACAATGCGGCTGGTATCCCCCCGGGCTTGAAGCTGCGAATTGAAGGCGTTAGCGAATTTGTCGATTATCGGGTTGCTGACATTGTCACCGAGCGTTTCGGGCACAGCCGCCAGATTGCGCCCCTGCGAATGCGGCTGGATAACATCCTGCAGGTCATAATCGCCGACCACTGCCTTGCGGGTGGCAGGGTCGATAACCTGGCCGGGACGGTTGGTCAACTCGCCGAACTTGCCTTTAGCCTGCATATCATAGCGCATTGGTTTGCCGTCCGGACCGGTTATTTTCTGGCCATGGCGATTATAAGCAAAGCCATCCTTTTGTAGAATGTAATAACCTTTCTTGGCCCGCATGGCAATCCGCCATTGTTTGCTGGTCTTGGCGGTTACCTTGCCGGTAATTTTATCGGTGTTCAGGGCGATAAGGTCCTTGCCTTTGGGCGGGTGGCCGGTCAGGATATGCTGGACACCGCGGGGGTTGGTGGTGCGGAAGATAACCATTACTTTCTGTTGAGCGGCCAGTTCAACGGCGATTTTTAAATGGGCTTCCGGCAGACCGGATACAGCCTCCGATGAAGCCGGGCGGCTCTTGGCATCAACCGTCGTATATTTAAATTCGGTGATTGTGACGGTCTTTGCTTTTCCGGGCGTTTTGGTCTGCTGGCGCCGGCCCATATTAAGCCCGGATTCCTCCAGGGGTGGGGAGTCCATCGCCTTCAATTTTTCACCGGTCGGGGTTGTTCGCTCGGCACCGCCGCCTTTTTTACCCGTGCCGGTTCCTTTGGCGGCCTTGCCACCGCCTTTTTTACCTCCACCGGTTCCCTTGCCGGCACCGCCTTTGCCGGCGCCGGTTCTGGCCGGCGGTTCCACCGGAACCGGTTTCTGGGTCTGGATTTCTATTATATTCTTGCCCTTGATGGCCCTTATTTTGACAATCTTGCCGTCCTGAATCGTCAATTCCAATTTAGCCTTGTTACGGTCTTTGACCTGTTTGATCTTAGAGGTTGCTTTGCCGGCTACTTTCTGCCCCAATTTACCGCCGACGATAAAGACACCCTGAGCAATCAGGTCGGACATAGCGTCAATCAAATAGCGGGTGCCGACTTCGAGGTGGTAAAGAGAAAGCTGAGTGAGTTTTTCCTTGCCCTTTTCCTGGGGCTGACGGCGGTGAATCTTTTCCATCATGGCGAAATGCCGTCCGGCGGTAGCCATTTTGCCAGCCGTGGCGATACCCATATCGACATTCATAATCCAGCCGACCGCCTTGGCGATGACCAACAGGGCGGCCGCGTAAGGATTGCCGCGCCGGGCCATAGTACCGATAACGGCATGTATGATAAAGAAGCCGATAGCCATCGGCAGCATTTCCATGACTTTTTTCTGGATTTCGCCGCCGTAAAGACGATAGACTTCCTCGATAATAAACTTATAAAAATCAGCGATACTGGCCATGAAAACATAAGTCTCGCGGGTGGGGTAAGCGAAAGTCTGCTCCAGCACCCGCATAAAGGAGGCGAAGCCGCTCTCCCCCAGCTCGATTTTAATCATGGGAACTTTATCCAGGTCCAGGTTGCGGTAATAGGAATCCATAAAACCGACATAAGCCGGGATAGCCTCGCCGAATTTGTCGTATAAAAGCAGGACGCTTTCGCCGCGCCGCTTGATGCCGAAATCCTCAATCAGCTTATGGAGTTCATTGCGCATCAGGCCACGGCCGATTTCGAGCTGGTTATTGGTCGCCAGGGGATTTTTGCGTTTGCGCTGGTAAAGGATAGCCTCGAGCATCAACAGCAGATATTCCCATTCAGGTACGCCGAGTTTGCCGAATTCATACGCCGCCTGGGTGGTTACGCGGGCGATAACCCTGGGGGTGAGACTCGGGTCTTTTGATTTTAACTTGATAATCTGCTGGTACTCCTTACGGTCTATACCCCCGATGACGATTCGTTCGTCGATATTGATGCCGGCGAAATGCTCCAGCATTACCATGTAGATGCGGGCCACCATTTCTACACCCAGGGCTTTGAGGTAATCATCAGAAAGGGGGATATCCTTGATGCGGCAATCACTGTCGCCGTTACCGCCAACGGTATAGGTGACCCGGAAAGTAATTTCCTTATTGACCGCGGACTGGTAGAGGCACTCCACCATCTGGTCGTAAGGATAATTCCCCTTGATGACAAAACGATAGAGATAAAATTCCTGCCCGGCGGTCATTTTGCGCAGGCGGTTTTCCAGAGCCGGGTCAACGTTTTCGGAACCGACCACCTGGGCGTAACCATCGGTTTCGCCGGTTTTCTTCCGGGCGGGAAATTTGACTTTCCATATTCCCGGCGGGAACCAGGTATAGACCAGGGTGCGGCGGATTTCCTTGCCCGATTTGGTCACGAACGTTATTAAGCCGGTGTGTTTGACCTCGTCGGCGTGAATCCAGACCTCCTTGAGCGCCTCGTTGCAGACGAACACCACCGAGCGGCCGTCGTCGCGCGGCTTTTTGACCCGGCGTTTGCGATTCCGCCGGACGACGTTGTACGGTTTTTTTTCTCCGCCGCTTCCCATATAATCAAATCACCTAAAGGTTTTTAAACTCGACTTTACATTTTCCCGGTGGGACGTCTTTTTCGACCGCCCGGCCGTTTTCATCCAGCTTGCCCTCACGGGTGGTACCGTCCGGCAGGGTGATGACATATTCCTCATCGGGGACGGGTTCACCCCGCTGGTTTTTCAGGTCGATATCGATATAATCCTTAAAGAGTAAAAGTTTCGATTCCTGTTTGGCGCCGAAACGCTGCCCGCCGACATCGACCGTGAAAAAATATTCCGGGGGATTGTACGACTTGCCATAACGCTCCATCTCCTCCTGAGTAGGCACCTCGTCGGTGTCTTCGTGGTACTCATATTCCCAGTCGAGTTCTATCTTTTTTCCCTTAACCTCAGCGGTCAATTCGGCAATTTTATCGTGAACGCCGTCGGCGTCGTATTCCCAGATAAGTACCGTCACCTCGGTGCCCTCGTTCACCTCCTCGACATCGGTTGTGAGGGTAAGAACATCGCCGCGGCGGGCCTCCCCGGCGCTCCATTTGAGGTTGGTGACCTTTGCCGGCGGCACCACCGGAATGCGGTTGGATTCGCCCGAGAGGCCGTTCTTGGAAAGGTCGACCTCGAAATAGACCTCGTCGCCGATTTCGGTATCCTCGGGGATTTCGAACTCCCCGATAAATTTGTTGTTTTTAATCTTATCGCTGATTTTACCGAGTTTTTTGCCGTTTTCGCTCAGTCCCTTCACCTTGACGGCGGCGCCGTTGCCGACGAACGAGGTAAGCACCTCGAAACCGACTTTCCGCCCGGCCACCGCCACCCCGGCGCGCCACACCGCCGAGATAAGCTGCGATTCGAGCTTGATTTCGTGTTCCTGGTCGGTTCCTTTGGTGAATTTTAAATCCGGCATTATTCCTCTTCTTCCCGCAGTTCAAAGGTCCCCGGTAACAGGGATTCGATTATGCCGTTGACCTGCCCATTGAGCAGTTTTAACGACTTTTTGGAAAACCCGATTGAGAACGTGAAGCCCATACCGTTGATGAAAACGAAGATATATTTCTGGAAGGAGATATAATTTTCGCTGGGCACCCATTTGTAAACAAACTCATAGGCGGGATTGCCGCCGTCTAAAGTTATTTCTTCATCCTTGAGAGCTTCCACCCCCTGGAGGGCGTCCATAATCGGCTGCGTTTTTTCCCGGGCGAAAGAGCTGATGTCTTCGTGCTGCAAGTGACGGTCAACCATCAGCATCAAATTGTGTTCCCGGCCGTCCTCCTCCGGGCCGCGAAAGACATAAACTGTCTGGTCCTCCCAGCCCCGGGGCAGGTCAATCTGAAAAAGATTATTGATTTCTATATGAGCCATCTTACACTCCCTCTATCCGTCAACTGTTACATCGATATCGAACCTTATGTTCTATTCAATCATCACGATTTTATTGTCCGAGGCCGCCAGCACCCGGCCGTTTTCATCGATTACCGGCGGGGTGACAAAACGGTCGCCGTCCCTGTCAAGGTACACCCAGAGTTCGTCGCCGAGTTCATCCAGACAGACCAGCCGCGTTCCGTCGGTAATTACCAGTCGTCCCCCGGCCGCCGCCGTCACCAGGGGCCGGCCGGACAGGGTCGGGTAGGTCCAGATATTTTTACCGTCGCGACAGGCGGTGATTTCATTCTTACCGACCAGGTAAACCGTACCCTCGTTATCGACCACCGGCGGCTGGAGCGGTTTTTCCGGGGACACCGCGCATTCCCAGCGCTTTTCACCAAAGAGATCGTATACCGCCAGTTGCGGTCCGGCTTCAACGGTAACGACCAGGTAGAGCAGGTCGTCCGGGCCGAGACTGGCGGCAAGGACGGAGAAATCTTCCTGAAGAATACGCCGCAGGTTGCCTTCCCCGTCGACCAGCGACACCGTACCGGCGACAGCGGTGACTATCTGGCCCGACCCGGATACGGGCGGTTGGATAAACTCGCCGGGGAGTTTCTTGTGCCAGACATAAAAAATACCTTCATAATTTTTACGGAAGATTTCCAGCGCTGGTTCCGGTTTACCGGGGTCGCCCAAATCCTGCACTCCGGCGATGAACGTTTCCTTTTCCGGAAGCAGGCAGGTGAGCAACGAAAACTCCCCCAAGTTGGGTATGAAATAACCCTCCTGGTCTTCGTCCACATCGTCGAATGACACCCGCATCAGGCGGTAGCTGTTGACATAGTAAAATTCCTGTCCCTCGGCGGCCCGGATAAAGCCGTTCGACGATTTCCGGTAAAAATTAAGGGTTTTTTTCCGGTCGAGGTCGACACAGAACATGGCTATACCGAAATCGACAATCGCCCGCTGGTTATCGAGCAGGTACAAAAACTGCGCGCCGCCGGGGATATCGGTTTCGTTGTAAGTCATTTTCCAGGCCGGGCGGCCTTCGGCCGTTATTTCCACCGGGAGGAAGGAATTCAAACGCGTACCGGCATACGGCTGAATATATCTTTTATCCATTTTTATCTCTGCCTTTCGACTGGTATCTTTTTCAACCGACCCATCCTTTTTGTAGTCGTTACCCGCGCAGGATAAAGTCAGCAACAAAACTATATATGCAACTAATCTCGTCAACATTTTTTAGACTATTTCACCTTGGCCGTGAAGGTCTTGGACCTTTTGGCGTTAATCCATTTCACGATATCGGCCAGGTCGGTGTCTTTGAGCTTGGCCTGGTTATAGGGTTTCATGCCCAGCATATAGCGCATAATGCTCGAAACGCTCTGGTTCATATCCACCTCGAACTCATCATCATAAAAATCATTGGTGTCGAAATCGGGGGCGTACTTGATCTTACCCGTCTCGGGGTGAGCCTTGAACGTGATTTCAAAATGGTCGCTGGTGGTTGTACCCTCCATTTTATAATGCGGCATAAAATGCACGTATACCCTTTTGAAATCACCGTCGGCGGAACATTCCAAACAGACCTTGTTGTTGAAATACTTGTTTACCAAGGTCTGGAAATTGAGCATATTGTTTTTCTTGATATCATCGGTCCATTGGACCTGGACTCCCCCGGACGAATAGTCTTCGTAAAAAAACTGAAGTTTGGAACGGACCACGAGAATGCCTTGGCATTGTTTGTTCAGAACGAGGATATCGGTAGTTTCATCCTCGCCCAGCTTGTACAGGTACAGGTCGTACGTGATGCCGTCAGCGTTGGTGTAATCATCCTCTTCGTACGCCTTCTCATAAAAATTCTTGTATTTATTCTCGAGGTAGTATTTGTATTTCTTTCCCTTGGTGGCCATGACCTGGAAGACAGTGTTTGAGGTCAATTTCTTGATACCGGCTTTTTCGTTAAGCCAGCGGCAGAAATACCAGAAATGGCGCAGGCGCATCGCCTGGTTATAGCGCATCATGGAATGTTCATCGACATTATACGGCATCCCCTTATAATACTGGTCGAATTTCGGCGTTATCGGCCATTTTCCGCCCAGTTCCGGCTCGGCGTACTCATCGTGAAGACCGGTGGCATGACCCAGCTCGTGCGCCATGGTAAAGAAGTCATAGGTAAAGCCGTTTTCGTTGTGGGAGCCATATTGATGCTGGGGTTCGAACACATCCCGGGCGAAATTACCCTCGGTGAGTCCCATATTGGAGCGGAAATCGGGATTGGGGTTGCCGTTGGGCAGTTTGGGGTTGTGAATGTTGACCGTGCATTTGAACTTGCTGTCCTCGCGGCCCTCGAAAAAGTGAACCGGGTAAACCGTAATTTTTTTACTCTTGGGGTCGGTTTTCGGCTGGAAATTGTAAGCTTTGCTTTCCCAGCGCTCTTTGGAATTGGTCAGGCCCTTTTTCCTGAAATTCTTAACGTCGTTGTCGGTGACATGGCTTTCTTTGTGGAACTCGCATGACCAGTAAATCATCAGATAGGTGGTATCGTCGTTTCCTTTCGGGTCCAGACAGTCTTTGAAATAATGAAGGTCGAAATTTCCAATATATGTATAAACCGGTCCCTTGAGCGCCTCGCCGTGGTGTACCTCCTCGTCGTCGAGCACCGCCGCCCGGGCACCGATAACGTCGCCCTCTTTGCTCCGCTTATAAGTTACATCATAGAATTTACCGTCGTGAGCTATCACCCGGGGATAGAAACCGGGCAGGATGAACTTTTTATCGACGGTGCCCTGAATAATTCCCGATGACCAGTAGGGTTTATCCGTTTCCGGTTTCTGGATTATCATCTGTTCATCGAAAGCCGTAAACCGGTCGGTGCCGCCCCAGGTGGTGCTTTTCAGGTCCTTATCGGTGGGAATAACAAGGTCGAGGTAAAACTGCAGGGGTTTGTCCAGGGTGGTTTTTTCCTTAACCACGTCCTTGAATTTTTTCCATTGAGAACCGAATATCAGGATCCAGTTTTTCGCTTCCCATTTGGCCGGCAGGTCAAAATATTTCCGCCGGTCCTTGACGCTTTTCTTGAGGTAATCATCCAGCTTCATCGGGATGATTTTCGTCCCGGACTCGACAAACTGGTTGGTGGTGTAAAATTTCAGATTGAACTTGTCCGGGTCGCGGCTCAGACTCTGGTTGCTGATTTCAATATAGGGTATGAGAAATCTTTTTTTCGCCTTATCGTAGAGGCTGGACCGTACCACCGGCTCGGCGCCTTTCTTTTCGTTAACGGCTTCCAGAACCAGCGACGGCGGCAGCTCGATATTCTTCTTGTCTTCCGGACTCAGGTAACGGAAAGCCAGATGCTGCCATTCCGGTTTCAGGATAACGGGAAGGTACTCGCCTTTTTTCTTACCCCGGATCTCAAACTGCTTTTTTGCATTGGGTTTAAAACTGCGGCTGTGAATATCATAATTGTCCGCGACAATTTCCCACCAGGCGTTGCGCAGGTCTATTTTCAAAGGCAGTTGGAACAGTTGTTCCTTGGTAAAATCAAGTTTCTTGTCTTTTAAAGCCTGGTCAACCTCTTTGGAAGTCATGATACTTTTCTTGGTAACGTTAAAGAAATATTTGAGTTTTTTATCGTCGAACTCAATCTCGAAAGATACCGGCATGTTCTGTTCTAACTTAAAAGAAAGCTTTCCTTTATCACCTGTCAATAAAAGGGGGAATTTGGAGTGGGTGATTCTCTCGTACATGCTTTTCTGATAATACACTCTGACCGGCGTACCCTTGGGAAGAGGCTGTTTTTTGTCGTTGGCGTCCAGGTACAAAAACTGCAGGTAGGCGAAACCGGGTATCATTTTGACGCCCTTGATAAGGCCGCCGACTTTGGCGCCTATTTTCTTGGCCGCTTTGGAGGCGGGAGTTTCTACTGTCTTGGTCATAATTTATTAATCAAGAAACAAAATTTTTACGCCGCTTCCAGTCCAGGGATTATTCCGAACCAACTTCCCCGGAGTCGGGAAATTTTACCCAGCATTTACCAGGAGGTATTTTTTCTTCTTTGGCGTACCCTTGGGAATCCAGGTTGCCTTTCCGTACCTCGCCGTTGGCCAGAAATAACTGGTAGGCTTCATCCTTGGCCGCCTCACCCTCGGGCGTCTTGAGTTCAATCTCCACATAATCCTTGTAATCCAGCATGGCCGACCGGGCGGCAATACCGTTCACTTTCACGATGAAATAAAATTTCGGTGAGGAATATCCTCCCTTTATCTTCGTCTCCGCTTCTTCCTCGATTTCTTCTTCCTGGTATTCATAGGTCCAGTTGCATTCAACTTTGCCGCCTTTGACGGACAGGTCGGTTTTGGCGAAAATCATCTTATCGGCGCGGTTGCCGTCCCGCTGCCAGACCTCGATATCGGCCGGGGTATCATCGTCGATACCGGCGGTTTCCACCTGCATTTTGACCTCGTCCCCATGGCGGGCCTTGTCTTTGGACCATTTGGCCGCTTTGACCGCCTGCAGGGAGATTTCATAATTCCCCTCTTTTTCCACCGTTTTTTTGACATCGCCGGTTAAGACACCCTCGATTTTCTTGTTGTCCGGTGACTTGACATCGTACTTCACCCCGGTGATGGGGTTGCCGCCCTTATCGACGAACTTGACATCGAGCTTGTGCCCTTCTTTTGCCTCGACCGCGTCGGTCTCGGCTTTTTCTTCGGCACCGCCGCCGCCGCCACCGCCGCCACCGCCGCCGCCGTTGCCGATCATGACATCGGGGCTGCCCATCATCACCTCTCCCATATTGGACGGGGGTTTCTGAAACGGACCCGGTCCGCAGGGGATGTGGGGCGGCATATTCTGGGACTTGGAGCCCTGTATCGCCGCCGGCATACCCATGATTTTAACCGAGGTAGAGAGATTGCTGTTAAGAATCCCCGCATAAGGATGGGGGATGGGGGTGGGCACCGGGCCCCCCGGTGAAGGTACCATAATGATGTGGGTGTCTATAGCCATTACCTGGTCGCCCTGCTTGGCAGCCGGTAATTTGTTTATCAATACCGTTCCGACGGCTATAATTTTACCGACGGGCATATCCGTCGGGTCGTTGCAGGTCTTGACGGTATCGGTACTTCGCGCGGCCGGTTTTCCCATGATAGCCTCACCCCTGAATAATACGGTCAGTAAACAGTCAATTCCGGCGTCGGGGCCGGTTTTTATTTATTCAGCCTTTAGTTTAACCTTATCGGGCTTATTATTCCAAATATAAGGTCTGTTATATGATCAAGTCAACAAACTATTTATTCTTCGTCCGGGAAACCGTGTCGGCGTGCAATAATGAGTTTCCCCGCCTAAAATCGAAAGCCACCGCCAACCGGCCTTTAGGCCCGCACGGCTGGAATTGATACATGTCGTTGCAAATTTTAGTTTTAAAAAAAACTTGCTATAAATATTTGCGATACCTTTAATTGTAACGTTCAATGGAAAACGGCATAACATACTATGTCATTTAGTTTTTTTTAAAGGGTGATGGTATCGGGTATCATGCCCGTCAAACGCAGTTGGATATATCATGTCGGATGAGAATAACGAAACCACTCCGTTCGGGGATCCCCTCGGCAACCGCCCCCTCGACCCGCTGGGCATCATGGACTGGGTCATCGGCGGCAAATACAAAATCCGTGCCTATATCGGCGGCGGCGGATTCGGAGAGGTGTACGAGGGTTACAACGTTAATTTACCCGAACAGAAACTGGTCATAAAGTTTTTCAAGCGGGTACAGTCCCGGGATAAGTTCGCCAAGGAAGCCAAGATTCTCTGTTTGCTGGACCATCCCAATATCAGCCGGATTATCGATTTTCTACCCGAGGAAGGGGCGGTGGTGGTGGCTTATATCGACGGTCAGGACGGCGGCGTCATATTGAAAGAATCGGGCGCCCTGAGAGAGGAACTGTTTCTGAAAGTCGCCCGGGCCATGACCGGCGCCATCGCTTACGCCCATGAAAAAAAGATCGCCCACCGCGATATCAAGCCGAGCAATATACTTATCGACCGCAACGACAACGTTTTCCTGATTGATTTCGGCATCGCCAAGGAAATGGGCACCGACGCCACCAAGACCGCATACCAGGCGTTGACGCCGATGTTCGCCGCCCCGGAACGGCAAACCGGAGAAAAAGACTACAATCCGTTTCTCAGCGATATTTACGAAACCGGCATCACCCTGTTCAATTTCGCCACCAACGACATGCCCTACCGCAACCCGGTCAGTCCCAACATCGATGAATGGGGGGGTAAATCCAGCCGCATCCTCTCTCCGCAGCTGAGACGAATTTTGAAAAAGGCCACCCACCCCAGTCCCAAAAAACGTTACAAAACGGCCCGGGAACTGGCCGACGAGTTCAAACAGCTCGAGCAGACTTATCACCATCCCCGCGCTTTCCCGGTCAGTCTGGCGGCCGCTTTCGTCGTCATTGCCCTGGCCGCGGCGGTGTATTTTAATTGGGGCACCGTTAAAAATTTATGGACCGACCTCTTCCCGGTCGAGACGGCCGACCAGAAAGCGCTGGTCGAGCCGGAGCGAGACTCCAGGCTGACCGAAGAAACCCGCCCGGATACGATCCGTGAAGCTGAAGTTGAGAACAAGCCCCCGGCGGTCCCGCCAAAGGACACCGAGCCGGTCAAAAAGCCGGAAACCAAACCGCCCGAATCAAAGCCCGAGGTCAAGCCAAAAGAAGATACCGCCGCTCCGGCGACGGTGACACCGAAACCGGAGGAAACAGAGCCCGCCCCGCCGCCGACAACGCGTTATCTGGTGCAGGTCACCCCCGCCGAGAACGCCACAGTCAAGCTGGACGGTAAAAACATAAGGTTGGGTCAACCGGTGGAAATCGAACCCGGCCGGCACGAACTGATAGTAATAAGCCCCGATTATCCTATCTATCGCAGTACGGTGCGGGTTGCCGGGGAATCGGATAACGTTAAAATCGACCTGGCGCGGGAGTACGCCGATATTTCCGAAATCAATTTTCAGCTGGCCCTTATTCCCCCCTCCGACCAGCACATTCTGGAATTGACCTTAAACGGCGTGAAAAAGACGATAATGAGTTTTCCCGTGCTGGATTTCAAAAAGCTGCCCGGGGAATGGGAAATAGTAACCAATATCATTCCCCTGGGCGACCAGAGGAGTTTCCGTCCGGTTATCGACTCCTGCGTAACGTTCCCTTACGGGGGCGGCCCACGCAGTGTATTAAGAAGCAACCGGGGCATAATCGAGATATTTTCCGACGGCCAGGAACAGGTACCGTTGGTAATATTCTGGACACAAGAATAAAGTAATATAAAAAATTACAGGAGGTTGTATGAAGAAAAACGGTATTGCCTTTAGGGTCATTGCGGTAGCGTTGCTGGTTGCTTTAAGTAACCTGCTGATTCTACCGGGATCGGCCCTGGCCCAAAGCGGGGATTGTGCTTATGATAAGAACAAGCCCTCTTTGGAAAGCGCCCGGATCAGTTTCAAATCCCTCAATTACCAATGCGCCGAAAACGAAATACAGGATTTTCTCATGCTGGACAACGTTTCCATCGAAGACAAAGCCAGCGCGCACGTCCTCCTTGCGGCGGTTTACTATGCCATGGTTAAGAACCACAACGAGAAACGCGACCGGGTGCTCAATCAGTTCAAGGAAGCATTCCGTTCTTACCGGGAATGGGCCGGGGAACTGGATATCAGTTCCACCGAATTCATCGATTTGATGAAAAAAGCCCAGGAGCTGGTGGATGAGGAAGCGGAAGAACCGGAAGCGGCGGTAGTACCGGCCGAAGAAGAAGCGGCACCGGAACCGGCCGTGGTTCAGCCGACCACTGCGACCGCGGCTGAAGGCGGCGGTAAAGCCTGGTACAAGCAATGGTGGGCGATCGGACTGGGTGTGGGCGTGGTCGTAGGCGCCGCGGTGCTTCTGGCCGGTGGCGGTGACGACGAAACCAAAACCCCGGATGCGCCCATTGACGATTTTCCGCCCCCGCCCCCGTCAAAAAAGTAGAGAAAACAAAAATTTGAAAATTTGATAAAAGGAGTCAAGGAATGGATAAGAAGATTGTTAAAGGCATTATTTCAACGGTGGCCTTTGTTCTGGCCATCACTTTCAGCGCCGCCGCGCAGGCGCCCAACACCATGCTCTACCAGGGTCGTTTGACCGACAGCCTCAGCGGCGACCCCATCACCAGTTCCACCAGCGCTACTTTTTATATTTACACTACGGAACTCGCCGGTGTCTATATAGACAGCTTTATCAGAACGGTTAACCCCGACAACAACGGTGTCTTCACCGTCGAACTGGGACCGTTAAGCGCCGTTGATTTCGACGGCGACAAGCTCTGGCTGGAAATCAGAATCGGCGGTGTAGAACTGAAACCGCGGCAGCTGATAACCTCGGTGCCTTACGCGTTTACGGCCAATGTGAGCAATGGTTCCATAACCGAAACCAAACTCGCAGACAACTCGGTCAGCTCGAACAAAATAGTCAACTATACCATAACCGGTAATGATATCGCCAACAGCACCATCACCGGGACAAAGATTGAAAATTCCAGCTTAACACAGTATGATATACTGGACGAACCGGGAATTTGCCGCACCTCAGTCAGTGGTTCTGTGAGTATTTCAACATCTGGTACCACTATTGTAGACAGTGCTTCCATAACCGTTCCCGCTGCCGGTTATGTACTGGCGATTGGTACCGGCTATGGTGCCGTTTTAGGAACCAGTATAGGTGTTATTGTGGCCTGCATAAATTCTACGACCAGTATGACTACAGTTCACGTTGCTTTCGGGAGTAATAATGAATCTCTGTCAGCATCAGCTGTCCGCTGGGGCGTCTTAAATCCTGAAAACCTGTTCACCGTCGCCTCGGCTGGGACATATAAATATTATTTCCTCGCTAACAGGGGTGCTTATTCCGATGGCAACGCCACCATATATTATCCCAAGCTGGACCTCATTTATATACCCACGCTTTACGGTTCTTCTACCGCGCTGGTATCGGGTTCGGAAGCCGCTAATTTTGAAAAGGCCGAAGCGGTCAATATTGTTCCTCAACCCGATTCACCGGTATTAACCACCGAGACAGTCTACAAAGTTGACCTGCTGGAGCTGGAGCTGAAAGCCGCCCGGGCGCAGGCTGAAGCCGAAAAAGCCGAACGCGAATTGATGGAAGCCAAAATGAGACAGTTGCAGGATAATCAGGAACAGTAAGCACAGAACGGGAGAGAGAATATGAAAAGATATAAATCTCTTATTATACCCTTGATGATGTTGCTGTGCGCAGTCCTGATGGCGCCTTTCGCGGCGGGGCAGTCCGGCAATGCCGATTACCAGATGACCAACAGCGGTCTGGTCGGCGGCGGCGGAGTCAGCGGCAACACCAATTACATAGTAACCGGCACGTTCGGGTTCGGACCGATGGGCGTCTCAACCTCGTCCAGCTATATCCTGAACGGCGGTTTCGCGGCGGCCGTACAGCAGGCCGATGTTTTCTCCGCCTCCTACATCGGGGAGGCGGTTGACACGGTCCCTATTGCGCCTATCACCCTGACAGTGGAATACGGCAATGCCGAAGGAGCCGTCACCGGCAAGTTTTATTACCGCCTGCGCGGCGGCGTATTTCCCGATTCGGCTACCATGACGGCCGGCACGGGCAACACCCTGACATATACCGTCCCCACCTCATTGCTGACACCGAGGGGGCTGGATTACTACTTCGCAATCAACGATGCCGGTTCCGGCGTCACCCGAACAATAAACAACAGCGGGGCGGGTTATACCTTCATCTGTGAAATGACCAACGCCCAGGGGCAGTGTCCGACCGCCTTGCCCGAAGCCCAATACAAGATTGTCGGCATACCCATCAATCACCAGGGCAGCCGGAGCGTAAGGTATATTTTCGGCGATGACCTGGGGGCTATCGATAATACCCAGTGGCGTCTGGGACGGTATGAATATGATTACGATGGCGATTCGTTAGCCTTGCACGAATACTTGACAAACGACCCCCTCCCGAATATCGCTGAGCATCAGCCCGGCATCGGCTACTGGCTGGCCGTGCGTCATGGCAAGCGCTTCGGGACCGATGGTTATTCGGTGACGCCGAATCGTTTGCTATTTCATGCCAGTTATTACGAACTGGCTCTCGATTCCGGTTGGAACCAGCTGGCCAACCCCTTCGCCTTCCCTATCGACTGGAACAGCGTTCTCTTTGATGACGACGGCACGGTGGTAGCCGGCCACCCGGCCGAAATCCTGGACGATTTCGCTTATTATTACGACTATACCGACAAAACTTACAAGCACAGGGACTCACTTCCCGCCTGGGAGGGTTTTTTCGTCAATATCAAAAAGAATAATGTAAAAATACTTTTCCACTTTTTTCAATATATGCCGCCCCTCGCCTCAGCCGGGAAAATATTTGAGCCGGTCAGCACCGACAATTGGCAGATCAATTTTCAGCTGGTCACCGCAGGCTACAAGGACGCAGACAATTATGTCGGGGTGAAGGAGAAGGCCAAAACCGGTTATGACAATTACGACTTTGCCGAGCCGCCGCCACCCCCCGGTGGAGCTTACCTGGCGTTCAGTGTGCCCGAGCAGAAGGGCCTGTACCGTTGCGACTACCGGCCGGCTTTTGAAAACGGCGCCGAATGGAAGTTGAATTTCGCCAAGGCTACCGACCGGGTACTGACGGTTGACGACCTCGACCAGTTGCCAAACAATATGGAAGCCGTACTGATTTTCGATAATGACACCAGATTCGAACTTACAGAACGGACCGAGATAAAATTGAATGACCCGATTCAAACCGCCCGGCTCATTATCGGCACCCGGAATTACATCGATAACGAAATATCCGAACTGTTACCGAAATCGTTCATCCTCGAACAGAACTATCCCAATCCCTTCAATCCCGTCACCAGCATTACTTTTTCCCTTCCGGAACCGGGATTAGTCCTTCTCGAGGTTTTCAACGTCCTGGGTCAGAACGTCCGCAACCTGGTTGACCGGGAGATGGCGGCCGGCACTTATGTCGTTGACTGGGACAGCAAGGACGACAACGGCAATCCCGTCGCCAGTGGCGTGTATTTCTACCGGATTGAATACAACGACGTCAACCAGTGCCGGAAAATGGTGCTGTTGAAATAGACTTCTCTTTCAGTCCCTTCTTTTATATATAAAAGGGCCGGTTTTATTAAACCGGTCCTTTATTATTTTGTGTATTGAGCCTTTATTTGTGAGCGGCTTCATATTCGCTTTTAAGGACGGCGCGATAGACAAGGTCGAGGTACTCACCCCACTTGTAAACATGATTTCGCAGGCAACCCTCGTACTTCATGCCGATTTTTTCCATGACTTTCGCCGATGCGACATTGCGGCTGAAATGCGATGCATGGATGCGGTTAAGTTCCAGTTCCTCGAAACCATAACGCAACACTTCTTCCACCGCCTCGGTGCAGTAACCCTGCCCCCAGTAGGGCTTGCCGACCCAGTAACCGAGTTCGGCTCGGCTGTTTTTCTGATTAAGAGCCAAACCGACCGCCCCGAGCAGCTTGCGGTCGCTTTTACGCTCTATCGCAAAAACCAGCTGTTCTCCTTTTTGGTATAGTTCCCGGTGGGTGCCGATCCAGTTCTCGGCCATCCCGACCTCGTACGGGTGGGGGATGTGCAGCGTGTTGAAAGCTATTTCCCTCTCCCCGGCCAGGATAGCCACTACGGGGGCGTCGTCCAGCTTGAAGGGGCGAAGGTTCAATCGTTCGGTTTTTAAAATCGGCGGCCGTTGCATATGTATGTTTCTCCAGGGAAACATATTAACAAATAATAAGCAGCAGCGGCAAGTAAAATCATGTCAATTAATCGTTATTGATTTAAAGCCTCCTTTTGAATCGTAGGTGAACACCTCCGCGCCGCAGAACTCCGCGCCCGCCTCGGTTTTACGCATCAGCCAGCCGCCGGTGTTGTACAGGGTAACGTATCCGCCGCCGGATACTTTGGCTTTCAGAGCCTGCGGCGAACCCCAGGAAATCGGACAGTGGGTGTGACCGAAAATGATTTTGCGCGGCTCGGGAATATCCAGACCGTAAGATTCGTTGAGGGTGGCGATTTCCACCCGGCTGGCGTCATAGAAATCACGGAAGCGGTTCAGGACCTCCTTTTTGTGAATGAATTCCTCGCTGTAGCGGGTGTCCTTGTAATTGCCCAAAAGTTCAATCGCTTGTTTCTTCAAATTATTCAGGCAGGTATCGGATAGCCACTCGCGCGGGTCGAGAAATTTGTAATCCAGCCGGCGGTCGATTTCGTTATCGAGGCGATTAAGGTATTTTTTGATATCCTTTAACTCCCCGCTCTTGATTTGCAACTGAGTTTTCTGCACCAGGGCGGTCAGGGGTCCAGCCTGACCGATACCGGTACAGGCCAGCTGGCAGAGGGGCTGGTTGACCGCCACCAGTTCCCAGAGGTCGAAGGCGTCGCCGATTTTCAAATCTTCCTGAGCTATTTTCATCACCCATTCCCCGGACAGGGTCCAGTAGGGTTCCAGGTAGTGACCGTGAGTGACCAGAACGGATTCTTTATCGGTAACGATATAGAGATTGGGATAGGCGAAATAAAAACGGGTTTCCTCGCCGGAACCGTCCTCGTTTTTGGTCAAGCTGTTGAGAAACATTTTCACGTGTGGCTCAGCCTCGGGGTCAATCGCACCCTTGACGACAGTGGGCAGGTAAAAACCGCGTCTGTCCCCTTTTACGGTGCGGTCGTCGATAAGACCGGGAGCGGACCAGCGGAAATCTCGGGCCGGGCAGCCCTTGCTTATAGGATAGATGATGCGTATCTGGTATTCGACCGTGTTCCACATACTGAAATCATGGTTGCCGGGCACATAAATTACGGCCCGGGCGATTTTATCCTGTTGAACGAATTGAAAAAAGGCGCGGGCTTCATTGTAGACAGCAGCGTAATTTTTGATGGAAAAATCCAGAATATCACCAGAAAGTACCAAAAAATCGTTATCCGATCCGGCCGCTTTGATGAATTTTTCATATTTCGAGGAGCGCTGATATTGGCCGTCAACAATATCAACCAGGGTACCGGTTTCATCGCCGAAATGGGTATCGGAAATAATCACCAGCTTCATTAATAACCTCCTCAGACCAGGTTGAATTCCATACACAACGGACAGTGGACGGAGGCCTTGGGGTTATCCCAGCCGACGTTTTCGAAATTTGACCGGAATCGGTAACGGGCAAAAAGATTTTCGACGTTGGCCGTTGCCACACGGATACTCATGGTATACCTCCCTTATTATATTATTTGAATAATTGCCCCCCTCGTAATTGAGCGGGATTTACTTTTGTGTTCGAACCATCGATGAATTGAGACAAGTTATCCGTTCGACCTTAATAGAAGGCCGGTCGGTAAATAACTTTAATTCGCCGATAAAACTGATGTCGTGCTCGATTGGGTCGGGTAAATAATAATAAAAAGGTCTTGTTTCGCAAGACTATAAATCCAAAAAAAACCCGGCGATAATTCCGGGTTTTCATTTATAATTCCGGGGGGAATCCCGCCGGATATTTGGTAATATCAACTTAAGTTATTAGGCCACATCAACTAATTCAATATCAAAGGTCAGGGTTTTACCAGCCAGAGGATGATTGGCATCAAGCGTAACATCCTCGCCCTCGATTTTAGTGACCACGACATTGAGCGGTCGTCCATCGGGCTGCTGCATCTGTAACTGTTGACCCACGGAGGGCGTGATATCCGGGGGAAAATGGCTTTTTTTCACATCGGCTATCAACTCATCGCGTTTATGACCGTAAGCCTCATCGGGGGGGATGGTAATGGTCTTGGTGTCACCGGTCGCCATACCGACCACCCCTTTTTCAAACCCGGGAATAACCGAACCGGTGCCGATAGTGAACTCGAACGGGTCGCGGTCCTTGGAACTGTCGAAGACCGTCCCGTCATCGAGTTTACCGGTATAATGCACTTTCACCTTGCTGCCGTCTTTGGCCTGGCTCATGAATACCTCCTTATATTACACAATTATCTGTTATCCAACCGAAATTACCGCAAAAAAATACGGTCGGGTACTCGAAGCTCCCGACCGACTAAAAAAGACAATAAGAAACTTCTTATGGACGGTTATATCATCTCATAAACATAATACCTACGAAGAAAGTTCAGCGGTGGCAAGTTTTTTTTCCGAAAAATATCGTACTTACAAGTTTATGCACAGCAGGTCGACTTCCTTCGACAGTCAGACTCAGCCCCCGTTTTCTCTGTTATCCGTTTTCAATAGGGTTGATACTCGAACCATTCCAGCAAATCCGGGTCCTCGCGGCTTTTCCGTTTCTTCACATAATCCTGACCACAACCGTTTATGGTAATCACACTATCATCGAACGCTTTCAGCGACCAGTAGATTCCATCCTCGGCGAAAATACAGACTTTGGGGTCGAAGAGGGAATCGACGATGATAACCTCCTGTCGTGTTTCAGCCAGGTTGTCTGGCGGCATTGAGGCCGTGAATTCGTCGGGTTTGAACATCATGCGGATATTCTGCGCAAACACCGTACCGTTGTTGTCGCTCCTGATACGGGCCGCCCGGCAATAAACCATATTAGCAAAGTAAAAAATATAAGAGTGTCGGTTGGTATTGATCTCCACCCCGGTGACATATCCTTCAGGATGCCTGACAGCCTTACTGCCGAGTTCCCACAGTTGCAGGCAGATACCGATACTGTCAGCCGTGGTTTCGGGCATATCATAAGGCCGGCATACATCCAGTTTCTCCACCAGGGTCAGTTCGCGCCGGGTTCCATCAGCTCTAAAAAGGCGCAACTTGTTTTCGCCGGGCAGGTATTCTTCGACCGCCAGATTATCAACCGTCAATAACAGCCGGTCCGGCTTTTTTTCAAGCAGGCACACCGTGTTGGATAACGCGATTATTCCGGCGGAGTCGTTATCCACCAGTAGCTCCTCGCCCCTCAATAAATCTTTGGATTTGATGATGATTTTCTTTTGTGTTGAATCGAACACAATCGCCCCGCGGTCGTCGAAAATGACAGTATCGCCGATATGAGAAATGGTCGTTAAGGTCGCTATCAGGTTCTCGCCCGCACGTTCGTAGAGGATGCAGAATCGCGAGGTACGGACCATCTCACAGCTATCATCGGCCCAGACACCGTAAGTATCCTCGAACGCCGTCGTGGTCGGTTGTTTTTCGCAGGCAGAGAAAAGTAACGCAGCAAATATTAACTCCGGAAAAAGAAATCTTTTACCCATACAGCCTCCGTGGGTTCTATGTTGTAACGAAAAAAATCATCGTTTCCCTTTATGCACCAGAATGTATTCTTTAGCGGTGCGACCGAGTTCGGCGGCGACATCCTCGGCCAGGTGCACTTTCTCGAGCATCGCCGGGCTTAAATCGGTTTTCTTCCCGGCGGTGGCTTCGATGACAGCCAGGTCAACGCCTTTGACCAGTTCCCGGAGCGAATCACACAGGCCGGTATCACCGGTAATCGCCACCGTCTCGCCCCGGCACGATATCCGGTACCCCATCGCCGGAACCCGGTCCTGGATAATACCGTCCTCCACGCTGCCGCAGTGTATCACCGCCCGAGCCTCGACTATCATACCGGCCGTTTCAATTTTCTCACGGTCCTGCAGTTCACGGCAGGGGATTTTAAAGGGAACCGATTCGGGATAACAGCGTTTGAAATTGACCACCGCCGAAAACACCTCGGTGCAGCCCTCGGGGGCGTTGACCGGCAGGGTTTCCCGGCGGCCGACCATACGTAAAAAGCCCAAAAGCGAATGCAAGCCGCCCATATGGTCGAAATGGCCGTGGGTGTAAAAAAGCTCCCTTAATCTCCGCATATCAAGGCCGCTGTCAATAACATCCCGCAGCGTTCCGTCGCCGGTGTCGAACAGGAGCGCGCCGGAGTCGTTTTCCACCCAGATTTGCTGGGCCAGTCCGGCCCGGGTAAAAAGGATATTAACCATAAGGTGTTTGCCCCGCCAGAGCATGTTTGTATTACCGTCAGTTTTCATCATCATCCTTCAATCAGGAGTTAACAGATAACTTCCACCCGCCCGGATTCCAGGTCATAGAAAGCCCCGACAACCTTTACGTCGCCTCTTTTATAATATTCCGCTATAATCGGGTCGGAGTTTTTAAGTTCCTCGACCACGTGTTTGACATTCACTTTGGCGGCGTTATCCACGACGTTGCCGGGCTGTCCCTCGACTTCCGCCACCGCCGGTTGTATCTTCTCGGCCAGACCGCCGATTTGCCCGACCGGCTCGCCGCCTTCGACGGTGGCCGTGACCGCTCCGCAACGGGAGTGGCCGAGGACCATCACCAGCGGCACGCCGACGCGTTCGACGGCGTACTCGATACTACCCATCACGACCGGGCCGATAATATTACCCGCGACGCGAACGGTGAACAAATCCCCCAGGCCGGTGTCGAAGATGATTTCCGGCGGGACGCGCGAATCACTGCAGCCGACCACCACCGCGACCGGTTTCTGGCCGGCGGTAATTTCGAGGCGGCGTTGTTCCGATTGATGCGGGTGACGCAATTCACCTTCTACAAAGCGGCGATTGCCCTCGAGTAATTGCTTCAGTACCCGTTCGCCGTCGGTATCGGTCATATAAAATCCTCATTTTCCCCGGTTAAGATTCATATTTGAATCGTTAGGAATAATTACCGATAAGGGATTACATTAAAACTCATTAACGAAATAAAAGATTCCCTTTAACGGAATATATTAAAGTCATACAGAAGAAGCAAACTGATTAGCCATCTCAAATCAATTATTTTTACGAAAAAAAAGCCGCTGTTTTTCCGCAGCGGCTTTTTCACACCATTTCATTCTAATCACGGGCACTGTAAATCCCGATGGTCGATATACAGGTGATTGATCAGATGGGTAATATCCGAAATATCGGGGTCGCCGCCGGAACCGTTCACATCAGCCGCCGGTGGAGCGCACAACGGGTTGTGAGAGATATAGAGAAAGTCAATCAGGCGGGTGATATCGGCGATATCCGGTTCGGAATCGGAGCAGTTAATATCGCCGCAGATATACGGGATACACGGGTAGGCCGTTATCCTGACATCATCGATATTCCAGCCGCACAGCTGGTAAGTCGCATCCGCTGTCCCCATCGTCCAGCGCAGATACACCGTGGCCTGGCTGTCGGCGACCGCGGATATATCCAAGTCCATCGGAAACCATTCTATATCGGCAATGCAGGCGTAATTTTCCCACACCGTTGTCCAGTTGGAACCGTTGTTACTGACTCGAACGTAGGCATGGTCATAAACCGGGGCTTCGACCCCCAGCCAGCGCGAGAACTGCAGGTGCACCCGGGCCATTTCGCTGCAGTCAATAGGCGGACTGGTCAGGTGCATTTCCGACAGGTAATTTTCATAATCGCCGTTCAGATTATAACCGAACACATTCGGGCCGGCGCAGCCACTGGTGGGGTCGGGGGCATCATACCGGTGATCGGTGCCGCCCTGGCCGGTGGGAATACCCCGCGCCCACAGTCCGCCCGAAACCGTCCAGCCCTTATCGGTCTCGAAATCATCCTCGAAAAGCGTATCGACTTCGGTCACGGCAAAAAGATTGAACGGGGATTCGGGATAATAAATCCGCCCGGCTGCGGCTTCCTCGGCGCTGAAATAAAACTCCAACACATCTTCACAGGAGACGTTGGGCAGGTCGGCTTCATAATTGTTGCCCGAGGTTTCGGTCATCACAACCGTCTGGACTTCACCACCGTTGAGACTATAATGCAGCTGACCGCTACCGGAGAGAGGGTCACCACCGCAAATGCCCGCGACCGTCATTTCAACCGTCGCCGTGTCGTTGGGACCGACCTGTTCCGGAACACCTTCGGGGAATGAGAAGGTCAGGCTGCCCCGGGATTTAACCGCCACCGTCGGGTCGCCGAAAAGGTTCAGTTCGTAAAAACACCAGCGCATGCAGGACTCGTCGATACGGTAAACATTGTCTTCTTTGGAATCCTGGTTAGCCCGTCCCAGTTGTGGTTTGTTTTCGCCGGGATTATAGACGGCATCCCAGAACTCGCGGTTGAAACGCTGCGAGGGGCCATCGGTATGCCAGTCGCCCCAGCCGTAGCGGGCGTTCATTATCTCGGCAAAAGCGCCACAGTCCATCAGGACATTCATGCATTCCGCCCAGCAATAATATTCTTCATAGGGGCCGCCGACGTTATAACCGTCGAATTGACCGGCCATACAGCCCTGGGAATAGATAAAACAAACATCATCGTTACTGAACAAGACGGGAATCTGGGTTTTGTCGATTTTCATAGCCCAGAAGAAATTACAATGACCGTAATGATTTACGATATGCCGGCCGTTATTTATCCGGTTGGCTATTTCGGACTGCGGCCAGTTGTTCGTCGGCCAGGTCAAATCGTACAATTTATCGATGTCGTAAACCGTCGTCGGAAAACCTACGGTGTTGTAACCGTGAGCATCGGAACCATCGACCAATTCATCCAGGGAATAACCGCCGTACTCACCGAAACCCGTGAACTCGAGTTGTTCTCCGACCAGGGTGACTTTTTCAAGGTACGGGTCCTGGCTTTCGAGATATTCGATAGTTTTATTGACAAAGCGCTGGGCCTCAACATCGTTCATAACCGCCGCCCGTCCGACAAAAACTTCAGCGAACAGGTCAACGTCGCCTCCATCTTCGCCGTCGGTAGGTTCGCCCCAATAAGAGTCACCGTCATAGTTGAAGGTTCCATCGAGACACCCGAAATAACAATCCGCCGGCATTTCGAATTCCTCATACGCCGTTTCTCCCTCCCAGGAGCGGACATAAAGGTCCTTGGCCGGAATCAACCGGTCACCGCCGCCGATAAGGACATACCGGATACCGTTATTGATATATTCGTTACGTATATAATCCCGGATAACATCCGGGTCGGAACCGCCGATATCGGTCAGAGTGTGAATTTCGGTTAAAAAACCGGTCGTGTCGTGATAATCCTTTAGCTCCTGAAAAACGGAAACCAGGCTGGAATGCGTAATTATCAGCAAATCATAATTGGCCGCAGCGCTTTTGGCGGCCGGGTAAGCGGTCAGGAGTTCCGGATTGTCCACTCTTTTCTCCATTTCGACATAATCGCTCGCCGCCCCGCGGAAGAGAGGACTGAATTGCCCGGCGTCTTCGGTTGTGACCACCACGGTAATTTTGGGATAATAGCCCAGTTCACCGGAAGCCGGAATATATTCCACCGGCCGCAGCCGGAGAACCAGCACCCGGTAACCGCGATAATTCTGGCTTCCGACAGATACCATTCTTGTCGATGGAAAAGGTTCGTTCGAGGCGTAAAGCACCGGGTCGGGGGTTGGCAATTTGACTTCCTCCGGCGCCGCCGACAGCTTGAAAGGTTCCCCAACCGGTTCAATCAGATAGCCGTCGCCGAGTGCTATTTTCTCTCCGGTCAGGATTTCCACTCCCGTGACTACAGCGCCCGTCGGAAGCAGAATCTGCGTTCCCCGGGCCGGCAGGGCCGGCTGGCCGATATAGCCGAAATTGGGGGCGCCGTTCATGACCAGACGGTCATATACCGTATTTTCAATCGTAACCCGTTCAAGGCGAGGCTGATTAAAAGTATATTCAACCGTTAGCTGTTCGGCTGCAACAGATAACCCCGCTGACATGACAAGGATTATTATCAGATAAGCACTTCTTACAAATCTGCTGACACCCATCATCATACACTCTCCTGTTATTTATTTAGATTAAAAAAAGTTCTAAATATGTAGTTTCTCTTAAAAGTCATATCTTACAGTGGAAAATTGATATAAAAAACCTAAAATTTGATTTAACAGAAAGCAGAATTATCACTTTTCCATACTGGCCTTATTACCGGGGGCAGGTTAATTCCCGATGGTCGATATAAAGGTGCGCTATCAGCGCCGCAATATCCGAGATATCTGGTTCGCCGCCCGAGGCATTGACATCGCTCGCTTTCATAATCGACGGTTCCGAACCGTGCAGATAAAGATACTTAATAAGGTAAGTTATATCTGAGATATCGGGACCGATCTGGTCGTTGTTGACATCGCCGCAGGTAAAAATCACACAGTCAAAGTAACGTACCCGGACAGCGTCAAGGGCCGCCTCGACGAGGGAATTTTCCCCGAGGTCGGAGACCTCGAAACGCAGTTTCATGAACTCAGAGGGAACAACGATATCATCGGGATAAAAGCTGAATTCATACCAGCCGCCATAAGACCGGTAATCGCCCGGGCCGAGCTCCTCCACCGGGTACCAGCTGCCGCCGTCGTCGTTCGATATATAGACCCGCATAAAATCACCGGGCAGGCCGTCGAACTCGCCGGTGAACCAGCGAGCATAGGTAATTCTGGCTTCCAGCCCATCCAAGTTAAAGGTTGGCGAGATGAGTACCGCCACCCCGCTGTCGACATCGATCCCCGGTGTCAGTCCGGTCACAAAACACTGTCCCGAACCGTCGAAATCCGAATCCGGCGACAGGGGATTGTCGCCGACTGCGGGCGCGCCGCGCATCCATTGACCCGAGGTCATGGTGCCGCTTACGGACCAGCCCTTTTCATCCTCGAAATCGTCCTCGAATACCGTATATACGTCGGAGGCCGTTCGGGGCACAATCACCTGGACGGTGTCGGGGAAATAATATCTAACGGTGTCCGCCTCCTCGGCGCTGAAATAAACGTTAAGATTGCTGTCACAACCCAACGGCGGCAGGTTGGCCCGGTAGCGGTTGTCCTCGATTTCCATCATCGGCTGAACGCTGTAATCGCCACCGTTAACCGACCAGTGAACCAGACCCGAACCGGGAACGGGGACGCCGGCGAACCGGCCCGCGACCGTCATTTCCACCAGGGTTGATTCCTCGGGATAGACCGTCTCGACAACACCGTTAGGGCAACTGAACGCCAGAGCCCTGATACCGCTGTACTCGATAAAACAGGCCCCGAACCCGATACTCGAGCAGCCGTATTCGATACGCATATAGCCGTCTTCGCCCCAATCCTCACCCCAGGAATTACGCATGAACCAGACGCCGGCGGTTCCCTGGTTGTCATCCCAACCGACCAGTATCACGCCGTGGTCCACCTCGTTGGGATCGTTATAATTGAATATCCCGCCGTTATAGGCGTACATGGCCGGGCTGGTGCGTACGGCCACCGAAATGGGGCCGTAATTCATTATGGCCTGTTTCATGGCATCCACCGACGGTACGGAACTGCTGCCGCCGATATAAGCCCAATCGTCGATAAAGTAATGGTGCTCGTGGGGGCAGCCGCAGGGAAGCCGATAAGCAGCATAAGGAAAATCATATTCCAGCACAGCGCCGGTTTCGCCGCAGGAGTCGGTCTGCCAGAGCAGGTAATCATGGGCGAACCAGCCGCCGGTGCAATTATAGCCGCTACGGTTGCAACTGAGAAGCCATTGTTCCGAAAGGTTGACCGACCAGCCGTCGATGATTTTGATATTGCTTTCCAGCACCCCCAGCGTGGCGAAAGCCCAGCAACTGCCGCAACCACCCTGGTCTTTAATCGACGTACAACCGTTCAGTTCCCGCCAGTCGAAAGTTACCGGCAAATCGAGTTTGTCCGGGAAAGTCACGAAGCAGGCGGTCGAACTCCAGTCATCAGGCACCGTCAGGCCGCTTAAATTTTCGCGGGCACAAGCTGTCGCACTGTTTTCCCCGATCGAGAAAGTCCAGCCTTCCTTTACGCCCTGTTCTTTAAGAGCGTTTATATCAACAGAGGTCATTTGCGCCATACTTATCACGGGTAATATGAGAATAAAAATTACGACAGCAGGCAGCAAGAACCTGCGGATAAAAAATATTTGCAAAAAAGCCGACAGCGAGACCACGGTACCATCCTTTCAAATCAAGGGCGACAGAATTTGTTACGGGGGTGAGAGTACGTCTTATATACTGTTCGGCACGGGTGAGGATTTCAGAACAGTTGTATTTCTATCGCCCGCTTACATAAATAATATAATAAAAAATTCCGAATTGTCCATAAGAAAAGATGCCCCTTCGGCTTAGAAGGGGCGTTCAGACAATAAATCAACAAACTGCGCAAATTATGAACAGTCCAGCGGGCGGTGGTCAAGGTAAAGATGGGCAATCAGGTGGGTTATATCGGAAATATCCGGTTCCCCGCCACTGTGAAAGTCCAGCCCTCGTTCAGACCCCGCTGCCGGAGACGCTCAATATCGTCGGCCGTCATCTGCCCGAATTCTGTGACGGAAACAAAGCACAGCGCCAGGATTGTCAAAAAAAACAATTTCCGGGAATTACTACTCAAGGAAAAAGAACCGTGAATCATGGTAAACATCTCTTTTCGCTCGTTATCAACCGTTTCAAGATAACCGGCGAGAAAAAAGAAATTCAGGTCGGCATACTGACATGGATAGGTATGAAATCAGTATCGATTATTAATAAATATAACCGGGATGTCCATTTTTAACAGGCAAAAATCGGCCTGTAATCTGCCGGTATTGGTAAGTATAAGTCTCAAATCGATATAACTAACTCAACAAACGGAACAAACTCCATAAAGTACTGACCGTTATACCCATCAGTGAGATAACATAATAGGCGTATCCCCGAGGTTTCCAGTATTCCTTAAATTTCCAGAACTTTATACCTTCCCGGAAAGAGAGTTTACCGACAATCCAGGGATGGTCCGGTTTACGAAGGTACATCGACCGGAAAAGTAAAACAAACGAGGCAATAAATAAAATCTCTTTTCCTGCGTAAAAAATCTTATCAGACATTTTCAACCCTCCTGAAATTCAATCTCCCGCAGACCTACACCAAGAATACAGGTAATAAATATTTCTGTCAATGATTAAGAAATCACTTATCGGCGCGGGTCAGCAGGGTCACCCCGACCGTGAAACAGAGCGTACCTATACCCAGCAGAATCACGACCGGCAAGAGAATTTCCGAATAAGAGAAATCGCGCCAGATACCGCCTTCGATAGAAAGGATGCCCCATTTGACCGGGCTTATGTGGCTGATGGTGCGCAGCCAGTTGGGCATGAACATAAGCGGCAGCATACCGCCGCCGACCATGGCCATAACCAGCAGAATACCCCAGCCGGCGCCGCCGACCGCTTCCTCGGTTTTGCCTATCACGCTGACCATCATGGTCACGCCTACAAAACAGAGCGACGCCGCTACCAGACTTATCGCCAGCACCCCGGGA
>JAFGNW010000063.1 GCA_016926795.1 Candidatus Zixiibacteriota bacterium
ATTATATAATATTTTATTCCCACATAAGGTCTTACCGAAAGGATTCCGATGAGATATATCAAGCGACAACTGTGGTTAATTATGATTAATGTCCTTCTGGCGAGTTTGGTTTTTGCGGCTTCCATCCCGAAATCCCAGATCAGGATATTCATTGACAGCAAAGAGGACTGGCTCAAAATCAAGAGCTTACATCTCGATGAGGTCTGGCAGGGCGATAATTATATCGATATTATCACCGACAAGCTGGAACTGGACGAAATCAAGGCGCAGGGGTTGCGCACCGAAACCGTCCATGAAAACATAACAGCATACTATCAAACCCGGCTGGACAAAGAAGCGAAGGACATGGGCGGTTATATGACCCTGGCGGAAATCAACAATTATATCGATTCGATAATCTTCGCCCGCCCGGACCTGGTGTCCCTCAAGATGAGCATTGGAAAAACGATTGAAAACCGAGATATCTGGGCTTTCAAAATATCCGACAATCCCAATATTGACGAGGACGAGCCGGAAGTACTCTACACCGCTGCGATTCATGCCCGCGAGGTCATCACCCCGCTGGTCCTGACTCATTTTATCGATTACCTGTTGACGAATTACGACCTCTCGAGCGATATCCGGGACCTGGTCGATAACCGGGAGCTCTGGTTTGTCATACCGGTCAATCCCGACGGGTACTATCATAACGAGGTAATCGAGCCGGACGGGGGCGGCATGTGGCGCAAGAACCGCCGGGATAACGGCAACGGTACCTACGGGGTGGATTTGAACCGCAATTATGGTTACCAGTGGGGGTATGACGATTACGGTTCCTCCCCGACCCCTTCTTCCGAAACTTATCGAGGGACCGGATCCTTTTCAGAACCGGAAAGCGCGAATATGCGGGATTTCATCATCTCCCGCGATTTTATTATAACGGTTCATTTTCATTCCTATTCAAACCTGATTCTCTGGCCTTGGGGTTACGATCAAATATATACTCCGGATGAAGAATTATTCGCTGCCATGGGTGACAGTATGGTAATTTATAACGGCTATACTCCCGGTCCGGCCTGGATATTGTATGTGACCAACGGCGATACCGATGACTGGGGCTACGGCGAACAAACCCTGAAGAATAAAAACTTCGCTCTTACTATCGAGGTCGGCGGGGAGACCGATGGCTTCTGGCCACCGGTTTTTCGCATCCCGCAACTGGTGCAGGAAAACCTGGCACCGAACCTGTTCATAGCCGATATCGCCGACCGGATTTATTCCCTCAAATCCCCCAACACCCCGGAGCTGCACCTCGACCCGTCGGTTGACGCCGACGATTATTCGGTCGCCTGGTCATTGCACGATACCCTCAATCCGGCGGTATATTTTGAACTGGTGGAGATGCAGGATTTCGAACAGGTAACCGATTTCGCCACCAATTTCGATAATTTCATCAATAACGGCTTTACGGTTACAACGGCTAAATATCACTCCGGAGGAAGCAGTTTTTACTCCGGCCAGGGTGATGACCTTTTCCGTTATATGATATTGCGCAACGATTACCTCGTCAGCCCCGGCGACACTCTCAGATTCTGGGCTTATTACAATATCGAGAACAACTGGGATTACGCTTATATCGATGTCGCCGTTGACGGTCTGAACTATTTCCCCATTGAAGGCAATATCACCACTTCCGCCAATCCCAACGGTTCCAACCGTGGTCACGGCATTACCGGTATATCCGCCGGCTGGGAGGAAGCCAAATTTGACCTGTCGGCCTTCGCCGGACAGCGAGTAACCATCCGCTTTACCTATATTACCGACTCTTACGTTACGGAGGAAGGTATTTATTTTGACGATATCCACCCGGTCAACGTTTACAATATTGAAGACATTATCGCCTCCGATATAACCGACACCTCGTATAATTTCACGGCTCACCCGGAGGGCATTTTTTATTACAAGGTCCGGGCTCAGGACACCGAAGGTCAATGGAGTAAATTCTCAGCGGTTGAACAAACCGAGGCTTTCACGGAATATGTCTGCATCGACGCCGACGGCGATGGTTACGGCGACCCCGGCTACACGGAGAACGACTGCCCGACCGACAACTGCCCCGCGACCTTTAATCCCAACCAGGCCGATTCCGATACCGATGGTCTCGGTGACAGTTGCGACAACTGTACAACGACAGCCAATCCGTTACAGGAGGATACCGACGAAGACGGTGTCGGCGACAGTTGTGACAATTGTATTTACGTTTACAACCCCGACCAGCTGGACGGTGACGAAGACGATATCGGCGACGCCTGTGAGAGTTGCTGTATCGGCCTTACCGGGAACGTTGATTGCTCGACCGAAGAAATACCCGATATTTCGGACATTACCCGGCTGATTGATTACCTGTATCTTTCCCATGCGGAACTGTGTTGCCCCGACGAGGCCGATGTCAACGTTTCAGGTGGTGAACCGGATATTGCTGACATTACCTACCTGATTGACTACCTGTACCTGACGCATAAAGCCCTGCCCGATTGTCCGTAAGATATTTACGGAATAAAAAAGCCATCCTGCCATTATACAGGATGGCTTTTTTTATTGGCTTTTATACCTTTTGTTCGACCAGGTTTTTTTCGAAAGTAATGGCGTTAAGAGCGGAATCGACATAGAAATAGTTTTCCGGGTGAAAAGGCGTATAAAACAGGCTCACTTCACTTGGGTGAAATTCAAATTTTTCGATGTTACAATGAAACGTAGACAGCCGTTCCAGCTGGGCGCGGTATATGATAATATCGGCCAGGGCCAGGGCATCTTCGAGACACCGGTTGACCGGTCGAAAACGCCGGTCGTAAGTTTCTGTCGGGACAAGATTCAATTGCGGCGCCGCGGCTGACATCCGCTTTGACAATCGGTAGGCCGCCTCATAATTGACCACCGAAAAAGCCGGGACTACCAGGCGGTCGGACCGTCGTATCCCGCCGAAAAGCTGGCCCAGTTTCGGCAGCAGGTTATCGGGAATTTTAAAGGACCAGAAGGGTAAAAGAACATCCGCCGGGCCGCTCTCGCAATCCACCAGGGCCAGTTCGCCGATATCGACGCCGGTCTTATCGATAATGTTGAGCACCTGGCAATTTTCGCAGATATAGACAATCGAACGCCGGTCGGGCAGGTCCATTCCGCAATTGTAACAGCGATGATACTCAACTTCGAGCCGACCGAATTCCAGCGGCGGAATTTCGGCATACTCAGCGTCCTCATCGAGAGTCAGCTGCGTCAAATACTCGACCACCCGCCCGGAAATGCCATCCACGATAAAGCGGTTGAAACCCCGGTCGGAATAGGATTCCACCAGGGCATAAGGAAAATAAATCAGCTCGTATTCGGGATGAAACAACTCGGTCAGGTTGCTTCCGAAATCAGCCTGGTCAATATCCCCGACAGTCATCACCGACGACACCACCGTCGCCCAGACCTCGTCATAGGGACGCGTGATAGGCAGGGAATCGAAACCATCCTGGATATTCTCCTTTGCGAAAGGAATCATCCTGACATACTCGGAGCGCAACCCGATAGAGTCCGGGATCCCGTCGAAAAAACTGCCGGCGGCCACCGTCATGAGGTAGGGTGTGATGCCGATTTCGGTTTTAGCCGTCTGGACAGCGGCCCAGTCCTGGTACTCCGTTTCTTCCTGAAGCACCCGCTCGTACACCTTGTTGCGTACCCTGAGCATCAGAGCCTCGATTTTCCAGTAAGGATAATAAAGATTTTTTATCGCCAGGTCGGGACCGGTCAAAGGCAGGGAATTCTTTTTCAGATAGCGGTCGATGCCGAATCGAACCTCCCTCGTCGTCAGCTTACTCTTAACCAGATAAGCGGGAGGCATATCGGGCATGCGGATTCTCAATACCGAGCCGCAGTGTACACAGGTCAGGGTAAAGAAATTCTTCTCCAGCTCCAGTTCCCCCCCACAGGCCGGGCAGGTAACGCCGAAATAAAAGCCGCTTTTATCCTTACCGGTTGTCATCGCCCTTCACCGGTTTACCGCATTCGCCGCAGAATTTCGAGCCGGGAATAAGTTCGGCCGAACAGTGCGGGCACTGCAGTTTGGTATCCAGCTTGAAGCCGCAGTGCAGGCAGAATTTGGCCTCGGTAGGCAATCCCTCCCCGCAGGAGGGGCAGTTATTTTGCGAAATCATGGGATGACCGCAGCGGTAACAGTAACGCGACTGTTCCGGGGTATCACTGTGGCATTTGGGGCAGGTCACGGTGCTGACCGCCTCGCGCTTGAGTTCCGTCTGTTCGGGAGCAAAAACTTTGCTCATCATGCCGGGCAGCATCAAGCCGACTCCGGCTGCCATACCCATTCCGGAACCGGCTGCCGCCGGCCCGCCGGCGGTGCCCAGGCCCTTGGCCATTTCGAATTTCAAAAACTTGTCCAGGTCACCGACCGCCTCGAGGCCCGAGCGCTGGTCAATCATCTTGGAAACCTCTTCCGGTGGGGTAATCGAGGAAATATAAAAATCAACCAGTTCCAGGCCGTATTTATTGAATTCGTCATAAACTATTTTTTTGTAATCTTCGGCCAGCTCGGTGTAAATCGCCGGCAGGTCAAGGATAGTTTCCAGCCGTTCCCCCAGCAGGTCGTTCAGGCGAGCCACGATGACATCGCGAAGGTAACTCTGGATGTCATGGGTAGTGTATTTGGCCTGCCGCCCCACGATGCTGTTTAAGAACAGCACCGGTTCCACAATTCGTATCGTAAAAGCGCCGTGGCCGCGCAAACGGATAAGGCCCAGCTTACTGTCCTTGAAAGTGACCGGGTGCGTGGTGCCCCATTTCAAGTTGGTAAACACTTTCAGGTTGACAAAATAAACCTCGGCCCGGAACGGGGAGTTGAAACCCAGCGGAAATGACAATAACCGGGTCAGGATTGGTATATTCAAAGTTGACAGGGTGTGCCGTCCGGTCGTAAAGGAATCGGCGGCATGACCACTTTTGAAAAACATGGCTATCTGGCTGTCCCGTACGATTAACTGGGCACCCATCTTGAAATCAGCCGAACCCTCTTGCGGAATACGATAAATCATCTCCTCCCCGGTGGGGTCCATCCATTCAATTACTTCAATTAATAAGGACATAAGCTCTCCTGAATTTTTGATAAATCTGATTCTTTTAACGTTTTTCGTCAAAAGGACGCGATTCCTTTACGCTGTCAGATTATAACAGCGGTAATTATTTATCCCGACCCTGTTCAAAAAATGAACTATAGGTTAGATTAGTTGTTTCAAATAGTGAAATCAAAGCATTGACAAAAAACGCCTTTGTTATTTAATTTAAGGAGGCAATAAATCCTTAGCTGAGGCAAACCCTTTTAGCCGTTTTTTTGTACCTATCAACAGCGTTAATTCATTTGCCTTTGAAAAATGCGATATTTACCGATAGTAAATAAGAGATTGCCATGAAATTGTTATATATAATACTCACCGGTTTATTAATTCTGTCATCCTCGTCCGTGCTGGCCCAGGGCTCCATTTACGGGATAGTGAATAACGCCAACCTGACGATCCCGTCCGACAGCGAAATTAGCTTTTTCGGTTTTCTTGACGACACCGACGAGGAGGTCAAAATAGAGTCCTGTGACGGGACCGATTATGAAAGTGGTTTCTGGTTTGATGATTTTCAGAATTACCTGACCGAGGCTCATGGTAATCCCTATGATTACTATTTTTATAACCGGGTCAACGGTGAGGGTTATCACCTGGCCGATACTATTCCCGATAATTCCTACCATGAAGAAAATATAACTCTGTCGGTTGTGAGTTGGCCGCAAAAACCCAACGATCTGACGGCCCTTTCGCAGGATTCCAGCGGTATAAGAATAAGCTGGAACGCCGAGTTTGGTCTGACCTATCATGTCTATCGCCGACCGGTCGGTTCTAACGGCTCCTTTTTCCGGCTTGACAATCCCGCCGGACTTTTGAGCGACCCCGGCGTGGCCGACAGCTTCTTTATCGATACCGACGTCTTCCCCCTCGAAGGCTTCAATTATCTCGTTATCGCCGAAGACGGTTCGGGTAACTTTTCCCCTCACTCAGATGTGGTTACGGCTTATGTCCGGATTCAGCAGGTCACACTCGATTTTATCGTTAACGCCGGGGGTGCGGTAAACGAGTACGGTTTCAAGGATTCAATCAGCGCCGGCAAGAATGTTAAATTTTATTTCCGTTTCCACAGTAATTCCGGCGAATCCGACTGCTTTTACAGCGCCTCAACCAACTTCAAGGTTTACTCCCCCGATGGCGCCCGGTGGAGCTATCTCATCCCCGATACGGTCAATGTTGGTCGGGCCGAGTTTGGTACTTTCTCCATGGAGTGCTTCAGCTGTGATGGTGAAGGCATCGACACTATCGGTTTTGCCGGGCAGGCGCCGAGCGGCACCGGGCTGTATGAGGGTTTCGACGAACTTGCTTATTCGCTTACTATCAAACCCAACCCGGCTGATATGGGCAAACGCATCTGTATTGATACCATCGCCGTTCCGGAATACGCTGTCCCACCCTTATCGGACTATAAGTGGGAATGGAGCGGTACCACATCGTGCACAGCCGATAAAGTAAAACCGCTCTGGTATCCCGAGCCGCTGTGCTTCTATATTTCAGACGTCCAATGCTGTCAGGGAACGACCGGCAATGTCGACTGCTCGGAAAACGAAGCCCCGGATATTTCCGATATTACGGGCCTAATAGATAACCTTTATCTTTCCCACAAACCTCTGTGTTGTCCGGATGAGGCTGATGTCAACCAGAGTAGCGGCGACCCGGATATTTCCGATATCACGGCCTTAATAGACAACCTCTACCTGTCCCACAAGCCCTTGCCGGACTGCCCGTAAGTCAAAATCTCTATCAAATAACGGTCCTGAAGCTGAATATTTATACGGTGATTATATTTACTGTCGTTACGCCGCTCATGAAGCCTACCGCTGGGATAATCCCGGACATTACCTTTCTCGCGACGAGTTAGCGGTGGACGAACCGGTCTGGTTGACCCGGGAAGGCGTGGCTCAAGGACGCGATGATGTGGTCGAAGCTACCCGGAACTGGATTGGAACCTTCGATGTTGATATGGACGGTACCATAAACGCTGACGATAATTGTGAGATGATATATAATCCCGACCAGGAAGACACCGACGGCGACAATATCGGTGACAGTTACGACGTCTGACCGTTTGACGAATTCAACGATAACAACAACGACGGCGTCTGCGGCGATGTCGATAACTGCCCTGATGTTTACAATCCCGACCAGCTCGATGAAAACGGGAACGATATCGGCGA
>JAFGNW010000064.1 GCA_016926795.1 Candidatus Zixiibacteriota bacterium
CGGAGAGAAATCCACCCAGCCCCGGTGCGACCAGATATTATTTCCACCCTGTTCGGCACCCAGACCGGCATGGATAACAATCAAACCGTCGCAGTAGCCGTCGTTATTTCGGTCGTAGTCGGCGAAGTTGATATCGCCGTTGGCGATTGTCACGGCGTCGTAAGCCAAACGCGAACCGCGGCTGAGACCGTAATCACTGCCGACGTACCAGCTGTATGTTTGCGGCATAGTGTACCAGCCGTAAATATCGCCGGTGACAAAAAAAGTACCGTATGAATTCTCCAGGTAATAATCGGTCATCGAGCCGGTCGGATTGACATTGCCGACCGAAAACAGAATGGAATCAAACTGCGCGGCGGTGCCCGCCACAGCCTGACCGCCGGCAAGGTGGTCGGAAAACTCGACCAGGATAACCGGGAGTCGAACGGTATCGATACCGTCGGCCTGGGCCGCCCGGTAGCGTTCTTTGGCGTCCTGGAGATTCAACGGCACCCGGTCTTCAAAAGCCAGACCGCTGCGTTTGAGATAGTCTTTCCAGATATTGATTCTGGTGTTATAGGTACCGTCTGCTTTCCATCGTTCCGCGGCATCCGGGTCGGGCGGAACAGCGAGGCCGGTAACGGCCGATATGCTTAATATTATGGTGAGGGTAAAAATCCGTTTAATCAGTATAATACGGGGAGTCATTATATTGTCCTTTTTTCATTCCGTTTAGATTATTAATGCTCAAAACTCTCCCTGAGTTCCGGACAATATAAGCAATAAGATTCTATTTGAGAAGCATCATTTTTTTAGTCTGAGTAAATTCTGATGTCGTCAGGCGATAAAAATATACCCCGGTAGCGACTGAATGGCCGTCATCACCGGTGGCATCCCATTCCAGAGTGTGCTGACCGGCTGACATTTGCCCGTTTTGGAGGACTTTCACCTTCTGCCCCAACAGGTTAAAGACTTCCAGACCAACCTCACCGCTAACTGGCAAGCTGAACGAGATAGTGGTTGTGGGATTAAAAGGATTGGGGTAATTTTGATTTAAAGTATAATCGGTCGGCCGGTTGCCCTCCTCGATTTCAATCGCCGTGATAACATCATATTTTTGGCGGGCAATCAAAGCGGCGCTGATGAGTTCATCAACGTTGTCACCGGCAACCAGGGCAAAGGCTATCTCGACCGAATCATTGTATTTTATATCCAAGGCTTCGGAACAGACCATGAACAACATATCCCCTGCCGGCGTACTGTCGATATTGTTGTTTGTGGAGGCGATGATATTGAACAATTCCCCGCGGGTGAAACCGACCTTCTCCGAGCCGTTTTCGAAAGCCTTATAAGAGGCGATATTTTTCAAATTGACCAGCCCGACCATCGGCCCCTCGGGACTTTTTTGATAAATTATTTCCATTGTCTCGTTCAGCACGACCTGCTCGGTCTGACCGGACAGGTCGAAGTCCGCCATAAAACCGAAGGACAGATGCGTCAGGTTTTCCAGAGATTCGTTGACCAGGCGGTATTTCATAATCACGAAACCGTCGCTGAAACCGTCATCGTAGCTGATTATTTCCTGGGCGACCGTGACGGGGATGGAAATCTCGGAATAGGTGTCGTTGTAACGGGCTTTCAGTCGGGTGGCGCCGTCACCGGCGATAAAGTCCGAAGTAATTTCTTCGACCGGAGTGAAATCGGACGGAACGAATACACCGACCTCGTTACGTACACTGCTGGAGAGCTGCAAGTTGTTCCGGCCCAAAATGATACCAGCCTCGTAAAGAAGGTTTTCGCTGTTATTGTAGCGAAAACCCTGACCGGTCAGATTATAAATGGAGCCGGGGGCAAATCCGTACTGAGCGAAATCCGAAGCCGAAAAGGCAATCCGGCTATTCTGGATATCAACGACATTACCCGGCGGAACAAAACCTATCGGCAGGGTAAACTCAAGCGTATCACAAACGAAAATTTCCGGTTTTTCGACGATCAGGTTGAACAAAACCTCGTCGCCGTGTCGCAGTTCTTCATTAAAAGTCATATTGAACAAACTGAAGTTCATAGCCATCGTACCACCGATACCAAAAAAGAAGGTGGCTTCGTCATCGATGATGTTTACCTGCGTTTCATCCTCGACGAACAACCGGCCGGTTACCTGGTCGACGTTGCCGGCGGAATTCTGGAGGGTCAGTTGCAATTCGACCGTTTCACCCGGGGCAGCCACGCCGTCGCCGGAAATACCGGTACCGGTGATAATAAAATTAGTCGTGCTGGGCAGGGGCAGGAAGCTGAAAAGTTTGGAGGCGTCGACCAGCCCGTGACCGTAGGCATTATCCTCACCGACCGGACCGAGGTCCTCGGCGGCCTGAAGCAGGGCGCATTTAATCTGTTCGACGGTGGCGTCGGGATTGTACTGCCGGCAGAGGAGCACCAGGCCGGAAATAAACGGCGCCGCCATCGAGGTGCCACTCATGACCTTGTACGTACCCCCTTTGGTGGAGGAATAAATACCCACACCGGGAGCTACTATTTCGGGCTTGATTTTGTTCGCGTCGCAGGAAGACGGCCCGCGGCTGGAAAAACCGGCGATTACCTTGTCGTTGTCCACCGCACCCACCGAAAAGGAGTTTATCGGGGTACTCGCCCGGTCGGCCGGGTTGCGAATACTGGCCGGGTCCGGACCTTCGTTACCGGCGGCGAAGATTGTGACGATACCGGCCGCTTCGGCGTTATCGATAACCTGCCAGAACAAATCGTTGCAGGGGGGAAGAATACCGGCCGGTACACCCCAGCTGTTGGAAATAACGTCCGGGACATCGTCGGTGGTGGCAGTATCGCCGTCCGGGTTGAGAGCCCACTGGAAAGCTCTGATAATATCGCTTAACATGGTGTTTAAATCGCGACCCTGGTCGATAACCCCGGCGGTTATCCATTCCGCCCCGGGAGCCACCCCGAAAGTATCGGCGGCGACCGAACCGAGCACGATACCCATCGTATGGGTGCCGTGACCGACATTATCATAGGGCGCCACGGAAGGATTTATCGGCGAATACCAGCATTCCGACAAAGGAGCATGATTACCCCGCCATTTACTTGATAAAGCCGGGTGCGTGCTTTCGACACCGGTATCGAACGAACAAACCAGCCGCCCCTGGCCGGTATAACCCTGGCTCCACAAAGCCGGGACGTTCAGCATCTGAAGGGCGGTTGTCGAAGAAGCAGCGATAGCCGGAGCGTTCTTTATTTCCACCGGCTCGATATATTCCAGGGCGACATCGGGAATTATCATCGAAATGCCCGTAAAACGGGACAGTTCATCCAGACGGTCAGCCGGTATGGTTGCGGCAAAGGCCGGGACTATCCAGAACTTCTCGATATCGGTAACGGAATTATTTTTCAAAAAGAATTCAACCGTGCCACTGCCGCTGGCCTGAAACGATTTCAAACTCCGGGTAACGGCTTTAATCCGAGCTGAACGATTCAGGTTCGATTGCTCATTTATTCTAAAAACTTTATTCTGGGCCGAATGATTATCCATGAAAATAACAACACTTACCAGACTGTCGGGAATCGAGCTGCCGCACGTCATCTGTTCGAATCTGGGGGACATTAAAGGCTGGGCCTGTACTACAGCGGTAAAGACAAAAAGACCAACAGCCAGGAGGCTTAATACGGTAGAAAATTTGTGAAAGTGCGTGCTCATTGATTCTCCTTTAATTAAGTCCGAGAACCTATTGAGCAAAGACAATGCCGCAGACCGATTTATAAAAAAAAGTGAAAAGACCTGCGCCAAAACTTTAAATTATTACCGTAATCGACTGACCGGCCGAGACTTAACAAACCGGAAAAACGGTGGGTGATTTTCATACAGACCTTCCGGCATTTTTCAAAGTATGCAAAAAAGAGGAATCGACTTTTCCGGGACTGCTCTGTTTTGCACCTTTTTATATGTTGTTTTTTTAAGTAAACACTATATTGTCGGACAATGAATGACAGCGAAAAAAAACCGATTAAAAATACCTATTTCCTATATTTGATTCTTTTGCTGGCGGTTTTGATCCGCCTTCTTTACCTTTATCAATATTCTCATCTGCCCGATTGGGACCAGTTGACTATAGATAACCATTATCATCATAACTGGGCGCGTACCATCGCTGACGGAAACATCTTCGGCGACACTACTTATTTCAGGGCACCGTTCTATATTTACTGCCTCGGCCTCTTATATGCCCTGTTCGGCGCCTCGTTGTGGGTGGGACGTTTTTTCGGCCTGACCCTGGGCCTCGGCTCAATCATCCTCACCTACCTTCTGGGTCGCAGAATTTTCAATGTCAAAGTAGGCCTGGGCGCGGCCCTGATACAGGCCTTGTATCCGGTGATAATTTTTTTCGAGAGCGAATTGCTTCTCGATCCGCTCTTTATGGTTTTTCTGCAACTGGCACTATATCGTTTTATGGTCTGGCGGGATAAAGGCGGTTGGGGAAAACTTATTATCGCCGGGATATCGTTCGGGCTGGCTTCAATTACCCGACCCACCGGTTTGGTTGCGGCAGGAGTCATACTTCTGGTGCTGCTGTTAAAAGATAAAAAAATTAACCGGGTGAATATAAGAACCACCGCCGGTTTTCTTGTTTCCCTGGTAATCGTGATAGCGCCGGTAACCGTCCGCAACCTGATAGTTGCCGATGACCCGGTTTTAATCGCTTCTCAGGGAGGTATCAATCTTTATATCGGCAATAATGATGCCGCTGACGGCACCTCGGCCGCGCTGCCGGAACCGCTGGGCATCAACTGGCATATCCGGGACATTACCTTTGCTGCAGAAAAAGAAACCGGCCGGACCTTACGTCCCGGCGAAGTTTCCTCGTACTGGACCGGGAAAGCCCTGCACTGGATAACGTCCCATCCGGTCAAATTTTTCTCGCTTTATCTGAAAAAACTCTATTTCGCCTTCGCCAACCTGGAAATATCCAACAACCGGGATATCTATGCGTTCTTTTACAATTTCACTTTCTTCCGCTTTAATCCCCTTTCTTTCGGCATCATCCTACCTCTGGCGGTCATAAGTGCGGCGGTAGCCTGGCGACGTTCTCAAACCGCTCGCCTGCTCGTAATAATCATGTCAATATATCTTTTGATAAGTTCCGTATTCTTCGTCAGCGCCCGTTTCCGCCTGCCACTTTTACCCTTCTATTTTATACTGGCCGTTTTCGGTCTGGGGGTGGTTATGGATTTTTACAAAACCAGCCTGAAGAAAGGAGTGGCGGTGACCTTCCTGGCCGTCCTGATAGCTTTCCTGTCTTTTTACACCCTCTTCCCGCCCAGCCGCAAGGGCTTTACCCAGACGCTGGTATCGAAAGGTCTTTATTATATTCACATTGAAGATTATCCCCGGGCCATATTGTATCTGAAGGAAGCCCTGGCTTATGAGCAGGATTTTTTGGAAACCAATCTCAACCTGGGTGTCTGCTATCTCCGGCTGGGCCGAACCGACTCGGCTCTTTATTATTTCAACCGGGAAAAAATAAATTTTCCGGAGCGGCCCAAGGCCTTCAACAACCTGGCCTCGCTTTACCTGGTCAACGACCGGGTGAATGAGGCTCTCGGGGAAATCGAAATCTCGCTGTCTTTGAAGCCTTACGACCCGGTCGCCAATATGATTTACCTGAGAGCGGTCGCTCTAAAAGAAGAGATTTCCAACGACAGCCTTTCGGCTCTCATTACGGCGGCCTCGCAGCGAACCGGGGCCGATATTTACCTGCTCAACGAGGCGGCCGCGTTAATGCTGCACCGGCAGGATATGAAGCGAGCCGAATCGCTTCTGCTCGTGGCGACCATCGCCGAACCGCCGCCTATCGAAACCGATGATTATGCTTTCAGCAAGGAATTCCGCAACAGCCCGGAAAACATCGCCCGTGAAAAAGCCAAAGCCTTTCACCAGTTGGGCTATTTGAAGGGTATCGGGGGGGATTTCAGCGAATCGGTCAGGTTCTCCCGGGAAGCTGTTAAATACAATCCCGAATTAAGCGACGCCTATATAAACTTAATCAGCGGATATCTTTCTTCGGGCAACAAGCCCGCTGCGGATTCGGTTTTCCATATCGCTGTTCAAAAATTCCCTGATAATCCCCAGCTCGAACGCCTGCGCGCGCTGATGAAGCCTTAAAAAAAGCAGAACCGCTGAAAGGTTCTGCCCTACTTAAACTAATCTCTGACACATCGAATCGAAAATCCTGACGCAGGGTACTCCCAGCCCTGGTATATCGTCGACAAATTGTTATCAAGAATTCTCAGGTACATAAACGTTGCGGAGGGAGACCAGAAAATAGCTTGGTAACCAACATCGGCAAAACTGCCACTATAACCACGGACACCACCGGGTAGTGCGGTAAAACCGCTTTCGTTGGTAGCACCGGTATTAGGATAGGCCCAGTGTGTCGTGCTGGTTTCTTTTAACTTACCCCCTTCGTCGGTACCTCGCCAAAAGCCCGACTCGTCTGCATCCTCCAGACTCATACCCAGATACATTTCCAGCTGTTTCCACTCTTCATCACTTGATACATGCCAGCCTTCGGGTGCTATATTACAACTATCATCGATGGCATACCAGTTATATAACAAACCGTAAGTTTCAACATAAGTAGTATCGTTATCATAGTAGCAATATGCTCCGGTAGTAAGATTTACCCAGGCAGCAGAATCGGATACGTTGGGGATGGTATCGCCGTTACGGTAACGGGTCACTCTCAAGTTCTCCATCAACCACCACTGGTCACCGATTTTTATTGTATGATAAATATTGCCGTCGATATCCATGATGGTTGCCGGAGGCGGGCAATTCAAAGGTTCATGAGACCCGTATAAAAAGTCAATCAAGCGCGACACATCGGACATGTCCGGCTCACCGCCGGAGTCGTTGACATCGGCCAACAACGGGTCGCACAGCGGATCATGACTTAAATAAAGATAATCTATAAGACGAGTAATGTCAGTAATATCCGGATCTCCCCCGCTACAGTCAATATCGCCGCAAACAAACGCAAAGGATGATGTTGAGATCATTAAAAACAAGAATGTCATTAAAACCAATGACAGGACTTTTTTTCGTTTTACTAACATAAAAGATCTCCTATGAATTTTGTTTTTCTTGGTTTTTGAAATCGTACAACTGCCTTCGCCCGGCGGGTTAAAACACCGCCGGGCTGAGAAATATTTTTTTCATACCCTTCCCTCCTTCAATCCTGGGTTTTATATTGCCAATAGAGCACAACCCCTTAATGGTTATACCTACTTCATTTATTTTTAAAAGGCAGAGATAAATAGTGAAATAGCTAAAGGATTATGATCTACAAGGTAAGAAACCTTTCCCTGTTGATCACCACCTCTCGTTTTTAAATCCTCTTTTAATGGTAACCTTTATCACTTTCCTTGTCAATACTTTTTTTACATATACAAGCATAGATACCCCCGACTAAAGCCGGGGTTCTTACTTTTACAGACCTGGGGTCTGACCTGCTATTAGCTACGTCGCTTAGCTCGCAGCGAATAACAGGATGGGCTCATTCATCCACGGCTAAAGCCGTGGTGTTCTGTCTACGACCGCAAAAAAAAGGGCCGGTTCAAAGAACCGGCCCCGGATTATTTCTCAAGGATATTGATTATCTCATGACCCGTTTCACCGCTTTACCGGTGGGTTTAACGACCTTGGTTTCGTCGATTTCGAACAGGAACTCCCGCCAGTA
>JAFGNW010000065.1 GCA_016926795.1 Candidatus Zixiibacteriota bacterium
AACGCCCGATTGAAACGATTGAAGAAGGTAAAAAAAAGAAGGATAAAAAAGCAGCTTAAATGACTAACTGAAGAGACTGAGATTGTACGGGAGGTCCTTAACTTTTACACTTAATTTGACGATGCTGAGGAATTCATATTTAGGTCATCGCATTTAATCAAGTTGGACTTTATTAATACTCTCCTTCAAATGCTCGCTAGTCTGATGAGTATAGATCATTGTCGTCTCTATGTCTTTATGACCTAATATCTTCCCTATAGTAGTAACCGTAGGGCAGAACCCTTTAGTGGTTCTGCCTATTTTGCTTCACACGATCTCAAGAAGAGGCGGAACCGCTCCAGGTTCCACCCTACGGTTGATTTTAAATTCAACGATTAATCAGGGGATTTAAAGTCCATGAAAAAAGCCGCCGGGCCGGAACCGGCGGCTTCTCTACACAAAAAGGGGAACAAAAATAATCAATATTTGGAAAAACCCTTGCCCATATCGTGATGGTCTGAGCTCTTATCGGGTTCCTTATTGGGATCCGAACCCTCCCAGCGGTCGGAAGCGCCGGTAATGCCCTTAAGGCGCAGGTCGAAATCGTCGGGATTGCTGGCCTGACTCATAGCTTCCTCGAAGGAAATCATACCCTGTTTATACAGCTTCATGATAGCCTGGTCGAACGTCTGCATGCCGTATTGCACACCGCCTTGGGCCACTAGGTCGGGGATATCGACCGTTTTTTCGGGGTCCATTATACACTCTTTGATGGCGGCCGTGTTGACCATAATTTCCAGAGCCGGTACCCGGCCCGGCATATCGGAACGGGTCAACAGCCGCTGGCAGATGATAGCTTTGAGCGTACCGGCCAGAAGCAGCCGGATTTGCTGGTGCTGGTGCGGCGGGAAGAAAGAGATAATACGGGTTATCGTCTCCACCACGTTCATGGTGTGCAGGGTGGTCATAACCAGGTGACCGGTATCGGCGGCGGTCAGGGCGATGGACATGGTCTCCAGGTCGCGCACCTCACCAATGAGAATGACATCGGGGTCCTGCCGGAAAGCATGCCGCAGAGCGGTGGCGAAAGATTCCGTATCCCCGCCGACCTCGCGCTGGGAAATGATCGATTTCTTGTCCCGATAGATATACTCGATCGGGTCCTCGACCGTCAGGATATTCAGCGACCGGTTGGCGTTCATTTCCTCGATGATGGCCGCCAGCGAGGTGGATTTACCCGAACCGGTGGTGCCGGTGATGATTACCAGACCCCGGTTTTCACCGGACAGGTCTCGAATCAGCTTGGGAAGGTTCAAATCATCAAACGAGGGAACGGTGGTGTTGACGGCACGGATGGCGATGCCGGAGGTGCCTCTCTGACGGAAAAGATTGATACGAAACCGGCCCAGTTTAGCCACCGATAGGGCCAGGTCCATCTCGTTTTTCCGGTGAAAGCGCTCCAGCTGTTTTTCATTGAGAATCTGGGAAATAATCTGTTCCATCTTGTCGATGGCGATGGGGTCGGTGGCAATCTGCTCCAGCCGGCCGTTAACGCGCAGATGGGGCCGCACCCCGACGCGGATGTGCAGGTCGGACCCCTTGCGGTTGAGCATCTCAACCAGCATTTGTTTCAAGTTCATGGAAATCCCTTTCCCGACTGACTTATTATCCCGCAGGGTCTATATAAAAGAGCACCTGGCCGAATTCGACCGGTTGGGCGTTCTCAACCATGATTTTCGCCACTCGACCGGAGACCTCGGATTCTATTTCATTCATTAATTTCATCGCCTCGACAATGCAGACGACCTGCCCGGCGGTTATTTTCTCGTTCAGGGAAACGTATGGCTGGGCGTCCGGAGCCGGGGCAGCGTAAAAAGTTCCTACCATCGGGGATTTGACGGCCACCAGTCGGCCGGTTTCGTCAGCCGCCGGGGTCTCCGAAGCAGATGCTTGTGAAGCAGCGGGAGGTGATGCCGGGGGTGGAGCAGTAGCCGACGGTGTCGCGGAAGTATAGACCACCGCACCGTTGGCATGGCCGTTGGAACCGGTCGGCGCCCGCTGGATGATTTTCACCCGGCGACCCCAGCTGGAAACTTCCAGAGAGTCGATATCCGATTCTTCAACCAGTCGTATTAATTTCTTAATATATTTTTCGTTCATACCAATCCTCAAATTAACCGAACAAAATTACGTAACCGGGCAATCCGGTTTTGAATTGTCTTTTCAGGCATATAAAAATAATAGTCTATTTGATTTACAGTTCCAACAATTTTTTTTCGGCTTTGTTCAGCACTTTACAGCCTTTTTTTGTCACTACGACATCGTCTTCGATACGAACCCCGCCCCAGCCGGAGAGATAGATACCCGGCTCGATGGTTATGACGTTGTTAACCTTCAACTTATCTTCGGATTGAAACGAAACCCGCGGCCCCAGGTGAATGAAATAACCGATACCGTGGCCGGTTCCATGGCCGAAATTTTTGCCGTAACCGGCCCGGGTGATAATCTTGCGGCAAACGGCATCAACATCCTTACCGGTCAGACCCGCTCTGACTTTCTTGATACCGGCCAGTTGCGCCCGTAAAACGATGTCGTATATTTTCTTCTGACGGGGGGTTGCTTTACCGACCACCACCGTCCGGGTCATATCCGATACATAACCGTTGACCGTGGCGCCGAAATCGAAAGTGATAAAGTCACCCTTTTTGACTTTCTTATCCGAGGCAACCCCGTGGGGCATGGCCGAACGATAACCCGAAGCCACGATCGTCTCAAAAGCCGGCTTCTCCGAACCGAGCATCATCATCTGGTACTCGAGTTCCGCAGCCAGTTCCCGCTCGCGCACACCGGGGGCTATAATTTGCAGAATGCGTTCGAAAGCTAAGTCCGATATTTCCACCGCTTTTTTGATATGGCTCAGTTCGACCGTGTCCTTGACCCAGCCCATATCGGAAAGGACCTTATCCGCGCCGATGAAAACGGCATCGGGTAAAATCTCTTGCAGCTTTTTGTGTCCGGCCACATTGAGATATTCTTCCGAAAAACCGTATTTCATATTATTTATGTTAAAGCCGGGATATTCTTTCAACACCGCGATTAAATCACCTTTAGAGGCAATGTGCACGCTGGCGCCCTTGACCTGTTTTTTGGCCTGGTCGCCGTAGCGAAAATCAGTGAAAAAATCAGCACTTCGGGGACCGATCACGAGCAGGCCATTAGTGCCGGTGTAACCGCACAAATAGCGGACGTGATCCAGGTGTGAGATAATCATGCCGTCGAGATTCCCGGCACGAATTTTTTTCCTCAGGTCTGCAATTCTTTTAACTGACATAGTCTTATTCCTTATCCTTTACTTTATTCCGAGCTTGGGACAATTTATTTTGAAGGCGGGGATTATCCCCTATCTTGCTCAGGTAATCATAAACTTCCGCCGCCAAACGCGCATGTCCCTGGGCGAGATACAAATCGGCCAGGGTCTCCGTATAAAAAGGAATGTCACGCAGGGAACGGCTCGGGGAAGGCTCACCGATTTCCTCCCCTCGGGTAATGGTAATCGACCGCGTCGTCTCCCGGTTTTTGAAAGACAGCTCACATTTCAAACCCCGGCAGCCGGGGTCGATTTCCAATATTCGGTTATAATCGGCCAGGGCGGCAAAGACATCTCCGGTCGCGTATTTTATATCACCCAGGTATTTGAGAGCGACCAGGTTATCCGGGTCCCGCGACAGTACCTCGTAAAACTGCTCAGCGGCGCTTTCGGTCTGCCCGGCTTTATATAGAGCGACCGCATAAATCAGATGACCGGAGATTAATTCACTGTCATCGGGGAGTTTTTCAAGACAAACTTCCACCGCCCGGGAATACAGGCCCTCGGAGACAAACCGGGCCGCCCGGGCCGGCCAGTATCCTTTTTCGGATAAACTGAGGGTGGAATCGCTAATTTTTTGGGAAGTTGTGTTCATGCTGATAACATCAACCGTTCAGCTTGAGTTTTTTCAAAGCGGCGGTGGTTGACCGCCCGGCGGTAAGTTTAATCCGTCGGACCCGACCGCCGCGCGCCTTAACGAAAGCCGCCCCGGCTATCTCGGATAGTTTGTAATCGGCGCCTTTTACGAGAACATCAGGTTTGATTTTCTCGATTAATTTTGCAGGGGTGTCCTCGCTGAAAATCACGACAAAATCGACTGCTGCCAGCGCCAGCAATACCGCCGCCCGGTCAATTTGCTTAAAAATCGGTCGGCGGGCGCCTTTAAGGCGGCGGGTCGAGATGTCGCTGTTCAGACCCACGATCAATACATCGCCCATCTTCTTAGCCTCAGACAGATAATTTACATGACCCCGGTGTATGATATCGAAGACACCGTTGGTGAAGACAATTTTACTTTTCCGGCGGTGAAGTTTTCGCAAAAGTCGGGGAAGTTCTTTATGGGCTATTAAATTTTTCATAACCTGCTTTACGGGCTAATCAGTTCCTGGCTCCGGTTTACTTGGTTTGTTCGAAGGCTGCCATCAGTTTGCCGTTTTTGAAACTGTGCCCCAGTTCGTTTTTGAGGGCTTCGAGAGTCACGGTCGAGGTACCGATCATCCCGACCGTATAACCGGCCCCGGCGTTGGCTATAACCGAGGCCTCGACCAGGCTGGCACCCGCCGAAACGGCCGAAACGAAAACGGCGATGACGGCATCCCCCGCCCCGGTGACATCGAACACCTGCCGGGCGAAAGTGGGGATATGGGTCGGCTCATCGCCCTTTTTGAACAACGACATTCCTTCCGCGCCGCGGGTAATAAGAATCGCCTGAGCTTCGAGCTTCTCCAGCAAACCTTCACCGACAGCATACAAATCCTGCTCGTTTATAATCCGGCGGCCATAGGCGAACCCGGCTTCGTGATGGTTGGGAGTAATCAGGGACACCCGGCGGTAACGATGGAAATTGGTATCCTTGGGGTCAACGGCAATATAGACCCCTTTTTCGTTACAAATATCCGTGACCCGTTCCAGCACCTCCGGGGTTATCACGCCCTTGCCATAATCGGAAATGATGACGGCGTTGATATTGTCGACGACAGCCGTGAAGCGGTTCAGAAGTTTTTTCTGAATCTCAGGGTCAAGATTGTGGCGGTCCTCCCGGTCGGCCCTGACCACCTGCTGGGAATTGGCGACTATTCGGGTCTTTATAGTCGTCTGGCGGGATTTATCATTAATAATATAGTCGCTGGAAATCTTTTTTTGCTTTAAAAGCTGGGTCAGTTTAATCGAGGCGTCATCCTCGCCCACCGTGCCCATCAGCAGCGGTTCGTCCCCGAGCGCCCGGATATTGGCAGCGACGTTGGCCGCCCCACCGAGCAAAAGACGGGTCGAGGTAATCTCCACCACCGGTACCGGGGCTTCGGGAGAGATACGGTCAACTTTGCCGAAAAGGTACTCATCCAGCATAATATCACCGACGATGAGTATCCTGGCCCGACCGATTCGATTAAGAATTTTTTCGATATTACCAATTTCGAGCGACATTTTTTTAAATTCCTTGCTTTCCTTGGCGGAACTCCCGTTTATATATATATTGACTTAACTTTGGAATATATTAAAATTGAGATTCCTGAACAAGTGAAGATATTGACATAATTTAATATAAAGGAACATAAAAAAATGAACAAACCCCAACCGCAACAGATAAAGGTTCAGTTGGATGATAAAGAAGCCGAAGGGATTTATGCCAATCTGGCGATGATAAATCACAATCCGTCCGAGGTAATAATCGATTTTGCACGAGTGATGCCGCCTACTTTAAAAGCTCGGGTACTTTCCCGGATTATCATGACCCCCATGCATGCCAAGCTGTTACATAAAGTCCTTACGGAGAACCTGGAAAAATTTGAAAAGAAATTCGGCGACATTAAAATTCACGGTCTGTCTGAACACAGCGCCAAAACCATCGGTTTCGAAGCCAGTAACGGCGCTAAAGAGGAGGAGCAATGACGAAGGGATATTTTAGTTTCGTTCTCCACAATCACCTGCCTTATGTGCTGGCTCACGGGCGTTGGCCCCACGGCACCGACTGGCTGTCGGAAGCCACCGCCGAGACCTACCTGCCCCTTTTGCGCGCCATGAATGAATTGGTTGAAGAAGGCTATAAACCCAAACTGACTATCGGCCTGTCCCCGGTCCTGTGCGAACAACTGGCCGATAGTTCTTTTAAAAACGAGTTTGTCGGATATGTCAATCAGAAGATCAAGGCCGCCCAGCACGACAGTGAGGAATTTTACAAATATGACCAGCACCAGATGCTGGCCAATTCCCAGATGTGGGAAAAATTCTACGGGCTGACGCTGGACCATTTCAATAATATCGGCCATGATATTATCTTCGAGTTCAGGAAACTCCAGGACGCCGGTTACCTTGAAATCATCACCTGCGGCGCCACCCACGGTTATTATCCGTTGCTGTCGCGCGATGAATCGCTGCAGGCTCAGACCAAAATGGCGGTCAAGAATTACGAGAACCATTTCGGCCGCAAACCCAGGGGCATCTGGCTGCCGGAGTGCGCCTACCGCCCCCGTTACAATTGGACCCCACCAGTACCGATAAACGGCCAGCAGCTGACCTACCCGCGCAAGGGGGTGGACGAATTCCTGACCGAGAACGGCATCGAGTTTTTCTTAATCGACTCCCCGCTGCTTAAAGGCGGGAAATCCATCGGCGTCTATATCGACCGTTTTGAAGCCCTGAAACTGCTTTGGGGCCAGTTCGAAAAACAATACTCCCCCCGCAAGGAAGAATTCGATAAAACCCCCCGGGAGGCTTATTTGGTCTCCTCCTCGACCGAGGGCAAAATGCCGGTGGCCATTTTTACCCGCGACCCCGAAACCGGACTTCTGGTCTGGTCGGGCGAGCACGGTTACCCCGGTGACGGCCATTATCTCGACTTTCATAAAAAACGCTTCCCCGGCGGTCTGCGCTACTGGGCGGTTACCTCGGCTAAATCCGACCTGGCCGACAAGGTTGAATATCACCATGAAAGCGCCCTGGAACGAACGGTGGAAAACTCCGGACATTTCGCTGGAAAAATAATAGATATCCTGACCGGCTACCATCAGGAAACCGGCCAGGCCGGCATCCTGGTGGCGCCTTACGACGCCGAGTTATTCGGCCACTGGTGGTTCGAGGGACCGCTGTTTCTCAAACGGGTTTTAAAAGGCATTTGCGCCAATGAAAACGTCGAACTGACTTTCCTTTCGGAACACCTGGAGCGAACCAAACCGACCCGGGTGATATCCATCCCCGAGGGGAGCTGGGGTCAGGGGAACCATCACTATATCTGGCTCAACCAGCACAACGACTGGACCTGGAAGCATATTTACGAATCCGAAGCCAAAATGTGCGAACTGGCCCGTTTCTGGAACGAACATGAGGACCGCCGGGACCATGTCCTGGAAGATATCCTCAAACAGATGATACGGGAGCTGATGCTGATGTCGGCTTCGGACTGGCAGTTCCTCATCTCCACCTTCTCCGCCCGCGATTATGCCGAATTGAGGCTGACGGAACATTATGAGGATTTTAAACGACTGTCGAAAATCGTTGAGAAAAAAATCGACGGGAAGGAAATTACGCCCGGCGAATGGCAGTTTTTCGATGACTGTAAAAATCGCGATAAGCTGTTTACCGATGTAGAAATCAAATGGTTCGCCGGAGTGGAATTTCCCCACTGAGAAAATGTAACTTCTTTAAAAAACACCCCTCCGGGGTGTTTTTTTTATGCTAAATTTTTAATTGCCAAATTCCCAAAGTCACCGGCATATTGCCGTATGACCATCGCTAAAGAAATGATAAAGTGCCCCTTCTGTAAAGAGCCGATCAACGCCCGGGCTACCGTTTGTAAACACTGTCATTCTGATTTGGCTCCCCTGAAAAAACCCCAAAAATCAATATTGGCCCACTATAATACTTTTCGTACCGGATTTCTGACCGGTCTTCTTTTTTCATTGATACTTCTGATACTCTGGCTGATGTATGTATATTCCGGCCGTTGATTATTTTTTATACACACCGATAAAATCTCCTTTTCCGACAACCATATAACAGAGCTTGAAGGAGAAAAACCGGTCATAATATCGCAGGTTTATTTGGCGGTAACTGCCATTTTTTTATCATTTTCATGAAAACGGCAAATATTTTATCTCATAATATAAACTTTTCGGTTTAACCTTCCGACTATTGAGATATTGACATTTTCTGCCTACGTGAAATGAAAAAAACCAATTAAATTTGGGGGGAACGGATGGAACTCAAAGCATCGGTATTGATAGTTGACGATGAGAAATGTATCAGGGATATTCTTTCCAGAATTATTGAGAGAGAAGGATTTATGGTGACTGTGGCGGTTGATGGTTCCGATGCTTATGAAAAGATTCAGAAAGCCCGTTACGACTATGTCATCTCCGATATTAATATGCCCAACATGACCGGTCTGGAGCTTTTAAAGAAAATAAAGGGTTTAAATCGAAAAATACGGGTTTTGCTAATAACCTCCCGGGCGGGGGAATATTCCCCACATGAGATATTACGCGAGGGAGCCGACTTTTTTATCACCAAGCCCTTTAAAAACGCAGAGATTGCCCGGACTCTGCGTTCGCTGGAATGCAATCGTCAGCGTCAGATTAAAAAGGAAAATGATAAAAAAGCCGTCCCGGCTTGATGCGTCCCGACCCCTTTTTAACCAGCAATAATATCAGTCACATTAATCCCTTACTGTACAAGCTCTTTTATCGCCTTAAGGACATTTTCGAGACTGATGCCTTTCATGCATTGCATGAATTCATCTTCTTTTAGCGGGCATTTATTCTTGACGCAACTTATACATTCGAGATGGTCTAAATAGAGCAACCTTTTCTGATTGGAAATAGGCGAGGTTTCTTTGGGGTCGTCGGCTCCGGAGAGAATCACTACCGGCACACCCACCGCCGCCGCCAGATGGGCCGGACCGGAATCGTTACCTATAAAAATCCGGGCTCGGGACAATAACGCTGCCGTTTCGCGAAGACTTGTTTTCCCGGCCAGGTTGACGACCTCGTCGATGTAATCCTCGGTTTCGATAGCCTCGACGATTTTATCCCCCTCCTTGCGGTCATCCGGGCCGCCTATGAGAATGACCCGTAGTTTCAAATCTTTAGCGATTACCCGGGCCAGTCCGGTGTAATTGTCCGGACCCCAGCGCCTCGATTCCGCCACCGCCCGGAAAGCAATCACGGCGTAAGGCTCATTGTCGGGGAAACCGAAACCGTCCAGGATCCCCACCGCCCGGTCGTTATCTTCCTTGTTCAGAAGCAGCTTGGGTTTGACATATTCCAAGTCCACTCCGGCCCCCCGCCGCAGAAGATTGAAATAGACCATCGAGCGATGTTCGGAATTGAGCGGTGCCGGCAGGGGCAACGGTTTGGTCAGAAGCAGGCGGCGGCCGTCGGCGATATAGCCGATTCTTTCCTTTACCCCGGCCAGTTTAAACGATGAAGCCGCTCCGAACGATGGGGGCAGGACGTACCCGACATCGAATTCATGGGGCGCGATAAGGTCCTTTATCTTCATTACGGCAATCAGGCCGTGCACGCACCTCGAAGGTATCGGCAGGATATCGTCAACCGCGGGATTACCCTCGTAAAGCTCGGCCAGGTAATCCGGGACCAGGACGGTTACCGAAGACCCCGGATAGGCTTCCCGGGTTTCGTTAACCATCGGCATGGCCATGACACAATCCCCGAGATGATTGGGCGTCCGGATTAAAATCTTAAAGCTCATAAATTAATAAATTTGCTTTCCAGCTTCAGCCGGTTGGTTAAATAATTCTTCAACTCTTCAAGGTACTTATCTTTGGTCTCAAGGTAAAATATTCTATTTTCCAGAAATTCCAAGGAAGAAATTTGGCCGTCTTTGAAACGCGAATCAGCTATACTCAACTTGTTGTCCGCCAGTTCAATCTGCTTTTCGATGATTTTCAGACGGCGGAAGCTGACGTTGATACTGTTGACCAGATTAATGATTTCAGCCTTGGCCGATTTCTCCTTGCTTTCATATTCGAGACGGGCCTGGTCAGCCTGGAAACGGGCGGCCCTTACCGCGGCTCCCGAGGAACCACCGTCCCACAGAGGGATAGTGAAGTTTAAAGCTACTCCCCAGCTGCTGGGTTTGATACTCTCTATCCCTTCTTTGATGCCGTCCAGTTCCTTAGTTATTTTTTCATTCCCAAAAGAATAGTTTGCAGTCAAATCTCCGGTCAAACCGTGAGAGCCGGCGGAATAATCCGCCTCTCGTTTGGATTTATAATATTGATGTTCAGCCTTTTTAATGCCCACGCTGTTTTCCCAGTTGTTAATCAAGGCCTGACACTGGTCTTCATTGTAATGTTCGCTAATTACCGGTTCCACGGGGTCGACGGTTTTCGAAGGGTCGATATCCAGAAGCTGGGTCAGTTCCCGGTTTTTCTCGCTGGCGCTCGTCTCCGCCTCGAATTTTTCAAGCTCGGCATCCAGCAGAGCAGAGCGGCTCTCCAGAAAACCTTCCTCCGAAAGCACTCCGTCAGCAAACTTGGCCGAATCAATTTGGACCTGGAGCCGGGCTTTCTCGGTTTTGTTGGTTGTTATCTCGAGATTCAGACGTGACTGAAGAATACCCATAAAAGCTTCTGTTACTTCTGACCTGAGGGTGCCCTCATCCTCGATTTTGGTGTATAGGGCTATTTCCTGGTCATCCTTCAAGTTTTTCAAATCATATTTAGATTGGGAGGGTTTCAAAAGGGGTTGTTTGTAAGTAAAATTGAAATAGCCCTGACGGTTGTATTCGTCATAAATTCCGCCGACAGTATCTGTATTCGGGTATTGCTCATCTTTCCTGACCAGGTTAGCCGTTATCTCCAAATCCCCACCGATTAAAAAGCTCTGTTCCAGTTTAATAAAAGAATTGAAATCAACGTTTCTTGTCTTAAACAGCGATTTTTGGTTGGAACCGCCGAAAAAACGATAACTTTCATCCTCTGAATATGATGGTATCGAACCATTAATTGATATCTTAGGCAGGTAGAAATTTATTCTTTTGGCGTTGTACTGCTGTTCGGCAACCTCCAGATTCCCCTTTATAATCCCGCCCCGGGGGGTGCGGTTAAGGGCGATATCCAGAGCATCATCGAGGGTCAACTCCACCGCCCGAATTTGAGCCGTACCGACTAACATAAAAAAGAGAACAAAAAAAATCAGCGCTGGCTGATAAAACGAAACCTTTCCGATATATTTTTTTTTCATTCTAAAAACTCCGCTGGAAAATTTATTCGTATCTTAAAGCTTCTATAACGTCGAGTTTGGCCGCTTTGGCTGCCGGGTAGAGACCGAAAATTATCCCCACCGAGGTGGATACTCCCACCGCGAGAACAATCGAGGAGACCGAGACGATTGTCGGCCAGCCGGCGTAAAACGATATAGCCCTGGAAATTATCAGGCCGATGGCCAGACCGATAATACAACCGATCAGGCAAATCATCACGGCCTCGATAAGAAACTGCCGTAAAATATCCTCACGAGTGGCTCCCACGGCGCGGCGGACGCCGATTTCGCGGGTTCGTTCCAGCACGGTGGCCAGCATGATATTCATAATACCGATGCCGCCGACCAGAAGCGACAGCCCGGCGATTGCCCCCATCACGATATTGAAAATCTGCTGGGTTTTCTGCGACTGCCGCAAAAGCGATTCGGGGACGACTATCTCATAATCGGTAATGCCGCCATGGCGGCGTTCAAGAATCCGCTCTATCAATTTGGTTACGGCCGGGACAAATTCCAGGTCGGCCACCGTTACGGTCAGCTGGTCGATTTCCGGAACGTTGTATTTATCATCGACATTGACGCTGTAAGAAATCCAGCCCCCACCGCCGCTGACCGACTCGCTGGCCGGGTTGCCCCGTTCAAATTTTTTCAAAGCGGTGTTGAAGGGAATATAAACGTCCTCGTTGAAATTGCGCAGCTCCAATCCCTCGACTTTACCCCGGCCGATATACTTGTCGGCCATCACACCTATCACGGTAAAATTGAGGTCGCCGATGCGGACCGGCCGACCGATGGGATTTTCGAAAGCGAACAGGGTGCGCTTGGCTTTGGACCCCAGCACGCATACCTGGGAGAACATCTCGTTGTCCGAACTATTTATAAACCGGCCTTCTTCTACCTCGATTGACGACGAAAACACGAAATCGGGTACAGTGGCCACCACCCGTACCGCCGCCTCGTTGGAACCCACGCTTATTTTGGGAAAGGGTTCGAAGCGTTGCGGGACGACGTTGGCCACCAGGCGGTCGAACTCGGCGATATTGTTACCGTCGGCCAGTGACAGCCCCTGGGAAATCTGAATGCCCTCTTCGGACTGGTAGGCTTCCTCGGGAATTTTGGCGTTAACGATTATATTGTTGATACCCAGGATGGAAATCTGTTCCAGGGCTTCCTGCTTGGCGCCCTCGCCTATCGACAGCATGCCCACCACCGCCGCCACGCCGATGATAATACCCAGCATCGTAAGAAACGAACGCAGTTTGTGGGACAGCAGCGATTCGAGGGAAACGCTCAGGATACGACTATAATCCATCGCTACCTTCTTCTGCGACCGCCGTTTCCGGAAGCCGGTGGGGCGCTGCGGCCCTTGTTGAGTTCCGGTTCGGTGGCCTTGTCACCCGGCAAGCCCTGTTCTTCCAGAGTTGGGTCTATCAGGCAGATTTCCTCACCACCCGCCAGACCGGATAAGATCTCAACCTGCATATCGTTGCGCTGGCCGACATCAACCTCAACCGGTTTTTTATTGTCGAGGTATACTATCGTCTGACCTTCTTTTTCAAAAACCGCCTCAAGCGGCACCGATATCACATCCCCGATTCGGTTGATAATTATTTTTGCCGAGGACGACATCCCGGGCTTGAGCTTCTCGTCATGGTCGTTTATGGTAACCTCGACATCGAAAACGTTGATTTTGGAATTATAGTCTTTGCGGCGCGCCAGGGTGGCTTTTTTGGTTACCAGACCGTGATACTGCATATCCGGAAAAGCATCCAGCGAAACCAGGACTTCCTGACCGGTATCAACCTTGGCCGCATCCACCTCGGACACGTAAGAATCAACAATCATCTCGGACAAATCCGGCAGGTTGATAAGCCCCTGACCCGGCCAGGGGGAGTCGCCTTCCTGTACCTTGCCCATACTGGACCCTTTCCAGATTTCCAGATAAACCACCATGCCGGGAATGGGAGCGCTCATGGTCATCTGGTCGAGTTCCTTCTGGGCCATGGTAACCTGGGCTTCGGCTCGACTTACCTCCAACTCGGCCTTGTCAACGTCGGACTTGAACTGGTCCATCTTAGCCTGGAAATTAAGCCGGGCCAGTTCCAGTTCCAGACGGGCTTCCTCGGCAAGTTTGGGCGCATCGTGCTTCTTCTCATCGTAATTCCGCTCGGCTTTCTGCAGTTCCAGGTTGAGCTGTTTTTCCTGGATGGTATATTCCTTCCGAGCCCGATCCAGGGTTTTTTGATTTATTTTGAGATTGGACTGATGGTCAGTAAGGTCGTTCAACTGCTGGGTGGCGTCAAATTTGATGATCGGGTCCCCCTTCTGGACCAGGGAACCCTCCGGAGCCATCCAGGTTATTTGTAATCCCCTGATGCGGGGCGCCGACACGGTGAAATTGCGCTTGGCGTCGATGCGGCCGCTGGCTTTCACGGAAACGACAAATTCTCCACGGTTCACCAGGGTGGTGGGGATATCATAGGAGGTCGTAAATATCGCGTTTACCCCGTAATACCCAACCAGAATTATGACCAGAACGGCCCCGATATAGATATATTTTTTCACTTAACAACCTTTCATGGATTTAAACCTTTTTTCCCTTATTTGAGAACATCGCACAACAATATTTCTACGTCTCAAAATGGATTTGGTTGCCTAAATATTTACCTTCCAACGCCTATGGGTCCAGAGCCATTGGTCGGGATATTTCCGGATATGGTCCTCGAAAAATTTGGTGTATGCGACCGTCATGGTTCGGATATCCGCTTCCTCATCGCCAGAATGAGGCGGATAAATAGGTTCTCCGGAAATTACCAGGTGACGGTCAAAGCGTTCCCGCTTCAACAAAAACGGTAAGATGGGGCAGTCGCACCGGATGGCAAACAGGGCGGGCCCTTTGGGAGTCGCGGCCGGACGACCAAAGAAATCGATCACCACGCCTTCTGATGGATTGTGCTGGTCGGACACTATACCGGCGAAGTGATTGGCCTTTAATCCCTTGAACACACTGCGGGGGCTTTTGGCCAGAGACACGATATTTACTCCCATAGCCTGACGAAATGAAATCAGCATATTATCAATTTTCTTATTATGCTGTCGACCTATCAGCGAATCGGTGGGATATCCGCAGGCAATGGTCCAGGAACCCATAAGTTCCCAGTTGCCGAAATGTGCCGTTAACATAATCCCTCCCTTACCCTCGGAATATACTTTTTCCAAAACCGCCGTATCACCGACGACTATCTTCCTCACGCCTTCTACCCCGATTTTATCGAACCGGGAAAATTCCACCAGGGTTTGTCCGATATTTTGAAAAACGCCTTTAATGATTCTGTTTATCTCTTCATCGCTTTTGCTGTTCCCGAAAGCCTGCTTGAGATTATCGAAAGCGATGCGGCGGCGCGAGGTCAGCACAGCATGGGTCAGATTGCCCAGGCCGGTCCCGAAAGCATGAGCCAGGCGCGGTGACATTAATTGCGCCAGTTTTACCCCCGCCAGGGCGGCGGCATATTCAAGGTTGTGACTCAACTTCGCCATGGTTCATCATCATCGGCCTGTTCGGGATTATCCGGGTCGCCGTAATCGAAATCGGTAGACTGGTATCTTTCTTCGCCTTCCCACTTTTTATAATAGTCTTTTTTCTTGCGGAATTTGAGTATTGCCCCGACAACCACCACCAGGGCGAGAAATATCCAGAGGTATATAGTATCCATAAACAAACTCGCTATATTAAATCGGTTGGTTAAATATACATAAAATTCATCCTGAAAGCCCTTATAATCTGAACCGACCGCCAGAATCAGGGCGGAATCGAGCGAGCCGTCCCGGGCGATTTCATCCAGAAAGATATTGACCGCCGTGATATCATATTCCTTGATGAGATAGTTAACCGCCAGGTAGGATTGAGCATAGGCGACGTGAGCCTTCCCGGAGCCGAACCGGTTCAACATTTCAATATCGTCGAGCGACAGGAACTGTCCGAAGATGGCGGCGCGGCTCATGGCCAGATTGTCCGACCAGTTCCATTCGCTGGACACGAACATCGCCATCCCCTCATCGAACCAGCGCGGGGGCGGGAAGCGGCCGGTGCGATGGTGCAGCGCCAGGTGGGCGTATTCATGCGCTAAAAGTTCGCTCAAGGGACGACCCAGATTGAACCGATCGGGCGATTTGATGACGATAAGTTCCTGTCCCGGCAAAGCCGCCGCCGCTCCCCAGTCGGGGAAACGGCCGCTCACCAGGTCGTTGAAATAAGCCTGACTTTCGACTATGTAAACGGAGGGTTTGTACGAAAGGCTGTCCCGTAAAAGTTCGATTAACCAGGCACGGGTCCGATTTAAAACTACCTCGGCTTCATTAATATAGCGAGGGTTGTCAAAGTAGAAAATAAAGTGTTCTTTTTCAAGCGCGGTCGGCGGTTCGTACTTTTCCGCCGGGGCCGGTCCGGCGACAACCAATAAAAGTAACAAATAATATAGTGTGGCTTTTTTAATCATCGCTTAAAGATACAAAATAAAAATTCCCAGGCAAGCCCGCTGAAAGCCGGTAGTAAAAGCCTTTTTTTATGAACCTTTTCGACCCGAAGGTGTTTTTATATCATAACGATATGTCCGCGATACTCTTTGACATATCATTTGACTCCGGCGACGGGTATTATTATTATAAAAGTTCATTATCGAAGACACTGATATTATTAAATAACGACAGGAGATAAAAAAATGAATGTTTTTAAATTCGCGATGAAAATGGAAACCGACGGCCGGGCTTTTTACCTGAAACAGGCGGAAAGAATCGAAAGCCCCTGGCTCAAAAAAATCCTGGTGGAACTGGCCGATGACGAGCTTAAACACTACAATATTTTCAAAGCCATGAAAGAAGGCAAGACAGCCGAGTACAAGGAAGCCGAGCAAACCAAAATTATCCCCACCCTGAAAAACGTATTCGAGACTCTCAAAGAAGAAAACAAGGAATATGCTTTCACGGCCGATTCGAAGAAAATCTGGGAGGAAGCGTTGGAAATTGAGAAGAAATCGGAAGAATTTTACCGCGACAAAGCCGATGAAGTCGACAGTGAGAGCCGGAAACACATTTTAAACAAAATTGCCGACGAAGAGCACAAGCACTGGGTCACTCTGCAGAGCGTAATCCGTTTTCTGGACCGACCCAATCACTGGCTGGAGGATGCCGAATGGAGCAATCTCGAAGATTATTAAAAACTTTTAAGGCTTTTAAAGGTCTTTAACTAAGAACCGATAAAACGCCTGAGACTGAAAAAGCCCGCACCGGTGCGGGCTTTTTTATTTCAGGTCGACCAAATTCTTCAGCCGTTCCTTTTCCTTATCGGTCAGGTAACGCCATCTCCCGGGTTTCAAATCTTTCAGGGAAATGCCGGCAAACTCAATCCGCCGCAGGCCGGTCACCGGGTGATTCACTTTTTCACACAACTGCTTGACCTCCCGCTTGCGGCCCTCGGTCAGGGTCAGGCGAATACGGGTCATATTTTTGACAAAGCCGAGAATGATAACTTCCGCCCGGCCCGTGGCGCCGTCGTCAAGTTTAATCCCGGCTTTTATTTTTTTGACGTCATCCGGCTTAAAATGCCCGGCAACCAGGGCCTCATATATTTTTTTTACCCCGTACCGGGGGTGGGCCAGGCGATAAGCCAGGTCGCCGTCATTGGTCAACAGCAGGGCACCCTGGGTATCAAAATCGAGGCGGCCTACCGGGTAAACCCGATGCGGCAGTTTTTTCAAATAATGCATTATTGTTCTTCTTTTGAAGGGGTCGTGCAGGGTGGTCATGGCATTGCCGGGTTTGTTGAGTAAAACGTAAACCTTTTCCTTAACCGGTTCGACCTCAACGCCGTCAACTCTGACGACGTCTTTGGTCTCATCGATAATCACCCCTTGTTCTTCGATAGTAGAATCGTTAAGAGTAACTCTCCCCTCGGCAATCAAATTATCGGCGCCGCGCCGTGAGGTGACACCGCACAGGGAGAGATATTTGTTGATACGAATCAAGCAGCTCTCTCCGGCTAAGTATAATAATCGAACGTCGGCTGAAACTTAGCTAATCGGAACTGTTCGTGGTGCCCATATCGACAATTACTCCCGAGGTTGCCTCAATCTTCTCGTCATCCTCCGGTAAGTCATCGTCCCGGGTCGTTTCATCATTGCTTAAAATTACTGCGGAATTACCTTCTTTGACGGTTTCCTTGCCGGAAAAATCGTCTTCGTCATAATCTTCATAATTTTTATCCGGGTCATAGGTGCCGTCGGCTATATTCAATTTCAAAGCCAGATTATGGTCTTTGAGATTCAGTTCGGTTTGGTTCTGATCCTCACCGGCCGAAATCAACTCCTCGATTTCGGACATCTTGGGCAGTTCGTCGATGCTTTTGAGTCCGAAGAATTTTAAGAATTCGTTGGTGGTGCCGTACTGCAGGGGCCGACCGACGGTATTGGCCCGGCCCTTGATAGTAATCATGCCCTTTTCCATCAGGTTGTGAATAACACCGTCAGAAGCCACCCCCCGGATATGTTCAATCTCGGCCTTGGTTACCGGTTGGCGGTAAGCGATAATCGCCACTGTCTCGAGAGCGGCGCGGGTCATACGCATTTTGCGACGGCGGGTAAAAAGCTCATCGACAAAACCGACATACTCGGGTAAAATATAAATTTGATACCCCCCGGCCAGTTCCCGGATACGAAACGAGGAACCGATTTCGGAATATTTTTCGTTCAATTCCGAGACCGCCCGGTTGACCTGGGCCGATGTCGCTTCTTCCAGAACCTGGGTAATCTTCCGGCTCGGGATCGGTTCCGGGGAGGCCAACACCAGGGCTTCAACGGTTGATTTTATATAGTCACTGTCCATCATACGCTTATCTGTTCCTTGATTTCACTTTCTTCTTCTTCCATAACGTCCAGGTGGTCTATCATTTGCACGTCCGCTTTATATAGTTCACCCCGGTAGACCCAGAGCTCGCCGAACGGCACGTTCTGCATGATTTTGACGCGCCGGGTTCGGGCCAGCTCCAGAAGGGCGATAAAGGTAACCACGGCGACAATCTTGCGCGGGATATCGGCGAAAAGTTCGCGGAAGTTGGCGCCCTCCCGGTCGCTGAGAAGTTTCATGACAACCGAGATGCGGTCTTCGATAGAAATTTCCTCAGGGTTGACCTCATGGATTACTTCCACCCGGCGGGCGGCCAGAACATCCATGAAGGACGTCAGAAGGTCGTACAGCGAGGTTTCATTTTCCAGGTCGTACTTATTCTCGATTTTGCCCAGCGGCGCCGGGGGAACGTAAAAGCTTTCCTCGATAAGCGCCTTCTCGCGGAGAATCTCCCCGGCTTCCTTGTATTTCTTGTATTCCACCAGGGCCAGGATCAGTTCCTCGCGCGGGTCCACTTCTTCGGGGTCGTCCTCGTCCCGCGGCAGGAGCAGTTTCGTCTTGATGCGAATGAGGGTAGCCGCCATCAGGATAAACTCCCCGGCGATTTCCAGGTTGAGCACTTTCATCATCTCGACATACTTGAGATACTGCCGGGTAATATGGGCGATCGGGATATCGTAGATATCCACTTCTTCTTTCTTGATCAGGTACAACAAAAGGTCCAGAGGGCCGGAGAACACTTCCAGGTCAACCCGATAGTTGTCGCTCTGAGCTTCGATAAGGTGTTCCATCACTTTTTCTTCCTATAATTCATTTTCATGGCGGCGCGCACTTTCTCCATAACGTTCTGTGCCCGCTGCTGCGCTCGGTCTCGGCCGGTTTCCAGAACCTCCCAGATATAATCCGGCCGTTTTAAAAGCTCCACCCGCCGGTCCCTGATAGGTTGTAACGCTCCGTTGAGATTTTTCGTTAGCGTTTTTTTACAGTCCACGCAACCCAGCTCACCGGTACGGCAGGGCGGGGCCACTGTTTCCGCCGCGCTCGGCGTGTAAACCCGGTGCATCAGGTAAACCGGACAGATGTCCGGATTACCGGGGTCGCCCTGGTATACTTTATCCGGGTCGGTGTAATATTTTTTCAAAATCTTTTCGGTCTCTTTTTCCGTGGCTTCCAGGGGAATATGGTTACCGTACGATTTTGACATTTTCCGGTTATCCGAACCCAGGATGAGGGGAATATCGGTAAACAGGGCCTCCGGTTCCACAAAAACTTTTCGATAAGTACTGTTGAATCGTTTGGCCAGGTCGTTGGCCAGCCAGATATGTTTTTCCTGGTCCTTCCCCACCGGGACCTTGTGAGCGTTGTAGAGACAGATATCGGCCGCCTGCAAAACCGGGTAGCCCAGGAAACCGTAGGAATCGAGAGACTCCTTTTTCTCCTGGTAAGTGGGCAGACGGGAAAGAGTCGGCACGGAGATGAGCATGGAAAATATCAAATGCAGTTCAGCATGTTCCTTTACTTCCGATTGAACAAAAACGGCGCACTTGTCCGGGTCCAGTCCGGCGGCCAGGTAATCAACCGCCATCTGGAATATCTTCTCCTTGAAAGCCCGGGTGTCGTCGAACTCCGCCGTAAGGGCGTGCAGGTCCACGATACAGCAATACATCCAGTATTCTTCCTGCAGGCGCACCCAGTTGCGCAGGGCACCCTCCAGATTGCCGATATGCAGCGAGCCGGTCGGTTGCATGCCCGACAGGATAGTTTGCTTTTTCGGAGCTGTTTCGGTAGCCGCGCCCTGGGCTTTCGCGTCCTTTTTATTCATCAATACCATACCTCATACAGACAAGGATGTTACCACCAAAGAAATATTAAATCAATTAAAAAAACTTAAAATTTTTAAACGAACAACCACTCTTAACCGATAAAAATTGTAGGGATTGAGTTGATAAACCGCAGACGGTTAATCCATGAAAAGATATTGTCGCCAACGGTCGTTGGAATCACCGATATAGCGCTGAATAAAAGTAATAAAGGTAGGGCGTTTGGGGACTCTCAGCAGCATCATGCCCGCTTTCTCCGGGGTGCGATCCCCTTTCTTGTTGTTGCATTTAACACAGGCGCAAACCATGTTTTCCCAGCTGTCGTTGCCGTTTTTCATCCTGGGCACGACATGGTCGACCGTCATCGGTCCCTTGGTGGTCCCGCAGTACTGGCAGCGGTGCCCGTCGCGGGCCAGGATATTTTTCCGGGTGAGCATGATTTTTTTGTAGGGGACTTTTCGGTACTGCCAGAGCCTGACCACCGAGGGCAGGTCGTAACTTCGGCTGACCGAACGAATCTTGAGACTGTCGGCCTTCTCGATCATTTCCGCCTTGCCCTGGAAAAGAAGAATTATAGCCCGCCGGGCCGAACAGACCGTCAGCGGTTCGTAATTCTGATTTAAAAGCAACACGTTCCTGTTGATCACCGAGTTATTCATAATCAGCCTAACATCTACTGAGCATCAGTTAATACTCCAGGCACAAACACATACGCGACCAACCCTGTTTCGCTGTACCGGGCAAGACCAGCATAAGACGAATAATTAGGTTATATTATTTAAATTTTGGCTTTTGTCAACCCTTTTGTTATCGCCGCCTGCGGATGGAAAGACCCGGATAAAAAAAAAGGCAGCCGGGGCGACTGCCGTTGCATAAAAAATCGGTTCGACTAAACCCGTCGGCGTAATTATTTAATATAAGTCCTTATCGATATCGTACTTCTTGATTTTATCAAAAAGGGTGGTGTAGTCGATTTTCAGAACCTGGGCGCACTTGCGTTTATTGCCCCGAACCTCTTTCAAGATTCTGATGATGGTGGCTTTTTCGGCCTGCATCTGAGCATGGGCGCCGATCTCTTTCAGCCCCGTCCCGTCGCGCAGGTGAATCTCGTCGGATCGTTTAAGGCGGATAGCCAGGTGTTCCGGGCTGATTTTTTTGCCTTCGGCCAGAATCACGGCCCGCTCGACGGTGTTTTCCAGCTCTCGCACGTTCCCCGGCCAGTGATATTTTTCCAGCAAATCGACCGCTTCCCGGGTCAACGACTTGACCGGCTTTTTCATCTCGCGACAGTACTTGTCTATGAAATAATCGGAAAGAGCCTGGATATCGTCCGGGCGTTCCCTCAGAGGCGGAATGCACATCGGGAAAACCGACAGCCGGTAATAAAGGTCCTCCCGGAATTTTCTCATTCGAATCAGGTCGTTGAGGTCCTTATTGCTGGCCGCGATTACCCGAACGTCGACATCCACCGTTTTGTTGCCGCCCAGGCGTTCGAAATTTTTCTCCTGAAGGACGCGTAGCAGTTTAGCCTGCAGGGCGATATCCATGTCCCCGATTTCGTCGAGGAAAATAGTGCCGCCGTTGGCGATTTCGAACTTGCCCATCTTACGGGCGTGCGCCCCGGTAAAAGCGCCCTTTTCGGACCCGAACAGCTCGTTTTCAAGCAACTCTCGGGGGATGGCGGCACAGTTGATGGCCACATAAGAGCGGTCCTTCCGGGGAGACAGCGAATGAATGGCCTTGGCGAATAACTCCTTGCCCGTTCCCGATTCCCCCTGCAGCAGTACCGAGGCGTCGCTTTTGGAAACCTTTTGAATCAACTGGCAGAGTTCGATCATCTTTTCGCTCTTACCGATAATATTGTCCAGCCCCTGGTCGGCCAGGTATTCCTCGCGCAGCAGCAGGTTCTCGGCCTTCATGCGACGGTTCTCAAGCGCCCGGTTTATGAGAAAACACAAATGCTCGGTATCGAACGGTTTGGTAATAAAGTCGTAGGCGCCCTTTTTCATCGCTTCCACCGCGTCCTCAATCGTTCCATAGGCGGTCATCACGATTACGGCGGACTCGGCGTCAAGGTCTTTTATGCCGGAGAGTACCTCCATACCGCTGACGTTGGGCATTTTCAAATCCGTTAAAACAAGATCGTATGATTTATTGCGCACCAGGTCCAGCGCCTTCTTGCCGTCCTCGGCCGCATCTACCCGGTACCCTTCATCCATCAGGGTTTCCACCAGCATATTGCGCATGGAATCTTTATCATCAACAACGAGAATATTAGGCATTCTTTACTCCTCGGGATTGGTATTCACCTTCCTCTCCCCCCCTCATCGAAGGTAGGGGTTTTGTCCCATATATCGGCGAAAAATCCCCTGAATAAAGGCATTTTCCTGCTCAAATATTAGACATTCTGAGAGTCAGCAAAAAGGTGTTTTTTACTCGCGGCGGAAGAGTTTCATTTGCGGGATATCACAATTGACCACCTTGAGGACATAGTAGCCGGGCGGCAGGGTTCGAAAATCTATCCGGCTGAAATCGAGGGTTAGTCGGTAAAAGCCCGGCTCCAGGTATTTCACCAGCAGCGGCCAGACTACCCCGGCCGATTTTTCATCGAGGATATTGACCACCACCGGGCAGTCGGCCCGAACGACTTCGAATGATACCGAGGGGATGGTTATCGACTCGACCACTGGCGTATCCACGGGGAAGGAGTCGATGCGCGACGCCCGGATGAGGGTAAACAGGCTGTCGGAGATGACAATCTGCGGGTCAACCCAGGCTGTTTCGAAATAATCCTTCTCCTCCCCGGGAGGGCTCGGGGGGTGTTTGGCGCAACCGCCGAGGACGGCGATAATAATTAAAACCGGGAAAACAATCTTTTTCATTTCAAATAACTTTTATAAAGAATTTTCAGTTCGCGGGTATAATCGCCCAGGTACAGCCGGAAATAATAATACCCCGGCGAGGTCTTTTTGTCCGGTCGCCAGGTATAGGTATATCGGCCGCGGTTCATCAGCGAGTCGACAACCGGTTCGCCCATAAGTTTTTCGACACCGTTGTAAATCCGAAGCGACACCCGGGCCGAATCCTCCAAAAGCTCGAAAATCACTTTGACGCTGTCGCTTAAGGTATCCTGAACAAAAGCACTGGTTCTTTCCCAGGGCTTGTATTCGACTTTCAAATTGCCGTACTTGATTTTGCCGCAATCGGTAATTTTGTAAAGATAAGTGCCGGGTTCGACATACCGATTGGAGTCATCCCTCTTATCCCAGTAGAAATTATAATAACCCGGTCCCAGTGATTGGTCCAGCATATCGCGGACCTTGTGGTGGGCGAGGTCATAGATTTCCAGGTTGAACCGGCATCGGTTCCGGCGTTCGACACCGTACCAGACGCGCAGATTTTCGGCGTCGGCCGAATCCGCCGGGGGGGTGATGAGTTTCTCCATGTCCCGAGCCGCCAATTTGGTCGGAAGAAATCCCCCTAACAACAGAATACTGAAAAATAAGATTAAACTGTTTATAAACCGGTTTCTCATATTTCAAAAAACTACATTATTCCCACAGATAACAAAAGGGATTTTTTATTTTATACTCAAACAGGCGTTAAAATTTCGGAATAAATCAAGAAATTCAGGGTTTGCAGTTGCGGCAGGGGGACAGGCCCTCGTACAGGGCCTCCTCGCGGGTTTTGAAAGTCCGGTAATTGCCCGGCTTGATGTTTTTGACCGAACGGCAGCCGGGCCGGTGAAAACGAAATGAACCTTTGGCGGCGATATAATAATTTTCCGGTTCTTTGGGAAGCGACCAGAGACCGGTTTTATTTTCCAGCGCCCGCCGCTGAGCAGCCAGTAATTCCTGCACCGGCTGGCTGGCGGGGTCGTTGTCGTCGAACAGGTACAGATACCCCAGCCCGTTTTCCAGAATCACCTTGTTGACGAAAAGTGAGTCGATATACAGATAACC
>JAFGNW010000066.1 GCA_016926795.1 Candidatus Zixiibacteriota bacterium
ACCCGGATTATCGAAAACCGACTGGATATGATAGAACGATACCGTTTCAGCAACCGATATTTTTCAATTAACGAAGGAGTCGAAGATGGCTGGAAAACCGACCGGGGACGGATTTATATGACCTACGGTCCCTGGGATGAAATCGAAGATGTGAATTCCCCGGTGACCGGCAATCCCTATATCGTCTGGCGCTATTTCGCGGTTAAAGAAGGCAAGGTGTTTGTCTTCGAGGACCGGGAAGGATACGGTGATTATCGGCTGGTTCATTCCAATGTGTACGGGGAAATTTACAGTGAGGAATGGAAACAACGCCTTGAAAGCGGCACGCTCGAACTTTATTGAAGACGATTTAATAGATAAAAAAAGCCGCTTCTGAAGCGGCTTTTTTTGTTATATCAAAACTTTTAAGGCAGGCGCATCGCCCGGTGAACCGGAATGGAAAAGCGGGTTTTCGCTTCATCGTTAAGCTCGATGGTGAAGGTCTTTTCGAAACTCTGTTCAAGAGAGCCCTCCCTGAGCTTGAGCACGGCTTCCGCAGTCTTACCGGCTTTAATCTTGTCCGGTATCTTTACCTCGAACAACTCGTCCGGAATGTCGACAATGGTCGCTTTTAAATCCTGGTCGGAAACGTTTTGAATCTTGAACGTCATTTCATCACGAATCTTCTCACCGAATTGTGAGATGTTCAATTTATACGGACTGATTACAATCGGATAAGTGGAATCCGGTTGAATCAAGATCTCAGCCTGGATTTTAACCGTTTTGTCCGGTTGCCCTTCGTTGGATTCTATCCGGGGCTGCTTGATGATTTTGTTCTTATAGCGTTTGGTATGTAAAATAATTTCAAGCCTGGTGCTGTCACCGACAGCAAGCACGTTCCTTTCCAGAGGTGCCTGAGCGCAGCCTCACCCGGGTTTGACGCGAATTATTTTAAGGGTATCATCTCCGGTCGAATGTAACCAGAATACATGTGTCAGCTTGGCATTTTGCGGGGCATAACCGAAATCAAAAAGGGTTTCGGGAATAGTCAAACGCGGTGCTCCCTGAACCAAACTGAACGATAACACCAATCCCAAAATTAATACGATAAGTATAACCGATTTCTTCATAATTGCAATAACACTTCCCTTGATTGTAACAGTTTTATCTATTTATGTTTCGTCTATTTTTACTCTTTACTGAAGATTTTTCTTTTAATCGGTATCGTTACCCGATGATGAGCTCCCTCCGAGGTGCTGAATTGGAGAGTGACCGACTGCTTGAATTCCCGGTCGAGATATGCCGGATTGATTTTGGCAAAACCCCGAACTTCCTCACCGGGACCGACGGCTTCGGGAATCGCCAATTGACATTCATCAATGGGATAAGATACGGCTTTGATCGTGAAGGCGGTATCCGACTGGTTGATAAGTTTAAACTCAATACTGTCAATGGCTAGAGTCGGAAGAACCGAGAATTCAAATCGGTACGGTTTGACTGTGACCGGGTAATACTTATCGGGATGGGTAGCGCAAGTCCCTTTAAAGTTGAGCTGGTACGGAGTACCTTCGATATTAGAGTAAATGGTTGGTTTCCGGTTCATCGGACCGACTCTTCTCTTGGAGTCCCAGTAAAAGCCGACTTTCATGCTGTCGCCCGGCGCCAACCAGTCCCGTTCCAGCGTAAAGGTGGCGCAATCACAGCCCGTTCTGATACGTTCGATTTTTACTGTATCCGTTCCCACCGATTTGAACCAGAATTGCTGAACGACTGTGGAACTGTGGGGGACATAACCAAAATCGAACTCTCCGCCCGGAACTTCGAGTTTGGGCTGGGCGCCCGTTTGGCCCCAGGACAGGAATATTATTAGCAAAAACCAGGGAGTCAATTTCATCATACTATATTATATTTCCGTTATATATAAATTGTTCCAGTCGATAAAGTTAGTAAAAAATAAAAATTAGTCAAGAAGATAAAGTTTTTTGTTGTCAGTAGCTTTTAAATCCTCTAAGTTTAAACTATATTGTAACTTCCAAGGTTTGAAAACGTTATAGTAATATGCATGTTATCGAAGTTCAGGAATTAACCAAAATATATCAAACCGGACTTAAAAAGGGGAACATTGTCGCTCTGGATAATGTCAGTCTGGCGGTGGAGCAGGGAGAGATTTTCGGTCTGCTCGGACCTAACGGCGCCGGTAAAACCACCCTTTTAAAGGTCCTTCTGAATATTACCCGGATATCTTCCGGACAAGCCCTGGTTCTGGGACTGCCCCCGGATAACCCCGAATCTCGCCGGAAAGTAGGTTACTTGCCGGAAAACCATCGTTTTCCGATTCATCTTACCGGTTTAGGCCTGCTGGAGTTTACCGGTCGGCTTTACGGCCTGTCGCAGAAGGAAATCGACAGCCGCTCCGAGAATTTGCTGGTGCTGGTCGGGATGGAGCGCTGGGGCAACACCAAAATAAGAAAATATTCCAAGGGGATGTCACAGCGTATAGGCCTGGCTCAGGCTTTGATTTCCGACCCGGAAATTCTGCTTCTTGATGAACCGACCGATGGCGTGGACCCGATAGGCAAAATAGAAATCAGAAAGGTTATGGAGAAAATCAGAGCCGAGGGTAAAACTATTTTTTTGAATTCACACCTTCTCTCCGAGGTCGAGTCGGTGGCCGACCGGGTAGCTATTTTAACACGGGGGAAAGTAGCTCGGGTAGGTTCGGTCGAATCGTTGACCAGCCGCCAGAGCCAGTATGAAATCAAAGCCGCTATCGGCAATGAAATTTTCGATATTCCCGAAGAGATGGGCAAGCGCCTTTCGATGGCGACCGACGGTATGATTGTGGAATTGAATAACGAAGACGATATCAACTTTATCATCGACCAGCTGCGGATGCGCAAGGTCAAGATAAAATCCATCAAGCCCCTCAAGATTTCTCTGGAGCAGTCCTTTTTCGAAACCGTCACCGAAAATAAGGAGGCGGCTCAATGAAAGGTATAACCCGCGACAGCCTGGTGGAGATGTTCGACCGTAAGCTTGTTTATGTGTTCGCGGTCGTGACGGCCCTGACGGTTCTGATAGTTATTTTAAGTGGTTCTATCGACGGTCAGATACGAATGCAGACCGGGGGCGATATGAACGTTGACGATTTCAATCAGGTCCTGGGCGACCCGATTATCAGGGTCTTTGAATTTTTCGTCTCTTTTCTGGTGTTCCTGGCGGTCATGGGCACCGCGGGGATGATTCCGACCATGCTCGAAAAAGGTCGTGCGGATTATTACCTGTCCAAGCCGATTTCACGAACCGCGCTCTTCCTTAACAAGTTTGTAGGCATTTTAATAGTATACGGTCTGACTATTATTCTGTGCGGGGGGATTGTCTATCTCAGCCTCGGCCTGGTGCACGGCATATTTGATTTCCGAATCGTTTACCTGTTTCTTTTCAGCCTGCTGGCTTTTTTCATATGGTACAGTATCACGGCTTTCGCCGGGATAGTATTCGGTTCCAATGCCATCGCTATCATGAGCGCTTTTATAGTCTGGATTCTCCAGAAAATTCTCAGCGCCCGGGATGTGATAAAAACCCTGGCTGATTCCAAACCGGTTGACTATATCGTCGATACCTCTTATTACATAATTCCCAAAACCGGTGAAATCTCCGATATGTCGGTCCGCATGGTCTCCGGCCGGGTGATTCACGACTGGATGCCGCTATATTCCTCCCTGCTGTTTGCGATAGTCCTGGTTTATGTCACGATTTATATCTTCAAGCGGAAAAACTATTGAGTATCCCTCTTTTTTGAAAATTATTTATCAATCCCCCTTTACACACCCGTTAATTCCCTCTATATTCTCTGAAATTAAAATATCTTTATTCAAGGAGAAGAACGCATGACCCCGTTTGCCTACCTTAAGAAAACCGAGAGTAAGCGAAGAAAAGATTTATTTACACTTCTGAGCTTTCCGACGGTTTCAGCCAAGTCGGAACACAAAAAGGATATCGCCGCCTGTGCGGAGTGGTTGAAGAAACACCTCGCCGAGACAGGCTTTAAATCGAAAATTTATGCGACCAAAGGGAACCCGATTGTTTTTGCCGAGTATTTTGTCGGTAAAAACCTGCCGACGGTTTTGTACTATGGACATTACGACGTTCAGCCGCCGGAGCCGTTGAATCTGTGGAAAACGCCGCCGTTCAAACCGCAGGTACGCGCCGGGTATATTCACGCCCGCGGCGCCTGCGATGACAAGGGACAGTTTTTTGCCCAGTTGAAAGGTCTTGAGGCTGTTATTAAAACCACCGGCAGTCTGCCGGTCAATGTCAAGTTCTTAATCGAGGGTGAGGAGGAATCCCATTCGACTAACCTGCCCCCGTTCATCAGAAAGAATAAAAAGCTTCTCAAAGCAGACATCGTGGTGATCTCCGACACCGCCCAGTTCGACAAGCAGCACCCGGCCGTGACTTTCGGCCTGCGCGGGATTGCCTCGGTGGAGGTATTCGTTTACGGTCCAGCGATGGATTTGCACTCCGGCGGTTTCGGCGGGGCGGTGGGCAACCCGGTCAATATCCTGTGCGGGATGGTCGGTCAACTGCACGACAAGAGCGGCAAAATCGCCATTCCCGGTTTCTACAAGGATTGCAAACCGATATCCCCCTGGGTCAAAAAACAATTCAAAAAGCTGCCGTACAACGAGGCCAAGTACAAAAAAGCGATCGGCATCCCGGCCCTGCACGGCGAGAAGAATTACACCACCTACGAGAAAGTAACCGGCCGCCCGACCTGCGATGTCAACGGCATCACCGGCGGGTATCAGGGAGAGGGTGCCAAGACGATAATTCCCTCGATGGCCTCCTGTAAAATCACCATGCGCCTGGTGCCGGATATGAAGCCTGATGATATCTGCGACAAGATTGAAAAGTACCTCAAACAAATTGCGCCCAAATCCGTCCGGGTTAAGGTCAACAAGCATGGCGGAGCGAAAGCGGTTGAGGTCCCGGTGGACGGTCCCTGGCTGGAGGCGGCCGGTCGGGCAATTAAAATCGGGTTCGGCAAAGAACCGGTCTTCATCAAGGAAGGCGGCTCAATTCCTATCGTAATCGAGTTCAAGGAAACCCTGGGTATTGATAGCCTGCTGGTCGGTTTCGGGCAGAACGACGATAACATCCATTCCCCTAACGAACGCTTCCGCGTGGTGGATTTTGAGCGCGGCTGTAAAACCGCCGCGGCGCTGCCCTTTGAACTGGCAAAAGTGAGGAAGTAATGGACCTGGGCTTAAAAGACAAAAAAGCGCTGGTGACCGGCGCCTCGACCGGTCTGGGAGCCGCGGTGGCTCTGGAACTGGCCCGCGAAGGCGCTTCGCTTATCATCAATTCCCGAAGCGAAGAACGCCTGGAAAAGGCTGCCGACAAAATCGAAAAGACAACCGGTGTCAGACCGCAGACGGTCGCGGCTGATATCGCCACTGAGAAAGGCCTGGCGCTCGTTCGCGAGGTCGTCTGTCAGGACAATAAAAAAGGCTCGGTTGATATTCTGTTCTCCAACACCGGCGGTCCGCCGCCGGGGCAGTTTCTGGCATTGCCGGAAACGGTGTGGGATGAATCGGCCAACCTGCTTTTAAATTCCGCGATAAAACTGACCCGCATGGTTCTCGAAGGTATGATTGAACGCCGCTGGGGGAGGCTTATCTACTTGACTTCCATCAGCGTTCTGCAGCCGGTCGATGACCTGCTTCTGTCCAACACCTACCGGGCGGCGGTAACGGCTTTTTGCAAGACCGTTTCCAACAATTACGCCCGCTTTGGTATCACGGCTAACTGTGTCTGCCCGGGGTACACGGCCACCGAGCGACTTCAGAATCTGGCGCAGAAATGGGCCAATGACGCCGGTAAAACGGCCGAGGATATTCTGAAGGGTTTCGGTGAAGGTGCCGCGGTCAAACGGGTCGGCCAACCCGAGGAGCTGGCGGCGCTGGTAACCTACCTGGCAAGCGAGCGGGCGGCTTTTATTACCGGTTCCTCGATAGCTGTGGACGGCGGCGCCAATCGGGCGTTAATTTGATTTAAAATCAATCGGTTAAAGGACAATATTCGCATTGTCCTTTAATTGTTTTTAAAATGACCGGGTCCATACCGGCGAATTAAAAAAAGAGATTAAATGTCCGCGCTGCCGTCGATTGATATCAAAGCCGATGAAATTCCACCTAAAACCTACAGCCTTGGTTTTCTGGCTGCCGTCGCAATCGGGCTTCAGACGGTGGCATCGCTGTGTTATCCCATCGCCAAATACGGCCTCGAGACTATCGAGCCGTTCACTTTTGCCTTCTATCGCTATGTGATTTCCTCGACTGTTCTGCTGGCTATCGTTAAATTTAAAAAGTACAAAACTCCGGTGGCCCGCAAAGATTACTTCAGGGTTATTTTGATCGGTTTTCTGATAATCCCCTTCAACCAGACGCTTTTCCTGGTGGGGCAATCGATGACCGCCGCCGGGCACGGTGCTTTCCTTTTCGCCACCACCCCGGTGTTCATTTTTATCCTGGCCCTGATTCACCTCAAGGAGAAACTAGTCTGGCGGCGGGCGATAGGCATCACTCTGGCGCTGGCGGGGGTGATGACCATCATGTCCTCCGGGGCTATTGAGGTCAGCACCCATTACCTGCTGGGTGATATGATAATCATCGTTTCCGTCACCGCCTGGGCCTATTACACCATTCTCGGAAAGGACCTGGTGCGCAAGTACGGTGCCCTGCGCATGACCGCCTATGCTCTCTCAGCCGGTTCGGCTCTTTATTTTCCGTTCGGCCTTTATATGGCTTTGAAATACGATTACTCGCAGGCAACCCTCGGCGCCTGGGGTTCGGTGCTGTACATGGCGCTGGGGTTGTCGGTGTTTGTCTATGTGCTCTGGTACTGGCTGTTGAAATATATGGACGCTTCCCGCGTCGCCGTTTATCACAACATCCAGCCGGTTATCGCCACAGTGGTGGCTTATGTTTTTCTGGGGGAGGTGCTGACCGTGCCTTTTATCATAGGCGGCCTGATAGTTCTGGCCGGCGTCATCACCAGCGAGGTGTAATGAGTTGTCGATAGAATAAAAAGCAGGGTTGTGTGCCCCTGCTTCCTCAATATCTCATATACAAAAAAATATCAATGCCCTTCCCAGCTTTTAAAGCTGGCGAATTGATTCGACTCGATGAAGGTCTGCGGGTCGCTCATAAATGACAGCATGTTGTCAATCAAATAAATATGGTTCTTTTCCTCGTCGGCGATTTTGTTGAAAAGCTTCTTGCGCTCGGGGTCCTTTTCTTTGGCAGCCGCCTCCCGATACATTTTCTCGGATTTTTCCTCGATGCCGATAGCTTCTTTCCACAGCGCCCGGGTGTCGTCGCCGAATAAGCTGTTTTTGCCTTCCTCGGCTATTTTCTGAAACAGGTTTTTCGTTATCGAGACGGTTTTAGCGCGGTTGGCGGCGAATTCTTTGGCTGTCCCGAGCTGGCCCTCTTTGAGGTTTTTGAAAATGCGGTAATGGCGCTGTTCTTCTTCGGCCAGCATTAAAAATATTTTTTTCTGTTCCGGGTTTTTGGTGGCAGCAGC
>JAFGNW010000067.1 GCA_016926795.1 Candidatus Zixiibacteriota bacterium
CAAGATAATAAATTTTAAGTGGTTGTAAATAGAAAAGTTAGGTATGTGCTATTTTTAATGGCGGAGAGGCAGGGATTCGAACCCTGGGTAGAGCTTACACCCTACAATGGATTAGCAATCCACCGCCTTCAGCCGCTCGGCCACCTCTCCGTCGATATCCTTATTCTGTAACGGAAATATATTTTTTTTGGATTAATTATTCAAGAGTTTTTTTTAACAGGTCAAAAATAATGTTAGTTCAGCGGTTCTTTCAGCTCGGAAATGTAAATCTGATTGTTTCCCAGGGTTAATTTACACTTTTTCTTTTCTTCCATAATATCGCGGTAGACTATCCCGAAATGCACCCGGACCCCCGAATAAATGATATCCTCGGCGACAATCTGAGCATCGTCAAACTTCTTCAAATGTTCCTCGATATCAGACTTGGTATTACGGAGTTTTTCGAGGTTGGCGGGCAGTTCGGCCTGGAATCTTTCGAACTGTTTGAGGACCCGCTCTTTGTCCGGAGTCAGTTTTTTGTCAATCTGGAGGCGGTATAAAGCCACCATGGCATCCTTGATGCGCTTCTGGTCTTCAATCAGGCGCTCGATTTCCCCGGTGGTTTCCTGGTACTTTTTAATCATTTCCGGGTCCAGCAAAACGTTGAGAACGGTACTCGTACCGGCCTTGCTGCCCAGTTCCGAGGCTCTGATTTCCTTCCCGGCCTTGATATCGCCGCCGACAATTTTTCCTTTACGGCCTTTAACGTGAATGCGTTCCCGGGCCAGCAGTTTGGAATTGATGATTTCCCCGCCGATATAGATGTTTGTAGCCAGAATTTTTTGACCTTCGACATATTTCAAAGTGACATCGCCGCCGGCTTTCATCAAACCTTCACCTTTACCGAAAAAGCCCCCCTTGACCATGACGTTACCCTTGACGTCGATAACGCAATCCTCAACGTTTCCGTTAACCTCGAGGTCGCCATCGAGTTTTATCGTGAAACCGGCTTTAATATCGCCGTTAACCCGCACCGATCCCTTACAATCGATATTGCCGACGTTAAAATCGACATCGCTGTTTATGATAGTCAAGTTGTTGACGGCCACTTTATTATATAGATAGAGAATTGAGCCGCCGGTGGTGGCTAAGAGCTGAAGGCCGTCATCGCTTACTCGGGTATTAGTACCGTGATTGAAAGGAAAATCGCGCCCGTCGAGCCCTTTCAACTCTTTACCCTTGACGGTCATTCCCGGAGTGCCCGGTTTGGGAGGAATTTTAGTTACCAGGATTTCGTCTTTTTCCACACTCTGAATGAAATTAATATTTTTATAGTCGATGCGGCCATCTTCGTCTTCCTTGGGCGTCCAGTTAGCCTGAGTATTGAAATGATAGGTGAATTGCGAATCCTCGCCCCGCTGGGGTCTTTTACCGGAGGCGATTATCATCGGATTGTTATAATCCTGCTCCCGGACGCATTTTTCTATGATTTCCCGGTTGATGCCGAATACGACTCCGGCCTGCTCGATTTCGGTCATAACTTCCTCGATTGAAATCGGGCTATCTTCAGCGGGGGGCTTAAAAAGAATCAGAGTTGCCGTCATAGAGTCGCTCGTGACGGTGATCCGGACTCTTTTTCGACTGGAAGTTATGGTTTCACCAGAGGCCATATTTTATTCTACTCAACACTTTCGGTTTTCTGTTTATTCGACAGAATTCGCCAGTAAGCCCTTTCGACAATCATTGAAACTTCAAAGCTCTTAAAGGGTTTGGTGATATATTCATCAGCCCCCAAGAGCAAAGCGTCCTTGACGGTATAAGTATCACCGTACGCGGTCATCATAATCATACCTATTTGGGGATACTCTTTTTTGACTATTTTTAACAGGTCAAAGCCGTTCATCTCCGGCATTTTCATGTCCGAGATAACTATATCCGTTTTTTCCGTTTTCAGCACTTCCAGCGCATCCTGGCCGTTCTCGGCGGTAATAACGTTATAACCGTCCCGAACGAGGATTTTCTCCAGGAGGTTGCGCATCATCAATTCATCATCAACCACCAGAATGGTGATAGTATTTTTCATAGTCGGTTCTCCGTTGTTTGCCTGCGATGAATTAACTTACCTCATCGACCTCTCTACGAACCTATCGTAACAAAGTCGCCGACAGTTCCGAAATAAAATCTTCAAGTAAAACCGGTTTGTACATCACCCGGCAGGCGCCCAGTACCCCGGCCTCGTTAATCAATTTTTCCGTGGCGTTTCCGGTAATAACCATAACGGGCACCCGGGGAGAAACCTCCTTGATGGCGTGCAGGGCTTCCAGGCCCGACATGTCCGGCATAATCAGATCCATAGTAATCAGGTCATACTGTTTGGCTTTGACTTTCGCGACTGCCTCGACCCCGCTTTGAGCCAGGTCAACATCGAAAACGTCGGTCAAATTACAAAAATCACGAAAAACCTCCCTGACCCATTTTTCGTCATCGACAATCAATACCCGAAACGGTTCGCCTCTTTCTTCGATCTTTGCAAGCAGCTTATCAATACCTTTTAAAGGCATAATACCCTTTTCCAGATAAAGGTTAACTCCAAACAGGTTATTATATTAGCACCTGTTCTTATTTATTTAATTATCGTCACAACCGTTCCTTTTCTCCATACCCCGGCTTCAAATATAAAATATAAATAAAGCCAAAGACCGGCAATCAGAGTAATTCACGTGACCGCAATAACTTAACTTTTAAAGGGGACTGAATAAAATCAACTCCGCTGTGGCGGTTGATTGTCAAAGCTAATCTTTTCCCGAGGCAAGAATTTCCATCAGGCGGGAACACTGGTTGAGGATAGTCTGTAACTTGAATTCGACGTTATCTCTGGACAGCTTACCGGACGGCGGGTCGTAAATCATGATTTCCTCGTTGCGGGCGGCGTTGAGAATATAAGTTAATTCCTGTACCACTTTAACCGTACCATTAACCAGCCGTATAAATTCCGGTTCCAGTTTATTCAACTTGTCGGAGCCGGTGCCGGCTTTCGCTTTAGCCAGATAAATAGCCAGATTCAGCGCCAGTGTCTTGACTTCCTCGTTCAGGGAGTCGACCTCGTTGATCATTTCCAGGTTTTTCTTATGTTTTCTGGTGGCACGGTTCATTATTGTTTCTCCGCGGAGGACTTATCGAGATTCAGCATTTTGGAGTTATCGCTTTCGAGATAACTTTCCGAAACCAGGCTGTTTATTTTCAGCAATTTATTGTTAACGTCGTTGATTTGCATGGCGGCGCTTTCGATTCGTTTCAAACGGGACAGCATTTTTTGATTGAGAATTTCCCGCTCCATATAAAGACACTGGATATTGCCGACAATGACCGCCAGGGGATTGTTTATTTCATGGTTGACTGAGGCGGCCAGTTCAACCACCGCTTTCATTTTTTCAGCGGCGACGATATTTTTCTGTGCCTTTCGCAAATTCTTGTGCGCCTCTTTGAGGGCGAGGTTTTTAGTCTCGATTTCTTTCTGGTAGAGCTGGCGTTCGATGGCGATGGCAAACTGGTCGGCGACCACTGTCATCAGTTTTACATCCTTCTCGGCGAACGCCCCGGCTCGGCAGCCGCCCAGGTTCAGCACCCCCAGAATATCGTCCTCGATAAACATCGGCACCGACATAACCGTGGCGAAGTCGACCTCCGGGTCAAAATTACCGCCGGCGTTACGTTCGGAGAGCAACACCGCTTTCTTATTCATCGCCGTCCACCCTACCAGACCGTCACCCCGGTTAATGGTCAAAAAACTCAGCAACTCGACTTTCTCCTTATGGCTGGCGGCTTCGCTCAACCTCTCCTTCTTCCGGTCGAGGAGAAACAGCGATGCGCCGTCGAACGGGAGAATCCGGTCGATAAGTCCCAGCACTTCCTCGAAGGTTTCCCGTACCGGCGGTTTGGCCCGGCACAGCACCGCAATTTCGGCGATAAGGTTGACTTTCTGCCAGAAGCGGCTGTTCTCATCGGTTTTGTTTCTCTTCGGCGACAATTCCTTCAATTACCGACCTCCGGTATGTTTCCGGACCCGTTTAACCAGTTCCGCGGTTAATTTGTCTTCAAGACGGTCGAAGAAAGTCACTTTCCGGGCGGCGGTCAGATGGATATCGGCATCGTTGCGGTTATCATCCATCGACCCCTGCAAAATACGGGGGCCGTTTAATTCGACCTTGAACGGTTCCGTCACAAGTAATTTCTGGCGCTGTAAATCCATCAGGCGCCAGTCACCCTCGATAATCCCCACCGCTTCATATTTGTGAAAGAGCAGGGGAACGTTGAAGGTTTTTTTCTTCTCCAGCCGCTCTTCGGTCACGGTTACTATCATCAGGTAGCGTCCGCCCATTTCCAGGCCCCAGTCGAGCAGGCTGTCGAGATCATTTCTTTTAGCCGGGAAAGACGGTTGCCCGGTCATTTGAGTTTCCGTCGGTACCACCCTGATATTCTCATCCCGGGTCAACTCCCGTTCCAGTTTCCGGTAGAGCTGCGAATCGCTCCAGGCCAGGGGCGCGTTCTCTACCTCGAGAAGGATTACCCGCGGCGCGGCGACCAGACTGCCGGCCAGGAAGAAAATCAAAAAAAGCAGCTTGATTACAAGATTTCTGTTCATGTTATTCCACCTGCCGGGAGACTTTTTCGGCATAGACATATTTGTTCAGGACCTCCCTGACCGATTCGTCGAAATTGGTCAGGTCGTTCGGTAACATTTCCAGTTCCCCCCTTGAGAACAGGTCGTTAAGGTAATCGCGGGTAATAAATTCTATTCCGGCCAGGAAAAAACCGTTTTCGCCGTCGACTCGTTTCACCAGTCCCAGAACGTTATCCAGGCATTCGACTTCCTGAAGGGTGAAATACATGCACACGACATCCCCTTCCAGAAGCGGCTGGTCGATGTCCACGAGCACGCCGCCGGCGGAGATGTTCAGGATCGTACCGTTAATCATGTGCCAGTCTCCTTCCGGCCAGAAATTACCCACGGCATCCTTGATCTTTTTCATGGTCATCGGCGACGATATTTGCAGGCGGATAAAACGGCGTTTATTCTCCCGGTCAACGCGAAAAGGTTTGCGGGCGGCAAGTTCCGTACTCTCCGTTTCTACGTCCTTGACAAATTTTACTTTTTCTTTGGTTCTCATATTTTTCTCCCATAGACTCTTGATATTTTCTTTATTGCTTCCATGCTTTGATAATTTTGTTCAATTTTTCCCGGCTGACCGAGGTGTACTCGAAAATCGCCGGGGGCAAAGTTTTTCTCGCATCGGGGGTGAACATGCGGCTGCCTCTTTCCCGCACAACGAACTCCACCCCGGCTTTGAAGGAATTTTCGGCACCCTGATAACAATGGCACACGCGGCCCAGAACGAGCGGCGGCAGCAACGGTTCGTCGACATCAATATTTAAAAGCAGATGAACCCCCTTCTCGAGATAGGAGGAAATATTTAAAAGTATCCCGCCGCTCGAGAAATTGATGGTTTCCATCTGAATCCAGCGGAGCCGGGCGATATTGCGGTTGGAAAACGTGGTCAGGGGAAACGCAGCCAGCTTGACCGGCCGCACCAGTCCCACCCGGACATATTTCCTCTGCATGAGGGGCATAACTTTCTCGTCAAGAATCAGGTAACAACGTCCTCCGGCGCCTTTTTTAAACTGTGCCCGGACGGCGATTTCCTGCTCCCGGTAAGCGAACTGTAAAACCATTTTCTGATTATTGACGAGATTTTCAATCAGCCCCGCTTCCCCGGCCTGGTTGATTTGTACCTGATTACCGCTTACCGCCATTACCCGGGAGACGAGTTTCTTACCCGGAATCTGCTCGGAGTAAATATTTATGTCCTGCCCCACCAGTTGAGACAGGTCCAGACGAATCGACTCGAAAGCGAGGTCTTTGTTTTCCAGAATGTCCTCGGCGGCGGCCATAATCACAATAAGCCCTTCTGCCTTAGTTCTATCTGTTTATGAAAAATCAGGTTGACCAGTTTATCCTGGGCCTTGTAATCAAAATCACGAATTACGGCAGGCAGTGCTTTCTGCTGTTTCCGGCTGAGATAACGGTCGATTTGGTCGGACCGGACAAACTCCAGACCGGCGCACAGTTTGTTATTTTTTTTACAGGTGCGCTTGCACAGACCGACCATATATCCCGGCAGTTCAGACTCTTTGAAATAACCGATTTGCAAAAGCAGCAAATCCCTGACCTTGACTTCGTCCTGAAGCCGCAAAAGCATCCCCCCGCCGCTGATATCCAAAGAATTGGTCTCCTGCCATTTCAAATTTTCGGCGTTTTTAACGTCGTCCAGAACCGGTGCGAGGTTGGTGTAGAGCACCCGGTCGGACATGTCCACCCGGACAAAAAGGCGGCGCTGAACCCGTTGAATATTTTTAGGAGGGGAAAGAATAAGGAACTTCTTGTTATGTTTGGAAACCTGTTTAACGGTTGAAAAGAATTGATAGGCGGCGTCATCCCGGGTTACCCGGACGGTGACAGAGACACCTTCCCGAAGCAGCGTTCGCCCCTCGACGAATTCCGGCTGGGTGATGAGAATCCCGTTATTGATGAAATCCTCGATACGGGACATATATTTCCCCATCTCGGCGCCTTCGCCGACCAGTATTTCGATCTTCTCCCAGACCCGGAGGGGCTGGGTGTTTTGTAACATGACCTGAAGCACCGTTTACTCCTGTAACCTAAGCCGGTTTTGAAGCTTTGAGGTTAGCCCTCCCCTGCTCGATGGCCAGTTCCAGAATCTTCCTCGCCAGCACTGTCCGGGACTGGTTATTGCGATTCTGATAAATAAATTCCTGGCCGGTTTTTATGGTGCTCGTAAAATACTGCTTGGCTTCATCGTAATCTCCGATGCGGCGCGACAGTTCGGCTATGAGGTAGGATGCCTGTATCTGCTGGTTGCCGGGTAGAATATCCCGACCGTTGGCGAAAGCCAGCTTGTAATAATATACGGCTTTTTCCAGGGCTTCCATCTCGTTGGTCACCACCCCGTCCCACTTTTGTTTCATATTCTGGAGGAAGGCCAGGTAAGTATTTTCGCATCCGATATTTTTGACTTCATCATCCTGTTCACCGCCCAGGACGGACACCTTATACTCGTCAAACAACTCTTTCAGGGTATCCAGGTTGCCGTTGACGTTATTCAGGCCGCCCCTGAGGGTTTCCACTTCCCGTTCATATCTTTCCCGGTAAGCCAGCATATCGGATTTGATTTCCGCCGGAACCTGCTTGGCGTCGAAATGAGTTTTCAACTCCTCGGTAAAGGCATCAATTTCGGAACCGACATTTTCCGCGGCGCTTTTAATCGCCCGGTATTTGTTTTCCAGGTCATAAACAAGGCCGTTGAGAAGGGAACGATTGGGGTCCTCAAACTTCTCCATGCTCCTGAAGACCCAGCCGATACGCAGGTAAAAGCGGCCCAGGTCAAGGTCGCCGGGATGTTCGGCGAGCAGTTCGTCAAAAATGGTCAGGTGAAGTTTCAAAACGGCGGTTTCGTTGGGATGGCGGTTGTTATTGAGCATCTTGCCCATTTGATTCAGGACCGAATCGGGATTCGAGAACTGTTCCAGGTGTTTCTGCTTGATGGCTTTCAATCGGTAGGTCCGGAAGTTGTTATCATTTTTCCAATCTTTGAACTGATTGGTCAGTTCCCGCGTGTAATAGCAGTTGCTGCAGGCAGCCGTGAAGAAAAGAAGAGGGTTGTAAGCCTGGTAGCGCGGTGAACGCCATCTGATATTCTGCGGGCAAAAATCGGAATCTCTCCCCTCTTCCGTGTAACTGCCGACCTTAATGACTTCGAACTCATTCACCGTTTTGCAGATCGGACACTCCACCTTGGTTAAAATAAAAGGGCTGTCACTAGCCATGATTAACTCCACTTATTTATTCTTTATCATTGCCAATTCTCCTTCGGTAATCGGCAATGAATGTTTAATTTTTTCACTGGATATGTTAGCTTTGAGCATCTCCCGCGCCATTTTGATGACCTCGGCCCGGTTGCGCCGGTTCTGTTCGGCACCCGTAGCCGGGGAGGTCGCCACCGGCTTATCGGCTGCCCCGGAGGAGCGGGACAGGTTGATAAACTCCACGGGTGTTTTTTCCCGGGCGGGCGATACGGTCTCGGGGGAGGTCTGTGCCCCGCCGGTTGTCCTGACCGGCTCGTTAACCGCCGCGCCGGCTTTTCTGCGGTCCTTGAAAAAGGAATAAATCACCATCCACAAAGCTCCCGCGGCAAGATAGCCCAGAGCGTTGAGGGCGATACCTATCAGTTGGTCTTGAGAAACTTCCATGTTTATATCCTCTGCAATTACGCTTTTACATCGATATGTCCCGGTTCCTGTTTATCTTCATCGTCTAGCCCCGGGTCGTCCGGGATAACCTCTCGGGCCTCCTCCTGCGGCGAGCTTTCAGCTTCGTCAACAGGTTCTTCTTCCAGGTCCTCCCCGTGCAGGACCAGGGCATCCTTTTTTCGCTTTTTCTTTCGCTTTTCAAAGTCTTCCTCCAATTTTTCCTTCAGCGTCCGGGCGAATTTGCGGTCCTTGTCGCGTTCGGAGTGATGCGCTGGAGTTACCTTATCCGGATTCAGGTACGGATTGATACTGTCCAGTGAATTATAAGTCTCATCCATTTTCTGACACTCCTTCACACCGCAATCTTTTTGTTTATCCCGTCAGGGCAAATTTTTCCCTGACCATATTGCGCAGTTTCATGACCGCCCGGGTATGTATCTGTGACACGCGCGACTCGGATATCGACATCACCTCGCCGATTTCTTTCAGCGTCAGTTCCTCGAAATAATACAGGGCAATAACCAGTTTTTCCTGAGCGGTCAGGCGGTCTATAGCCACCACCAAAAAAGAGCGCAATTCACCTTTTTCGATATCACCCAGGATACTGTGCGAACCGGCGTCGCTGACCGTCTCTATCCGGGGCAGTTGCCGGTTGTCGTCATCCGGATAGATGATTTCGTCGAGCGAGAGTATATTGGAACAGGAGACATCATCGAGGGTGATATACAGTTCATCCTCGGTAATGTTCAACTGCTTCGCCAGCTCCTTCTTTTCTGGCTGGCGGCCGAGTTTGTTTTCCAGACTAACCATAGCGCGGTCAATCTCCCTTGATTTGGCCCGGGTCGAGCGCGGCACCCAATCGAGAGCTCGCAATTCGTCAAGAATAGCGCCCCGGATGCGCGGGACCGCGTAAGTTTCGAATTTTACACCCCGACCGGGGTCATAATTACCGAAGGCCTCGATAAGGCCGATTACGCCGGTGTTGATTAAATCGGATAATTCCACCGAGCGCGGAAAACCCATGGCCATGCGCGTCGCCACGTTACGGACCAGGGGCAAATACTTGTTTAACAGCTTCTGTCTTAACTCAATCGTCTGAATTTTTTTATAGCGAGACCATTCGCGGGTTGTTACTTCCCATTTTTTTCTTTTCTTGGCAGGCGTAATCATTTCCCGCGAAATAGCCTCAATTTTGGGCTTTCGACCCCGTTTCCGGGGAACTTCATTCAATGTCTTAACCATATGCACGCTATCCCTTTATATATCGGCTGTTTCCAAGTTATTATTTATCGCTATTTGTTTAGTTGAGGCTTCCCTATCGGGAGAAATCGTGACCTCTTGCACCAGCTTTTGGCTGATTTTATTAAGTGCCTGAAGGGCAATAGAGTCCGCCTCAAGAGCGGATACCGGTGTTTGCGCCGCCACCGCTTTACGGAAAGTGTCACTTTCCGGCAGATGACCAAGAAAACCCGGAACCTTACCCAGAAAGCGTTCGGTGAGGGCAAAAAATTTGTTCCGAATGTAGACAACCTCGTCGTCGGCGCCGACCCGGTTGAACAGCAACCGGCAGTCTATAACAGCATTGGTTTGTATCAGGTATTTATAGAGGCCGTAACAGTCGGCAATCGAGGTCAACTCCGGGACCAGGACCAGCAGATTAATATCACAGGCATGAGCCAATACCGTGATCCGGTCGGAGATACCGGAACTGTGGTCGAGAATAACGAAATCATAGGCGTTGCTGTCATTGCGCAGTTTGTTTATCCACCGGGCCAGACCGGTAACACTATCCTGTTTTTCCGATACTGTCGAACCGACAGCCGGTAGTATATCCAGACCGCAACCGATAGTACTGACTGCTTCAGCCAGGGACAGCATGCCGCAGGCATACTGACTCAGGCCATAATTACAATCGAGGTTGGCCAGGATGTGGATATTGCCGCAGTGCCGGTCGGTATCGACCGCCAGAACATGATTACCTGACGCAGCCAGTCTTTCAGCCAGGTTGAAGGCGATCAGTGACTTGCCCACCCCTCCTTTGCCGGAAAGGACCGAAACAAACACGGTCGGAGAGACGGAAGCGGTCAAACGGTTTTTCTGATTCGGATCAAGCCTGTTCAAGATTAACCTCCTCGTTCAGAAGCGAACCGATGATGGCTTCGATATCCGGAGCTTCCAGGCGACCGATACCTCCGGGCGCGTCGGTTATGAACGCCAGCTTGACGCCCAGTTCCCGGCAAACGGGCACCAGAGCACCGCAGCGACGGGTCAAATCGGTCATAGTCATTACCAAATGGGTGGGATTGAATCCCTTCAATGACGCCAGCAGGTCGGCCACATCGGCCGTCCGCTGTAAAGCACTCAGCACCAGGACGCGATAGTCCGGTTTGAGAGTTTCAATTTTATTTCGCAGTTCAGTTCGTTGGTCTTCCTTCAGGGGGACGGCCGGTGTATCGACCAGAAGAATTTCCTCGGTTTTCTTTTTTTCTTTTTTGGTCGCGGATACATCGGTCATTTCCAGACCCAGCAGGTCGGCGTAACTGTTAATTTCCTCAAAGGCGCCCACCTTCAGATTATCCAGGGACACCAGCCGCACCTTCTTTTTCTTAACCACCAGGCGGGCGGCTGTTTTCCCGATAACCGAGGTCTTACCGGAGGCCGGCGGGCCGAAGAAAACCGCTTTTTCGCTGCTGTTATAAGTAAAGCCGGGCTGGATTATTTCAGCCAGGTCGGCAGTCAACAGGTCGCGAAACGCAACCGAGTATTTTTCCATATCCGGTTCTATCTTCCCGGTGCGTTCAAAAAGCGTTTCGATATAATTTTCCGGGAGGTCGGCGTTCTTCAAATTTTCATAGATATTTTGCCGCACTCCGTCATCGAAGCGGCGAGTTGGCATCCCGGTCGTATCGGTACTAGCCAGCCGGGTCAGCCTGTTTTCAATAGCAGCCAGTCTCTCATAAATATCCGGTTGTTTTTCCGGTTCTCCGCCTTCCTTGATTTCAAAACGCGAGAGACGTTCGTTGACATCCGGAGTCGTTTTCAAGACCGGCTCGCTTTGGCGGTCGGGGAAAATAGCCGAGGCCTGGGCGGCCGACGGTTTGTCGAGACAGGCGGTAATTTCCACGCGGTTGCCGCCGCCCGATTCTTTGATTTCACGGGTCTTCAGCACGACAGCGTCGCCGCCCATTTCCGAGCGCACCTTCTTGAGGGCTGCCGAAGCCGACTCCGCGGTAAACGATTTAATTATCATCTTGTAACCTCACCATGCCGGTGGACACTAATTCAACATCGGGTAGAACTTCGTTATATGAGATAATCGCCAGGGCCGGATAGGTGGCTTCGACCAGACGCCGTAAAGCCAGCCTGATATTGGGCGAGCAGATACACAGCGCGGTCAGGCCGGTGTTTTCCATCCGGGCGACTTCCCTGCCTATTTTCTTCAGAATTGATTCCGTTAAAACCGGCTCCAGAACCAGCATTAATCCCTGCTTGGTGTTCTGTACGGATTCGGCCAGTTGTTGTTCTATAGCCGGGTCGATCGTGAAGACGTTGAGTTTGCCTTCGTTATCCTTGTACATTTCCGTAATCTGACGTTTGAGCGACATCCGGACATACTCCGCGAGGACATCGGCATCCTTGGTCGCTCCGATATAATCGGAGATGGTTTCCACGATAGTGGCCATATCGCGAACCGGCACCCGCTCGGCCAGCAGGGACTGAAGCACCTTATGCAGCACGCCCAGCGAAATGATATCCGGAATGACGGAATCGACCAGGGCCGGGTAATCTTCTTTGAGGGTTTGCACCAGGTGCTGAACATCCTGGCGGGTGAGAATCTCCGCCGCGGATGCCCGAATAAGTTCGGTAATGTGGGTAGCCAGCACGGCTGACGGTTCCACCACGGTGAAATTCCTGGCCTCGGCCACTTCCTTGAGATTGGGAATTATCCAGGTAGCGGGCAGGTTGAAAGCGGGGTCACGGGTTTCGAAACCGTCCAGCTTTTCTTCAACGAAACCGGGATTGATGGCCAGCAGGTGGTCGGACATAAGCTCCCAACCGGCCACTCTGATGCCTTTGATTTTGATACAGTATTCGTTGGGACGAAGTTTTACGTTGTCCCGAATCCGAATCGGCGGGACGATAATCCCCAGCTCACCGGCCAGCTGCTTACGTATCAGTGAAATTCTGTTTAACAGGTCACCACCCTGGTTATTATCCACCAGGGGAATTAAACCATAGCCGATTTCGAGCCCGATTGTGTCGACCTTGAGCAGGTCCTCGGTTCGCTCCTTAACGACCTGTTTCTTTTTCTCATCCTCTTCAACTTTTCGCTCGGCTTCGACTGCCGCCAGAGCCAGTTTTTTCTGGCTTTCCCGGGTAATATAGCCGACCCCGCCGGCCGCCAGACCGAGGACCATAAAGGTCAAAGTCGGCATGCCGGGTAACAGACCGAACAAAAAGAGCATGGTGGCGGCAACCAGGATAGCCCGGGGATGTTTGGTCAGCTGGATGGACAGGTCGTGTCCCATATTGGCCTTAGCCGCGGACCGGGTAACGATAATACCCGAGGCGGTGCTGACCAGCAGGGCGGGAATCTGCGTCACCAGGCCGTCGCCGATGGACAACAGCGAATAGGTCCGCATGGCATCGGTCAGGGACATTCCTTTCAAAGCGGCCCCGATAACAAAACCACCGATGATATTTATCAGGGTAATCAGGATACCGGCGATGGCGTCCCCGCGGACAAATTTCGAAGCACCGTCCATCGCGCCGTAAAAATCCGCCTCGCGGGAGATTTTGTCGCGGCGCTCGCGGGCCTGAGCCTCGGTAATGAGTCCGGCGTTGAGGTCGGCATCGATAGCCATCTGTTTGCCGGGCATGGCGTCCAGCGTGAAGCGGGCGGCCACTTCGGAAATACGTCCGGCCCCCTTGGTGATAACGACAAACTGAATGATAACCAGAATCACAAAAATAATGAACCCGACCACATAGTTACCCTGGACGACGAAATTGCCGAACGACTGAATGACTTCACCGGCGTAGGCGTTGCCTAGAATCATGCGGGTTGAGGCTACGTTAAGCGACAGGCGCAGCAGAGTCACAATCAATAACATGCCGGGGAACACGGATAAATCCAGCGGGTGGGTTATATACAAAGTACTCAACAGCACCACCAGCGAGAAGGTGATATTAAACGCCAGGGCAAAGTCCAGCAGCGCCGGCGGGATGGGAATCACCAATACGGAGATAATACCCAGCACGGCGAACGCCAGGACTATGTCGGAGCGCTTGGCCATCTGGCTTAAAAAGCTATTCTGTTCGGACAACGGTTCCATGGTTTATCCTAACGTTTTTCCTTTCAGGCGATAGACATAAGCGAGCACCTCGGCCACCGCCCGATAGAGGTTGGCGGGGACGAACTGCCCGACATCGCACATTTTGAAGAGCGCCCGGGCCAGCGGTTTGTCCTCGATGACCGGGATATCGTGTTCATAGGCGATTTCTTTTATTCTTTCCGCAATCAGCCGCTCGCCCTTGGCGACCACCAGCGGCGCGGCCATTTCTTCGGAGTCATATTTCAAAGCCACCGCCAGATGGGTCGGGTTGGTCAGGACCACATCGGCGTTGGGAATTTCCTGCATCATGCGCCGGCGGGCCAACTCGCGCTGCAGCTGCCGGATACGCGACTTGTTTTGTGGCGAACCCTCGGTGTCCTTGCTCTCGTCTTTGAGGTCCTGCTTGGACATCTTTATCGATTTTTCGAAGTCGTAGCGCTGGTAGATATAATCGAGAACGCCGATAACCAGGATGGCCGCCCCGATTTTGAGAGCGATAATCAGCGCCAGTTTGCCGATAGTAATTCCGAACTGCACCGTGCTCATGTCCGGCAAGAGGAAGAAACCTTCAAACTCATGACGGATAGCCAGATATGCAACGTAGAAGACAACCAGCAGTTTCAGCGAGTCGCGCACCAGCTCCACCAGCTTCCGGACGGAGAAGAGCCGCTTGAGTCCCTTGGCCAGATTCAGCTTCTCCAGCTTGGGTTCGAGGGCTTTAGGTGATATGCTAAAACCGACCTGAGCGACATTGCTGCCGATTCCGATTACGACCATGATACCGAACAGAGGCAGGAGAATAGTGAAGAAGCTCTGCATGACACTGCCGAACACGGTCACGAAAGTCGGGTCAGATGAAGCTATCAGCGGGGCGTTGGCGAAAGTATGGCCCATCAGTTCCCTGACCTGGGTGACCATGTAGGGACCGGTCATGTAGAGGGTCAAAAAGCCGAGACAGACGATAATAGCCGAGTTCAGCTCCATCGACCGGGCGACTCTCCCCTCCTCGCGGGCTTTACGCCGACGCCTTGGGGTCGCCTTCTCGGTTCTTTCCTGGAAATTTTCTTCCGCCATATTCCCTTAAACCTTACCCATAGTGACAAGTAAAATCCCCAACTCCTCGTTCAGGTAACCGGTGACTTTTTCGAGAACGTACTGGAAAATGGGCATCGACAGTGCCATCACCATCAGACCGGCGAAAATCTTGACCGGGAAACCGACAAAAAACACATTCATGGTCGGCATCATTTTAGCCACCGTGCCCATGGCGACATCCACCAGAAACAGCGTCACTATCGCCGGCGACGCTATTTTGAGAGCGATAACGAACACATATGCCGTATACTTGATTATCAGTTCGCCTATAGAGCCGTTCATGAATACCTGCCCGGGCGGCATAGCCCGGTAGCTGTCAACCAGAGCGGAGATTACCAGGTGGTGCCCGTTGATGGTCACAAAAACCAGGGTAGCCAGAAGGGTCCAGAAAGTACCGATAATCGAAGTCTGCCCCTGGGTCATCGGGTCGAGCGCGCTGGCGATATACATCCCCATCTGGTAGCCGACAATGGAACCGGCTCCCTGAACGCCCATAAAAATCAACATGAACACCAGACCGATAATCGCCCCGACCAGCAGTTCCTTGAAAGCCAGGCCGGCCAGTTCAACCATCGAACTTACCGGGGTGAGGTTGACGTTGCTGAGGGTCGAGGTCAGAACCACCGTCAATACCAGGACAAGGCCGACTTTTACCTGCGTCGAAACCGCTTGATTGCTGAAAATGGGCGCGATAATAAACAGGCCGGAAGCCCGAATCAGGACTAA
>JAFGNW010000068.1 GCA_016926795.1 Candidatus Zixiibacteriota bacterium
CGGCTATAGAATCGAGAATTATATCGTTGGAATCGTTATTTACGGTTTTATCCGTCATATTTCAAAGTCCTTAAAACAATGTTAAATATTATACGTACGAAGTTGCAAAATTGCAACCTTGTATTTTTAGATTAATGAGAAAGTTAGTAAAAATAAGGAAATGAAATATTAATTGAAAATAACGTTTAATTGCTCCGGAGTTTGTCTTTTTTTATTATCTATAATCCCTGATTTATTATCTTATTCTACAAAGCGGAGTTGAACCTAAAAAAGAGGATTTTCAGATGGATTACAGGGTTGTTACCGGGCGAGAGAGAAACGATATCGAATCGTTGCAGCAGGTTATAATCAAGGCTGCCTGGCCGGAATTTATGAATCACGACGTTTATATCAGCCGTTACTGGGTAACCATATACAGACGCTTTCCCGAATATCAATACGCGCTGCTTGGCAGCGATGACGACCGCGTTTTGGCAATCGGTAACACCCTGCCGCTGGTCTGGGACGACGAGCCGGGCGACCTGCCCGACAGGGGGTTGGATTGGGCGCTGGAGCATTGCTTCAATCATCTCGATAGCGGTATGGAATATAAGGTGCTGTGCGCTTTTCAAATTGTGGTCGCGACTGATTTACTTGGTCGGGGTCTGAGCTATGACGGGGTAAGGGAGATGATAAAAGTCGGTCGGGAATACGGCTTGAAAAAACTGATTGCCCCGGTCAGACCGAACCAGAAAAGTAAATACCCCCTGACCCCGATGATTAATTATATCAACTGGAAAAACGAGCAGGGTTTGCCGTTCGACGGCTGGATGCGGGTGCACGCCCGGTTGGGCGCTGCAACCGTACGGGTTTGTCCCGAATCGATGCTAATCGAGGGTACCCCCGCTGAATGGGAGTTATGGACGGGGATAAAATTTCCCGAAAGCGGTGAATATATTGTGCCCGGCGCGCTCGTGCCGGTGAAAATCGACCGGGAAACCAACCGGGGTACCTATATCGAGCCCAACCTGTGGATGGTACACACTCTTCGATAATATTTATAACTGGCGGGTATGCCTGACGATATTGATGATTCTTTTCTGCTGAGTGAACCTCAAGGGGCGGGATTCCCACACAAAGTGTACGGTACGGTACGCCCATCGAGTCTTCAATAAAAACTCCGATACTTATCAGCTTGAAATAACAGCCGGTTTTATGCTTATCATATTTCGGTACGCTCTTTGCTATAACTACCGGCATTGATGGCTAAAGGGGGTTAACAAGTGAACAGCCGCGGTAGCGTCGCTTTTATTCTCCCATCGAAAAGGGCAGATGCCCGATAATATGAAGTTCAAGGAGGTATTAAAATGTCAATCCGTAAGTTCAACATCAGGCCGAAGGCGTTAACGCTTCTGCTTTTGCTGGTCGTGCTGTTTATCACTGCGGCTCCGACCGTTTCCCATGCCGAAGAAATGACGATGAGCCCGTTTAAAATTATTCTCAACGCGAAGGGACAGTTCGAGGATATGCAGGCGGTGATAAGGATGCCTCTGGAAGCGGGCTATACTCTGTCCGATTACCAGGTCAGCCTTGCTTTCAACGGCACCATGGTCGGAGAAGCGATTTCGTTCCGCTATTGCTATATCGATGACAATTTCCTGGCCGGTTTCGACCGCGCTGCTGTCCTGGCCAATCCGGTCGTTATCGGTTTGGCCAATACGACCACGACCGCCACGGTCGAGGGCTGGTTCGAAGGTGTGAACAGCGAGGGTGGTACTTATACACAGTATTTTTCCTGCACCGACATGGTGGAGATTATCGACCCGGGCCAGAAGTAAACGAACCTGTCTGCCAAGTTGGGAATGAAGTTGTGTCGGTGAGAGGCAGTCAAAATTCAAAGAAACCGGTGTCCGAAAAGGCGCCGGTTTTTTTGTTCGTCTGAATAAGAAGTGAAATTAACATGAAGCTTCCCGCAAATCCGAAGTGTCTGCCGATGCCGCCTATCCGTCGTCATCCGGCGGTTTGCCTTTTATAACTTTCTATTGTAAGGCTGAAGTAAACCTGCACCAATGATGAATTCTCTTTACCTTTCTCTTCAGATTAAAGTACGTTTATGAATCTGTCGGTATAAAGTTTTATTTATAAAAAATTGATAAATAAAAGAGGGATAAAAAAAAGCGGGAGCGAAAAGCTCCCGCCTTGAGTTAATTTGCGTTACTTGTGTAAGTATCGCCGGTCAGTCCGGATTGATTTACCAGGACCGGCCGCGATTCCCACCCCGGCCGCCGCCACGACTGCCGCCCCGGCCACCGCCGCCGCCGCCGCCGCGGTTGTCGCTGCGAGGACGGGCTTCATTGACATTCAACGTACGCCCGCCAAGCTCCTGCCCGTTCAGGCTGTCGATAGCCGTTTTGGCCTCATCCTGGTTGGGCATCTCCACGAAACCAAAACCTCTTGATTCCCCGGTGAATTTGTCTTTGATAATGTTGACGCTGGAGATCTCTCCATAGCTTTCAAAAGCCTGGCGTAATTCCTCTTCTGTCGTATTGCGCGACAGGTTACCAATGTAGATATTCATTCTACACTCCAATTTTGTTTATCCCCACATAAAACCTCATCCCATTGGGACGGCGTTCGTTGAAATAAACCCGTTAAAGCGCACCATTGCGCGACAGTTTCCAGATTCAGTTTTTTTGTATTTTTAAAAGATAAAACCTCAAAAAAAGAATTGATGGAAACCAACTATGTTATATAAATATACCGGTCTTGACCGGTCTTGTCCATATATTATTTAACATATTTTTTCCCGAAAGTTTCCCGAACTCTAGTTTGACGGGGTACTTTTATGGTCTTTTAAATGGCTTGTTTTACTATCCGAGAACTGCTTTTCCTCCATATTTATATGTTACACAATACCTTATACCCTTGATAAGATGCGGGTTAACCAACCGGAGGAACGGTCGAAGCTAAGAAACCTTAAAAGTGTTCTAAATAATAAAAAAGGGTTTTTTTATTGATGTTCCGTCTGGATTATTTATAAATTTCAAAAAATTCCTTAAACCCGATATCAGGATGAATGCCCGTCACCGTTGTAAAATACCGAACCTATACCCCGGATAACAGGGCTTTTCAATGAAGAGTCGACTGTCACGCCGGTTTTTCACCGCTGTAGTTGTACTTGTCGGACTCTATACCGTGCTTCTTATTCCGGGGGCAGAACCCCCTGAACCGCTCCCCGGGGATAAAGAACCGTTCGCATGGGACCGGGACGAATACTGGTCACACCTTGAGGCTCAATTCAGGGAAGTTCGGACCGTTTCCTGCGCCGACCTCGCTGACGAAATAACTGACCGCTTTTCCGCACTTGAGAAATCGCTGATGACGATGGATACGGCCGCGCTGTCCCCGTCCGATACTCTGTTCGAAATTATCGAGGATCGTTTTTTCAATTTGAGCGTCCTGCTCGCGGCCTGTCCCGAAAGATTGGCGGAATTTATAGAGTTGTTCAGCCGGTTGAGAAAGAACGTCAAGAACCAATCGGTCGTCTGGGTTATCGAATCCGGTCTGGCGCGCGACCGCATCTACCGGCTGTTATACGGCGGCCGTACGGCGGTCGAGGAAATCATGATGCAGGCCGGAGATTTATCGGTGCCGGAGATTGTATCGGGGACGACCGAACCCTCGATAACACCGTCGGCGGAAATTCTCGGAGTTAAAATTCACAGTGGCGATATCCTGGTTTCCCGCGGCGGTGCGCCGACCTCGGCTTTAATCGCTCGCGGTAACGATTACCCCGGAAATTTCTCCCATGTCGCCCTGGTGTACGTTGACAGCCTCACCCATAACGTTTCGATTATCGAATCCCATATCGAAAAAGGAGTGGCCGTCGCCGATATCGAGCAATATTTGAAGGATACCAAGCTGAGAGTGATGGTGCTCAGACTTCGCGCCGACCTGCCCGAGATGCGGGTCAATCCGATGTTGCCACACCGGACCGCCCAATATGCCCTGCACCGGGCTCAGACCGAACATATCCCGTACGATTTCGCTATGGATTTCGAGGAACCCTCGAAACTGTTCTGCTCGGAAGTAATTTCCAACGCTTACGGTTATATGGGCATCGGGTTATGGGCGGGACGGTCGCATATTTCCAGCGTCGGAGTCAAAGCCTGGCTGGCCGCTTTCGGCGTCGAACATTTTACTACCCAGGAACCCTCTGACCTGGAATACGACCCCCAACTGCAGGTGGTCGCGGAGTGGCGGGGCTTCGAGACGCTCTATAAGGACCGACTGGACAACGCCGTGGTAGATATTATGCTGGAGAGTGCCGATAGGGGTGAACGGCTCGGTTATGACTGGTACCTGCTCCCGGTGGCAAGGATAGCCAAAGTCTACAGCGTGGTGCTCAATCAATTCGACAGGGTGGGGCCGGTGCCGGAAGGGATGGACGCCGCGGCGGCTTTGCGCAACGAATGGTTCTCCGACAAACACAATAAAACCAAAGAAAAACTCCTTTTGCTTGCCGAAAAATTCCGGGAAACAAACGGTTACTCCCCGCCGTACTGGGAATTAATCAAACTTGCCCGAAAGGCTTACGCACTGTAATCGGGAATTGTAAAATCTGTTTTTTCTTGTGAGGAATTATTTCTTGGATCCCCTGCCTGATAAAATCAAGAACTTAAGGGGCGGTAAGATACTGGATGTCGCTACCGGTTACGGCGATTTCCTTATATTCTTGACGGAATTTTTTAAAGATTACGATGAAGCTGTCGGCATTGACAGCTCTGCAAATATTATTAAGGCGGCGCGTAAACAATGGGCAGGACAATTGCGGTTTGAGACCATGGACGCCGGATACATGCGATTCCCCGATGATTATTTCGATACGGTCGCGATCAGGCATTCATTGCATCATTTGAACCATGTCAATGGGGTATTGAAAGAAATGATGAGAGTGCTTAAACCCGGTGGTCTTCTTATCATTTGTGAAGTTTTTCAAGATCCGGATACTGATTATGAGAATGCACAGCGCCATTTGCATCACTGGTGGGCGGCGGTCGACAGAACGCAGGGGGAAGCTCATTATGAAACTATGACGAAACAGGAAATTTTTGAAATAATTAACCGGGCTGGTATCACCGATAGAGATGTTTTTGAATATACCCCGGAACTCGATGAGGATATGCAAAAAAAAGACCTGGAATCGATGCTTCAAAAATGCAAGATATATCTTAAAAAGCTGCGGGACGCGGGTGACCAGGATACTTTGATAGCAAAGGGTGAGAAGTTAATAAGAAGATTTAAAGAACAGGGCTTTACGACCGAGAGCGCTTTATATATTCTAGGGCATAAGTAAGTGGAGAAGTACTTTAGATTATTTTATATTAATTATTGAATAAAGATGGATAAAATGCGAGCGGTTTCAAACACCTTTGTCTTTTTAATTTCACTTCTTGCAGCTTCGAATTTTGTTCAGGCTGAAGATTTGAATGCTGAAAAAGCGACTATTTTCAAGGGTCAATACTTCGGGCAGGAACCACCCGGCCGGGAATCGCTGATATTCGCCGAAGGTTTCGTCTCTACCCCGGCTAACGAGCACGGCTGCGCATTCTCGCCGGACGGAAAGGAGTTTTACTTTACCCGAATTATCGACAAGCGACCGACTATCATGGTCACCCGTCAGCTGGATTCCGGTTGGACTGAGCCCGGGGTCGCCTCTTTTTCGGGACGGTACAACGATCGGCTGCCCAGTTTATCACCGGACGGCCGCAATTTGTTTTTTGAATCCATCAGGCCCTGGCCGGATTCTACCGGTGACGAGTCTCATCACGCCTGGTGCGTGACGCGCACGGGTGAAGACTGGGCGACACCTTATCCGCTGATGTTGTCCCTGAAACAAAGGTTGGCCGGTCTCTCGGTATCTTCCGAGGGCAGATTGTACACGGGCGGGATAACGGTATTCAGCAAGATTGACAATCGATTTGTCGATCCCCGTCCGGCGGTTCCTTACCTGGAAGGTGATTATCCCTTTATCGCCTCCGATGAAAGTTATTTGCTCTACTGTGTCGGACCCCGTCGGAACCTGGCGGTCAGTTATCGGATGGCCGACGGTTCCTGGTCGCAACCGGTTACTTTTACGCACGAAAATACTTTTCGGATACAGGGTTTTCCGACCGTATCGCCCGACGGTAAATACATTTTCTATACCGCTAACCATGATATATACTGGATAGATGCCGGGATCCTTGATGAATTGCGGCCGGAAAACACAAAGAAATAAATCATGCTTTTATCTCTGTCATATAGCGCATAAAAAAAGCCGCTTACCGCGGCTTTTTTTCGATATTTCAATCGGCTATTTCCCGCCAGTCGATGATTCGGCCAGATGTACATTCCTCACAACCGGGATAGTGAAGCGCGAGCTTTTATCATCGTTCCATTCGATCGTGAAGGATTTTTTGAACTCCTCGTTGAGACCCGCCTCCTTCAATATCAGAATGCCTTCGGTTGTTTCTCCAGCTTTAATCTCTTTCGGTAGCTTAACTTCGAACAAATCCTTCGGGTAGGCGACCAGGGACGGTTTCAGGTCCCGGTCAGAGACGTTGGTAATGGTGAATTTGAGTTCATCGCGAATTTTTTCACTGAACTGGGAGATGTTGAGCTTGTACGGTTTGATGACAACCGGGTAGGTGGAATCGGGGCGGATAAGGATGTCGGACATAATCATCACCTGACGGGCGACCTGGTCGCTGTTGGTGGCCACGTAGGTTGTTTTGCGGACTTTATTCTTATAGCGGCCGGTGGTGAAGATAATCTCCAGCCGGGTACTGTCGCCGGGAGCCAGAACGTCTTTTTCAAGGGGCGCTTTGGTGCAGCCGCACGAGGTTTTTACACGGCTTATTTTCAGGGTGTCCTTACCGGTCGAATGCAGCCAGAAATCATAACTGACCTCGGCGTTCTGAGGCGTAAAACCGAAATCGAAATTTTCTACCGGCATTTTTAAAACCGGCTGGGCCGATATGGACAGGCTTAAAAACGAAATAAAAAAGAATGCGGATACGGTATATTTTCTGAACATGATAATTCTCCTATGAAAATAGTTTCCTGGTGGCATGACCGATCAGGCTGGTCGATTCGTTGCGGAAGATGGGAATAATTTTATCTATTTCACAGCAACCCAGGTCAACGATGGCTTTGACGACGATTCTCACGTCCCGTTCGGATTTAAGGTCGGATATTTTCAAATGGCAAGTTTCCCGGCATTCCCCGACATAAAGATGAATTTCCTTGCGGTCGAGCGAGTCCAGGATACCGGCAGCCTTGTCCCGGTCCATCCCCAGGGCGTTGAGAAGTGATTTGATTTCCCGGTTGTCCAGGGCGATATTGCGGTCAATCCCGGAGATGGCTACCTCGTAACCGACCGTCTCAGTGAAGTTGAACGGCACCAGTGACATGAATACGATTATAACCCCGACAAAACCGAAGGCAATTTTGAATCGCCTCCGGGTTTTGAAAATTTTCGCCGTGTAAAAGGAAAAGCGACTTCCGGCGTTTGTTTGATGAGCTTCGGCGCCTGACGTTTCGACTTTTTCTTTGAGTGCGTTAAAATTCAATTCGGTCGGTGGTTCCGAACGGCGCAAAAGTTCGAAATCAACCTCCAATGACTCTTCGGTTTGTGCCAGCCGGCCGCAGCGCGGACAGGTTTTCAGATGTTCGACCAGCTCCCGGTCGCGGCGGTATTCACTAAGGCGCCATTGGTAGCGGTTCAGTCTTTCTCTGGCTTCGCGGCAATGCATATTTCTTCCAAACCTCGATTAAATTTTTCAATCATATTTTCGCTGTACCGGCGGCGCAATCTCCGGCGCATCTTCTGTCGGGCGCGGGAGAGACGCATTTTTATGGTACCCTCGGTCTTCAAGGTCAACTCGGCCAGTTCCGATATTTTCCAGCCTTCCAGCTCCGCCAGGGTCACCAGGATACGGTCATCGACCGATAAAACCTCGAGAGCCTTGTTGATTCTCTGTCTGGCCTCATACAGTGCGGAGGGATTCTCCGTCCGAAAAACGTTCTCATGTTCGGGCAACAGCGACAGAATTCTTTTCCACCAGGGATTTCTGAAACGGCTTTTAAAATTGTTATTAATTATCCGGTAAAACCACGGTTGGAATGACGCGGTCTGTCGCAATCCGGAAAAACCGTTGTATGCCGTGACGACCGACTCCTGGTAGAGGTCGTCACCGTCTTCGCCGCCGCCGCTCAGCCGATAACAATATGCCCTGGCCCGGTGGTGTTCTTTTTCGACCAGTTGCCAGAATAGACTTAGATCATTTCCCATCTATATAAGAGATGTAATAAGGGTATAAAACGTAACAAAATATTCAACGTCTTCTTATTATTTATAAACCGCCGCTCTCTTAAAGTTCATAAACGAAATCGGATAATATTAAACGATATTTCACTCATTTATAAGAGAGAAAAAAGGATTAGCATAGCAGTTTCTCATATTTTTGTTATCTGTTTACATACCAATAGGATATAGGGTTTTGTCCGATACTCGTGCCGGAACCTCAATTCATACTTGATTTATTCTGTCCGGTTAGGTAAATTGAATTGTTATCATAAACCGGGGGGTTTTTTGCGACAAGAGAATGACGAAAATGACAGGACGGAAACCTGTATGGTTTTCACAGCGGGTTTCCGGATCGGCCGTTTTACCGTTTTAAAAAAGCTCGGCTTTGGCGGCATGGGCGAGGTGTACCTGGCCGAGGATAGGGAGTTGAACCGGCAGGTGGCGTTGAAATTCCTGCCGTTGCCTCTCTGCCGCGATGAGGATTGCCGGAAACGTTTCAAGCGCGAGGCTCGGGCCGCCGCCCAACTCAGCCATCCCAATATCGTCACTATTTACGAGGTCGCCGAATTTCAGGGGCGACCCTTTATCGCCATGGAACATATCGAGGGGAAGTCATTAAGCGATATCATCAGGAAAAACGAATTGAAATTGAGCGAGGTGCTCGAATTGGCGATGCAAATCTGTGAGGGGATGCACAGGGCTCACCATTCGGGTGTAATCCACCGGGATATAAAACCGTCCAATATCATGGTCGATAACGACGGCCGGGTCAAGATTCTTGATTTCGGCCTGGCCAGTATCAAGAACGAACAGAAAATTACCCGCGACGGGGCCGTGCTGGGAACCTCGGGCTACATGTCACCGGAACAAATCCTGGGGGAGAAGATTGACGAACGCAGTGACATCTTCGCATTGGGGATTGTCTTCTACGAGATGATAACCGGCCGCCAGCCGTTCAAGAAGGACAGTGAAGATGCTACCTATCGGGCGATTCTGGAGGAGACACCGGAACCGTTGCGTCGTTTCAAGGCTGATGTTCCCGAAGAATGGCAGCACGTAGTCGCCAAGGCGCTGGAGAAGAACCCCTCCCTGCGTTATCAGCACAGCGATGAATGCCGGTCCGATTTGAAACGCCTTCAGGTCAAACTGGAATCGCGCCCGGGTTTAATGCGGCGCGGCGAGTATCGCCGTGAATGGCGCGCCTACCACAACCGGATACGCCTCATGGGGTTGATAATGGTTATCGCGCTGGCACTGCTTTTAACCCTGAGTTCGACCACCCGCCGTGCCATCCTGCGCTGGCTGCACTTTGATTCCGTCCCCTTCGAAAAACACCTGGCCGTTTTGCCCTTCACCTGTCTGGGTGATGTCTACGCCGGCCAGACTTTCTGTGACGGTTTGATGGAGACCCTGACCACTCGTCTGACCCAGATGGAAAAATTCCAGGGCGCCCTGTGGGTAGTACCAGCCCGCGAGGTGCGGGAACGCGAGGTCTTCAGCGTCAAGGATGCCCGCCGGGCATTCGGGGTGACTCTGGCCGTGACCGGCAGTGTACAGGAATTGGGTGAAGATATACGGCTGGCCTTGAACCTGATCGACACCCGCTCCGAACGACAGATTCATTCGGCGCTTATCGATGTTCCCCTCAACGAACTGGTCGTGTTGCAGGATTCAACCGTTATCAGTATAGCGGAGATGCTCGAGATTCACCTGCACCCGGAACAGGAGCGATACCTGACCTCCGGCCGGACGGACGTACCCGAAGCTTTCGGGCTTTACCTGGCCGGGCGGGGTTATCTGCAGCGCTTTGAAAAAAGCGCCTGTATCGATACGGCCGTCATGAAATTTCGCGAGGCTCTGGATTACGACCCCGGTTACGCTCTGGCTTATGCCGCACTGGGAGAAGCCTACTGGCGAAAATATAAGGCCACTAACGAATTGGAATGGATTGAGCAGGCCCGGGGCAACAGCCAGGTGGCGCTGTCGCTGGATGCCCAACTGGCCCCGGTTCATATCACGCTCGGGATGATTTACCGGGGAACGGGCGAATATGAAAAAGCCGTCCGGGAATACAATCTGGCGCGGGTGCAGGAGCCTTCGAATTATGAGGCTTACCGGGGATTAGCCGCGGCGTATGAAGCTTTGAACATGTTTGATGAAGCAGTGGCTCAATATCGTAAAATTATTGCCCTGCGGCCGAAATACTGGGCCGGGTATTTCGACCTCGGTCTGTTCTATACTTATCACGGCGACAATGATAAAGCTGTCGCTCTGCTGCACCGGGCCGCCCGGCTGGTGCCTTACAATGTCCGGGATTATAACGACATCGGGGCGCTTTACTGCCTTTTGAATTTCAATGATGAAGCCCGTCGCATGTGGCGGCAATCGATTGAAATCGAACCCAACTATGCCGCCTTTTCCAATCTCGGTTTCCTTTATTATAAAGAACGCGATTACGAGGAGGCTGCCCGCATGTACGAGCGAGCCCTGGAGATAAGCGACCATGACCATAACGTCTGGAACAACCTGGCTTCTGCCTATTATTACCTTCCCGGAATGAGGGAAAAAGCGCTCGATACTTATCAGCGGGCGATAGTTGAGGCCGAGAAACAACTCCGGGTCAACCCGCGTGACCCGGTTTTGCTGGTCAGCCTGGCTCAGTATTACGCGGTGGTGGGCGACACTGTTAAGGCTCGTGATATGGTCGACGAGGCGTTGCAGCTGGACGCCGAAAATACCGAAGTAATTGTGAGCGCTCTGTTCGTATTTGAAAAATTGAACGACCGTTCAGCGTCCGTTTTCTGGGTTAAAAAAATCCTGCAGCTGGGATATCCACCCGAAAACCTGGCTTCGTATCCCGAGTTCGAGAGTCTGCTGACCGATGAACGGGTTAAAAAGGTTATTGAGGAATTTATAAATAACGGTACCGACAGCAGTTCCCGCAGTTATTGACAGGACACCGGTCGAGGACATCATTGATTTTATATTATTTATATCCAGGAGAGCAAGATGGCAGTATCCAGAGACCATGTGGTAAAGATAGTTGATGCGAACGGGTTTTGCGGTTTTGAGAAAGAAAAATTACAAACCAGCCGCGGCGACAACGTCACTTTTATCAACACCACCGGCAAACCCATATCCCTCATTTTTATGGAACCGCAATTTTTCGAGGCCCTGTATCTTAACCTGGCCCCGGAACAGGACCACACCCTGGCGGTGTCGATGGACGGGATGGCGACTTCCTGCGAATGCACCGTCAATTGCAACACCGCCGGCGCGGTAGAATATTACACTACCAAACCGGTGATTATCATTTACCGCTGATTTTATCCGTTCGGGAAAAAACACGACGGCTATTTTTTGAACAGACGTTCTTTCAGCCAGGCGATTTTCTCCGGGGAACCCGTCAGGTGACGGTGCCAGTCGTCACCGATATTCTCATTGGATAGTTCGCACCGGATTACGGCAGCATTTTCGATGGAATTAAAAACTTCTTTGGCGCCGTACTGTTTCTCGAAAAAAATCGGGTAATTATATTTGTCGCTGAGTTCCGTCATTTCATCGCGGGTCAGCCGGTGGAGAACGGCGCCGGTGAGAGCCGTCTGGTGCAGAAAAATTCTCTTGACAACATCGTCTTTGCACATTTGAACCAGTTTCGGGTCATCGCATAATGATGTAAAAGCCTCGGCCCAGCTGCGCAGAACACCCCGATGCGGTCGCACGGCCAGCATACCGGCGTGAAAATAAGCCCGGATTTTTTCCTGGTCAGCCGGGGTAACCATGGGAAAAAGCATTTCATCGGTCAATGCCAGCTTTTCATATATGCGGCTCCAGAAGGCATCGGGAGGATTATCGTACAGCGAACCGGAACGGTTGTGCATTACCGGGCGATACGCCAGACTTATCCCGGGGGGAAGGTCGAATTCCTCCGGCTCCGACAGCACTACCGCATCGTTATCGATCCAGACCAGCACGGTGTTGGAGTCGGTTACGGCGGTCTCAGCCGCGGCCGCAGCGAACGCCTTACCGCCGTAATAAAACCATCGGGCGGCTTCAGGAATGACGCTGGCGCGTACCTCGATGTCGTACTTTTTGAGAAGCGGTTTTAGCTTTTCGGTATCGATAGTAATTGTTTCGGGGTGATAAGCCCACACCGGTGAGTCGCCGAATCGTCCACCGAACTCCCGCAAACTCTCGGCCAGCCGACAAATGTTTTCCAGTTGTTCGACCGATTCAAAATAACTGGCGAAAAAGAATTTGCTGGTTGTCATATCGGGCTCCTTTCCTCGGGTATCGTCAATCATAAGGCCGGTCACCGCGAAGGCGCAAGCTGTAATAAATATAAGAATTAAAATAATTCTGAATTTAGGCATGTCTCCCATCCTTTTATGAAGTTTGCAGATGTTAATTTACTCACCGGTTAGCGGCAAAGCTTTTCCGGCAGCTTTTAATATAAGGATAAGACGGGTTAAAAAAAGGAGATGTTTAAAAAATAACGATAAAAAAAACCCGGCTGTTACGGTCACAGCCGGGTTTTAAGGTTAAGTTGAAGATTATTTAAGCAGGATCATCTTTCTCGTGAGAGCCATATCGTCAGTTTGCAGCCGGTAGAAGTATATGCCGCTGCTGACGCTCTGGCCGCGGCTGTCTTTGCCTTCCCAGATAACGGTATGGGTCCCGGCGTCTTTGTATTCATCGACCAAAACCTGCACCTGCTGCCCGATGATGTTGTAAATTTCCAGCCGGACATGGGACGCCCAGGCGAGCGAGTACTCGATATTCGTCTGCGGGTTGAACGGGTTGGGATAGTTTGACAGAGTCGCCGCCGTCGACTGCTCGGTCACGGACACAATGACGGACAGGTAAACCGGGTCGGGTACGCCGCCCACCAGGAATCGCACGCTGGCCGTGTTAACTCCCGGTTGCAGTCCGGCCGGGTCGATGACCACGGTCACGGAATCATCTGTGTATCCCAGCGAGTCGAGCATGGTCAAAAATTCCGACGGACCGCCGACAATCTCACAGATATAACGCGCCGGGGCGTTGGTGGAGCTCAAAAAGACCGAGGTCACGATAGTGTCCGGGCTGCCGTAAGGAACTTGATAGGTCAGCACATTGGGGGTGACCTTGGCGCTGTCCGGGTCCATCCCAACCGTGTCGATAATCAGATATACGATCGAAATCAACGGGCTGTTGTCCACACCCTCGACATTAATCAACAGCGTATCTGCATATAAACCAGGTGCCATGGAGGCGGTGCTGGTAACCTCGAAGTAAGCGGAATCGTTGGTAACCCCGGAACCGTACAGGTTGAAGATGAAATCCGGGTGGTCGAGAACACCCACGGTGAACGGTGACGGGGCGTTGGTGGAACCGATGAAAATCGAGCCGGGCTGGGCGTTATCCTCACCCTGAGGGGCGATGAAGTAATGATAAGCCGGGCTAACCCAGGCCGTATCGTTGAAAACGTGCAGCGTGATAGTGCGCTTCTCCGGATTGTTCGTAACGCCTTCAACATAAAATAAAAGCGTATCGACATAGGTGCCGAACGGCAGACCGGCGCTGTTGACTTCGAAACATAACGAATCATCGGTTGTCCCGGCAGTATCGGATAAAGTCGTGAAAATAGGATCGTCGGCGAATTGCACATAATAACTGGCCGGAGCGTTGCTCGAAAGCACTGTAAAGCAGTCGCTGAAAGTCGCTGCGGAGCCGGTGGCGACGGTGTATTCAAAGCCCGTCAGCGGGAAGACGATACATGTATCCGCCGGCTCGCCGGTTATTTCAAGGTCAACAAGCAGGTATACGGGTTCGATTACTCCCTCGATATAATACGCAATTGTATCATGGTACCTCCCCACCGACGGCGCCAGAGCGGGATTGACCGCGATGGTGACGCTGTCGTTGGTCGTACCCACCGTATCAAAAGGATAGCTTACCTGGCTGCCTCCGGGAAGCGTGGCAGCCGTGAAAAGCGCCGGGGCGTTGCTCGACATGAGCACCGCGTGGTCGAACAGCAGGATCTCCGTACCGAGCGGAGCCGTGAAATACAGGTAATCGGGATTAATGGAAGCGACCGCACCCGGTTCTTCCTCGACCGTCAGCCGAATCACCAGCATCAGGGTCTCGAAGCCGTCAACGTTAATCATCATATGATTATAGTACACTCCCGCGGGAAGGTTGTATTGACAGGCGGGCATAGTACAGTTGTAAACCGATACAGCCAGACTGTCGTTGGTGGTGCCGTACACGGTATCGTAAGGGATGACGAAAATCAGGTCGGTGTCGATTACCTTGGCCGTATAATCCGCCGGGGCATTGGTGGACAGGATATTGACATAATCGGTGGGCGGTGTGAAAGGTACCGCACCCTCGTATATGGTGAAATAGAGCGTATCCGGAATAATATAAGCGCTATCCTCGACCGGGTCCTGGTATGGAACGATCTCAAGCGTAAGAACATACTTGACCGGGCTGTTGACGCAGCCGTCGATATGGAACAGCAGCGTGTCAGTATAAACACCAACCGACAGACCGGTACCTGTCACCGCGAAATTCACATAGCCGTTAGTCGTCCCGATACTGTCGTAAATAGTGGTGAAATGGGTGGGGCCGATTACTTCCACGAAATAATTGGCCGGAGCGTTGGTGGAGTTAACGAAGAAACCGTCGATAATGACCGAATAGGTATTTTCAACGAGAGTCATGTAGCTCAGCAACGAGTCCTGGATGACCCAGGCGGAATCCTCACCCTGATATGGAACGATCTCAAGCGTAAGAACATACTTAACCGGGCTGTTGACGCAGCCGTCTATGTGAAATAACAGCGTGTCGTAATAAACCCCGACCGGTAAACCGGTGCCCACGACCGTGAAATTCACATAGCCGTTAGTTGTCCCGACACTGTCGTTAATAGTGGTGAAATGGGTGGGCCCGATTACTTCCACGAAGTAATTGGCCGGAGCGTTGGTGGAGTTAACGAAGAAACCGTCGTATATAACCGAGTAAGTATTTTCAATGAGAGTCATGTAGCTCGACAACGAGTCCTGGATGACCCAGGCGGAATCCGCCTGTTCTCCCTGGATGTGCAAAAGAACGATGGCGCGGTAGGGATTGTTGCGACAGCCGTCAACGAAGAACGACAGGGTATCAATATAAACTCCCGCCGGCATGGAGCTGGTGGCGACGACATCGAAAAACATGCTATCCCCGGTCATACCGGTCGAACCATGCAGCTGAATGAAATCCGGTTCGTCGATAACCTCCACCGTATAGGCAGCCGGCTCGTTGGAGGAGCCGATATAAACCACCCCGGTTTGAGTCTGGTTCTCACCGACGGGAGAGGTGTAGCCCTGAGCATAGGGATAAACCCAGGCGGTGTCGCTGCCCTGGAGGGTATCGATATATAAATAGACGAGAGCCTTTTTAGGATTGTTGGCGACACCCTCGACAAAGAACAGGAGCGTGTCTACATATACGCCGGGGGCCATTGTCGAAGTACTGACCACGTTGAACAACAACGAGTCGTTGGTGTAGCCTATTGTGTCGGTCAACTGCACGATATCCGGAAAGTCATCGTACGCAACTGTGTACTGCGCCGGGGCGTTGGTCGAGCCGATAAAGACCATGCCGGAAAAGACGGTATCCTCACCGTACGGAGCGGTGTATCCCTGGGCGTACGGATACGACCAGGCAGTGTCGGACCCCGAAACGGTATCCTCAACAAACAGGTCGACAATCAAGTAAACCGGTTCGGGGACACCCTCGACGGCAAACGCGATAGTATCATGATAGTGACCGGGGGCAGTCGCCAGGGAGGGATTGGATATGATCATGACACTGTCCGGCGTGGTGCCCACCGTGTCGCCCGGGTAGCTCATCTGGCTGCCGCCGGGTAAAGTATAGGGGACAAAGGCTGCCGGACTATTGGAGGAATTAAGGAAAACAGAGTTGGTAAGCAATTCCTCCGAACCGAGCGGAGCCGTGAATTCCAAATGATTGGGCGTGACCTCGGCTGTTTCCCCGGGATCAGGATCGACCGCTAACTCCACCACCAGATCCACGGGGTTGGAGACACCGCTGACATAAAATCGGTAAGTGTTGTAATAAACGCCCTGAATGTAGGAATAGGGCTCAGCGGAGATGGCAATAGTGTCGTTGGTAAAGCCAAAGATAGAGTCACGCGGGAAAACGAAGATGGAATCGGTATCGATAACCTGAGCGCTGTAACCCGCCGGGGCGTTGGACGATGTCAGGACCACGAACCCGGTGGGCGGTAAGATGGGCATCGTACCTTCATAATAAACTAGACGGAGGGTGTCGGGAGTAACGAAAGCAAAAGCCGAGTCCTCGATTAACTCCAGGGTGTGGAACGGGTCAATCAGGCCGCTGCCCAGTTTTCCCGTGTAGTTCGGGTTGAGGTCGTCGATATTGTCGGCCGTGTTTTTAATCAGGTTCTTCAATTCGAAAGGGGTGGCGGCGGGAAGTTTTTCCTTGATAAGCGCCGCCTGACCCGCCACAAAGGGCGTGGCGAAACTGGTACCGCTCCACCAGGCGTAGTTCCCCTCGGTGTAGGCGGAGTAAATATAATAACCCGGTGCGCAGACATCGATATAGTCGCCGTAATTGGAAAAATCCGCCAGTTCGTTGTCGAAATTGACTGCTGCCACCGACAGGGCATTGTTATTGGCGGCGGGATATATGGGCGTCTCGCTGGAGTTGTTGCCGGCTGCTGCTATGACCATGACGTTGTTCGCACTGGCGTAATCGATAGCGTCCCTGACCGCCAGGTGTTCGTGCATCAAGACGACGCTCAAATTTATTATCTGGCTGCCGTCGTTAACGGCCTGCTCGATGGCTTTGGCCAGCGAAAAACCGTCACCGATTCCGAACGGGTCGGTAATGCGGTAAGTTTTTATTTCAGCGGCCGGGGCAATCAGGTGAATGACGCCGGCCACAAAGGTACCGTGGCCGCTGTTGAAGCCGCCCGGCTCGTCAAAGGCGTCATCATCGTTATCGACAAAATCGTATGCGGAAACGGCCTTATCGGCCAGAACCGGATGGTTGTAATCCACTCCGCCGTCGATAACCGCTACTGTTACCCCGCTGCCGGTGGCCAGCAGGTGTGCGGCGGACAGTTGCAGGGTTTGAGCCGGAGGCTGATATTCATAATTCCCGATTTTAGCATCATCGGAAAAAGGATAACTCCCCTGGACGGGGTGGACGGAATTGATCAGATAGTTGGGGTGAGCATAATCGACAATCTCCATCGTGTCCAGATCCTCCGACAGACTGAGAGTGTTGGTCTCGTGATTAATCTCAATCAGATAGACATCAGAGTTATCCAGATAGTCGATTATGGTCCCACCGATACGGTCCGCGAAATCCCAGGTTGTGACCGTGTCAGCGGTGAACTTTACTACCATCTGGTTGAGAACATAGGCTACCCGGTTCGAGCTTTCTTCCTGGAATGAACTTGCTGTCGAAGATAACTCGCGATCGGGGTTTTCGGCATAAAGCTGCCCGCATAAGATTAAAACAGCGCTGAGCATGACAAGAATTAATGTCATTGGGGTCTTTGGTTTTTTGTTTTTGCGTTCCATGACTATCACCTCATAATTATAATGTTTTCATCCTAACCGGCGCCGAAAACGGAAAAGGCTCCCCAGTGGTAAGCCGAGGGATACTTTTCTTTGACGCCGTGGGCGGCCAGTTGAACGGCCTGTGCGATAGAAGCCCCGCCCAGATAATATTTATAAAAGAGATTCATCCAATTCGAGGTAGCCCGGTCGGCGACCGCCCAATGACTGGCGACGATATTGCGTGCGCCCATTTCCAGAAGCGACCGCACCAGGCCGCTGGCTTCTTCGCCGGGAAGGCTGGTTTGCTGGCCGGTACGGCAGGCGGCCAGGGTGATTAGGCCGACCCGGTTGTGTTTCAAACGGAAATCGGCCGCGAACAGCGGGCCGTCGGCCAGCAGCAGTGAGGAATAGAACGGGTTATCGGCGCGAAGGTGCGCATGGCCACTGAAGTGCCAGATTTTCGCACTGCTTTGGTCCGGCCAGTCAGCCCGGCGACAGGGGTCGTAAATATCCGTATGCTCTCCGTCGAGCCGGGCGTGTACGGCGGTTATTTCTTCCCGCAAATGGGGCAGTCCAGCCGCGGCCCCGATGAATATTTTTATTTGGCGGGAATTCAAATTCTGTCCCCGGGCGTGCAGGTGATGCCGAAGGCTGGGGGCAAAAACCAGTTCATGGTTTTCAGACAGGCGGCCCCGGCCGTTTTGTATCGCCTGCCAGGGCAGACTGGCGATCTGTCCCTCCGGTAAAATAAGCAGTCGTTTCACCCGGGGCAGTTCCAGAGGGGGAAGGAGCCAGGCACCTATCTGTTTTAATAATTTTTCCTCGTCAGCCAGGTCAATCCGGCGCGGTTGACTGCCGGTGGTCTGGGCGTTTTCGACAAAGAAACGCCAGCGGCCGACCAGACTTTCCAGGGTCTTGATTCCCTCCGGATAGCGATACGAGCGGCTCTCACCTTTATAGTGCACCATCGCGATCAGATCCGTCTGACCGGCATGGAACTGGAGTATAGCCTGACGCTGCGAGGCGGTTCTGAATTGATTTTGAAACGCCGCGAACGAATCACGCCGGGGCTTTTCAGACTTTTCCAGCAATAATAAATTCTGCCGCACTTTCCGACGCATTCGGGTGAAATTTTTATTGGCGGTCTGAATGACCTGTTCGCGTTCAGTTGCTTTTTCGAACAGCCGCCCGGATACGGTGGTAACCTGCTGGGCCAATTCCGCCAGGCTGGCCTCGACCCGGCTGCGTGCCGGGTTGGCTGTCAGGAAATCTTCCGGGGTGGACCACACTCCGGCTGTTTTGAAACGCTCCGACCATACCGCTGCTTTGAGCGGATTGTCTTTATATTCAGCCTTAATCAGTTTGCGGTAGGGGTCGCTCCGGCGGGCGAAAAAGGCCGAGCGCAATTCCACCGGGGGGAGTTTGGCGCGTACCCCGTCGAGAACATCGGCTGCCCGCGTCCAGTAATCGACCGCCTGTTTCATCCTCTGTTGTCTGGCCTCGCGGTCTCCCATGATGGTGTAGCGCTGGGCGAGAAGGTGCGGAACGGTGCTCACCGCCGGATTTTTGGACAGCCGCGTCAGGGCTTTCTCTTCTTCGGGCCAGTCGCTGATTAGCTGTAAGTCGCAAATAGCTTCCCATAACGGCAGTTGAGCCTTGTAAAACAGCCTGCGGGCATCCATCATACCATGGCGCCGGCTTTCGTCGAGCTGGTTGAGCTGCGACAGGGTCAATTTTACTGCACCCAGGAAACCCCGGTTGTGGTCTTTTTCAAAACCTTTTTCAGCTTCCGTCAGAACCCGACGAGCCTCCTTAACCTGGCCCAGACCGAACAGAGCCTTGCCGGTAAAAAAGGCGGCTTTGGCCCGTTCGTAACCGATACCGAGTTTTTTGGCGCTGACGTACGCTTCCTCGGCGGCGTTGCGGGCGTCGATAAAAAGGTTCAACCCAAGATAAACCTCGGCCCGGTCGAGCTGGCAGAGCACCAGCTCGCGGGCGTGTCCGCCGCGCCGGTATTCATTTTCACATTCGTTCAATTCCTGCAGGGCGATATGGAAATTACCTTCCAGCATATGCAGCCATGACAAACCGTACAGGCAGCCGAAAGCGTGCAGGCGATGGCCGCGCGATTCGAAAATCCTGCGGGCTTTTTTGTATAATGAAGCGGCGCCTTTAAAATCGAAAAGTTGTACATGGGTGTTGGCCTGGTTGTAATAACACAGGGCGGCTGCTAATTCATCCTTTTGCTTTTCAAAAAAAGCGGCCGCTTCCTGATATAAATTTTTAGCTTCCTTGTGGCGGTCCTGACGGTGTAACAGGTTGGCGTAATTGACGTTTGTTTTGGCAGTTTCAGACCTTGCGTCGAGTTTTCTGAATGCGGCCAGGGCCAGTTTCGCCCGCCGCCGGGCTTCACGAAAACTGCCCAGGTACATGTAAACGTCAATAAGGACGCGGTCAATCCGGGCGCGCAGGGATATATCCTTTGAAATCAGGGCGCGGGCTTTCAGATAAGTGTCGCGGGCTTCGGGATATTTACCGGCCACCAGATATGCCCAGCCGAGGGCGCGCAGAGCGGTCGGGTGCAATACCCCCTTATGGTCCTGAGCCTGTTTGACGAACTGCCGTCCTATCGAGATAGCTTGCGCGGCGGAGACCTGCGTCAGCGCGCGTACCCGCTCGTCACAGGCTGAGGCCAGTTGCTCGGGCGTCAGTTCGGTAATTGACCCGGTTGACAGAAACCGGTCAACCACCCGGTCGGTTTTTGTGTCTTTTATCGCCATGATATTCTATCGAATACTATCTTCCGTTCGTACGATAACAGTTTAACGGTGGCCGGTACTTTAGGTGAGGACCATTGGTAGAAACCGCCGGAGAAGGGTAATAATTTCTCGCGACCTACCTTGAGCACGAAATCGTGCAGGACTTTCTCGCCGGAATAAACGCGGGCGACAAACTGCCAGCTGTTCTGACGGCGTTCAGCCACGATTTCCAGACTGATTTTTTTTGCTTTCAGTTGAAGCCGCCGGATAAAACCGTCGGTAGTATCGCGCAGCGCTACCGGTGAACCGTGCGCCCAGGAATCATAAGCCACTTTTCCGTGAAGAACTTCTCCGCCAGCGGTCGGTCGATGACAGAGCGGAATTAAAGCGTATCGGTTGAGAGCTTCTTTGGAAGGCCCCTCGATCGGTGGGACCGCTGATGGTGTTTTTTGTTCTTCCGGTAAATCCATCCCCTTCTCCAATCTTTCGATTATATCATTAATAGAGCGGCTTTTTGATTTTTTGTTTTTTACAGGTTTCTTTTTGCTTTTGCGACCGGTAAATTTTTTCATGTTTAAGTAAACCTTCTATATAACAAAGGAGGGGGCGTCCGGAAATTTAGTCCAGGTCATACCCCATTTTTTGTAAAATTTCTTTTAATTTTTGCAGACAGCGGTTTCGCAGGGGGCCGATTGAATTGGGTAAGATATTGAGAGATTTGGCGATAGCCTTATATGACGGTTTGTGAGGGGAATAGAACAAGGCTTCCAGAAGCCGGCGACAGCGGGGGTCGAGCTGTCGTAAAGCAATATCGAAAACGGTCCGGTGTTCCAGCTGGATGATGACTTCATCGGGCAGGTCCCCGCTGTCTGATAGTTCTTCGGCGGTTTCGATGTCCGCATCCGGTCGCAAACGACGGGCGATGCGCGCCGCCTCGCGGTGGGTCGTCTTGATGAGCCAGGCAGGCAGAGCAACCGGGTCCCGGATGGTCTTGCGTTTTTTATAAAGCGTCATCCAGATGTGCTGGGCGCAGTCCTCAGCATCGAGCACGGCCAGCCCGGTTCTTCGGGCCACCGTATTGACCAGCCCGGAATACATCCGAACCACCTCCCGCCAGGCCTGCGGGTCACCTTTTTGTACTTTTTGCCAGAGCCTGTGAAGGTTATCTGTCACTAACCGGATCTCGTTACAGGTTTTTATGAACGGCGGAAGAATCTAGTCCGCTACTATTATTTACTTCTGGAATTTGAAATAGTTCCGTTCATTCACTATTAATTAAATATATCTTTTCCTTATTGACGCACTAAAAGAATATATATAAATTACTTTTTTATTCATCTATACATTAAATAATAAACGGGAGGGTTTAAAGGATTGCTGAAACGGTTATCGGGACTTATTATATATTAATGAACAACCGCTATACAAGAATCAGCAAATTCCTATCGTTTATCCTGCGGCACGGTCCCGGGGAGTTCAACCTGACCCTGGATGCATACGGCTATGCTTCTGTCACTGACATAGTCAAAATCATATGCGGTCGTTACCGCGATTTTACCCGCAATGAATTGCGGGCTATCGTTGAAGCCGA
>JAFGNW010000069.1 GCA_016926795.1 Candidatus Zixiibacteriota bacterium
GTGAGCCGGATATTTCCGATATCACCTACCTGATTGACCACCTGTACCTGTCGCACAAGGCTCTCAAGCCCTGCCCGTAAAAGCGTAGTTTTTGCGATAAAAAAGGCCTTCCCGCTATCGGGAAAGGCCTTTTTTTATTGTTTTTTTACGTTTTTTGTATATATTTATTATGTAAGAACTTGAGTCGGATTGTGCCAGTCTGGATTCTATAATAACTCCTTAAAAAAAAATAATTTTTGGGGCTTTGTATAATTAATGTAAACTTTGGGTTGTTTTTTACGGTTATAAAAGATAATCGCTAAAATGCTAAGCATTTAGTGACGTTAATATTATTAGTAATTATTTTTTTAATTCGGGATTTTCTGGAGAGTAAACATGTCAAAAGCAGCAAAATATTTTACTGCCCTCTTTTTTACGGTGGCATTCCTGGTGGTGTTGGTCCCCGATGGGTACGGTAGAATATATGAGAATCAGCAACAGCCTAAGCCCTTTTTAATCAAGGGCATTGTCACCGTTCAGTTCGAGGACAACCTGGAACTGAGCCGCCTGAAGAAGAATTTCGACCGGGTCAGCCTCGGGGTCGGCAGTCTCGACGAGACTTTCGACGCGGTGCAGATCAAGGACTTCAGGAAGATATTTCCCCTGGAAAAAGAAAAACCCCCGGTAAATTCCGGCTTAAAAGACCTGACGCGCTTTTATGAGTTATCTTTCCCGGACAGCCTCGATGTTCAGAGTGTGGTCGGGCGCCTGCTTCAGGACCCGAATGTCCGATGGGCTGAACCGGTAATGGCCCTTCCGTTGGAAAAGACTCCCGATGACCCTTCCTGGTTAGGCCAGTGGCACCGTAACCAACTCCAGTTGGCGAACGCCTGGGATAAGGAAACCGGTTCGGATTCAATTAAAATCGCCATCATTGACTCCGGGGTAAATTATCGCCATCCCGACTTGAAGGCTAATATCTGGGTTAATCCGGGCGAGGATATCGATGGTGACGGCGAGGTTTATGACCTTGACGATTTTGACGGTATCGATAATGACGGCAACGGCTATGTCGATGATTTGATCGGTTACGACCTGATGACCGGTATCGGGGCTGTTTGGCCGGGCGAGGACCCGGGCACGCCGGATTCCGACCCCAATGATTTTGACGGTCACGGAACGCACTGCTCGGGCATTTCCGCGGCGGTGACCAATAACGCTGTCGACGTGGTCGGGATAGCCGGCGGCTGGGGCGGTACCCGGTCTTTCGGCGGGGCGAAAATCATGTGTCTGAGGGTCGGCGGCACGGCCTCCGACGGCTTTGGATATGTTAATCCCAATAATTGCGCCACCGCTATCAACTATGCCGCCCATAACGGGGCGCACGTAATTAACTGCAGCTGGGGAAGTTCCTCGGTGCAGGAAAGCGCTCTTCAGAACGCCATTATCGGTCATGGGATTACCGTGGCCCATGCTGCCGGTAACGACAACTCCTCGGTGGCAGGCTACATGGATGGTTTTTACGAGGTTCTTTCAGTGGCAGCCACGACCTCTTCCGACTATAAAGCATCGTACAGTAATTACGGGACCTGGGTCGATGTCAGCGCGCCCGGTTCCAGCATTCTGTCCACTTATTCCAATTCTTATGTCGCCACCACCGCTTCACTCAGCGGGACTTCCATGGCGGCGCCCATGGTAGCCGGTCTGGCGGCCCTGATTCGCTCGGCAATGCCCTCACTGACACTTTCGGAAGTTAACGCCATAATCAGGAACTCCACCGATTATATTTATGATAAGAACCCCTCCTACAACGGTCTTCTGGGAACCGGCCGCATTAATGCCAATAACGCCCTGAATATTCTCGCTATCGCCCAATTTACCAGCGATGTGACCGAGGGTGAAGTCCCCCTGGAGGTTAATTTTACCGACCTTTCACCCAACGGGCCGACCGCCTGGAATTGGAATTTTGGCGACGGCGGCACGGACGAAGTACCGAACCCGACCTATACTTATACCGAACCGGGTATTTATACGGTTTCTTTGAAAATAGACGAACCCCACGGCTTGGGCGAAGAGCATCTTCGAAATTATATCTGGGCTCGCGCCGATACCTTGATTATCGATTCGGTTATGGTCAATCGCGGCCAGCAGGCGGTGGTACCGGTTTATCTTAAAAATACTGCCCAGATTAAAAACATAACGTTTTCCATTACCTTGCCCAACGACGAGGGAATAAAGCTTGATTCGGTCTCCCTGGTAGGCACTCGCACGGAATATTTTGATTCCCGTCAGTACACCGGTTATGATTATGCCAACAAGAGATATTCCATTATACTGGAATCCAGCGCGCAGAATTATTCCGAATACCTGATGCCGGGAGCCGGAACCCTGATGAAATTATACATTACCGTGCCCGGAACCGCTGCGCCGGGGTCTTTGGTGAGTATCGACACCCTGACCTGGGGAACCTATAAAAACCCTATTATTAACACTATTTACGGCAGTTACTGGCCCGTTTTTCAAAGCGGCCGGGTGTTGGTAGGACCCTGTATTCGCGGCGATGTTGATTGTGACGGCGCCGAGTTGAGTATCTCCGATATCACCGCCCTGATAAGTAATCTCTATATCGCGCCTATCGGTCAGCCGGTAATTGACCCCTACGGCGGCGATGTGAACGGTGACGGCATCATAGATATCTCTGATATTACCTTTTTGATAAGCTTTTTATACCTCCACGGACCGGCACCATCGGCTTGATAACCGGATTTTAAAAAAAGGCGGATTTATTTTCCGCCTTTTTTTTCCTCTTTTTAGTTTTTTTATTGACTATCAAATTATATTAAATTATCCTTTTAATGTGTAATGATGAAATATATTTAATTTTAGGTATATTAAAAAAAGAATCAGGAGGTGAAACGCCGTATAAACTGTTAAAGGAATAGCATTTTTTTTAAGAAATTTATGAAAGAAAAGTATGTTTTTATATGGAGGTAAGGAATGAAAATTAAAGCTTTATTAGTTGCTGTGCTTCTGTTGTTGCTCTCTGTGCCCGCCTTCGCTCTCGATAAAGGGGCGCCGGATTCATTGATCATGTTAACTTCTCGTCCTAATATCAACGGAAACGATTCCATTATGATTGTGGAGCTTTATTACTGGATTGATTCCAACACCACGGTCATCGGTATTTCCAGCGGATTTAATTGGGACAGCCTGGCCAATGATATGACCCTTGATTCGGTAAAATTCAATCCGGCCCTGGCGGCGGTTCTGACGGCCGTTATTATGGTAAACGGGAATGACTATGTTACGGCTAACGCGGAAAATCACTTCATGTTTTTCGGCATCAACCCGCTGGGTATGGCTTTCCTGCCGACTTCTCAATCGCGTCAACTGCTGGGTTATTATTACTTCACTCTCGACGGTTGGTCGGGCACCGATTCCGTGGTCCTGGATACGAATATCTGGTATTCCGGGGTTAACTGGAAATTTGAAGACCCCACCAACGGTACCATTGAACCGGTAGCAGTTTTCGGTAACTCCATCAACCGGCCGCTGGTGGTTAAGGACCCGTCCGACGTTCAGGATGATAACGACCTGCTGCCGAATACTTATTCGCTGATGCAGAATTATCCCAACCCGTTCAACCCCAAAACAACCATCCAGTTCGACCTCGCCAAATCCTCCGATTACACTCTGACTATCTACAATGTCCTTGGTCAGAAAGTGGATATGTTCGAGGAATACGGTGAAAGAGGACGGCAAATTATCGAATGGGATGCCAGCCAATATGCTTCCGGTATTTATTTCTATAAGCTGGAAACCAAGGAATTTGTCGACACCAAAAAGATGGTTCTGTTGAAGTAATTACTGAATATAGAAACTTAAAAGCCCGCCTCAGGCGGGCTTTTTTTATCCAGAAGCCCCGTAAATAACCGGGTTTAAATTTTATCTTGTTGCAATTCATTAGGTTATACAATTAATGTTGACTTTTAATGAATTCTTTCCTATTTTAAGGTGTTTTTTCGTATTACCTTGAATTTAATATAAGTTATTGATATATAAGGTCTTATATGTTAGGTGTAATCGGCAACAGATTCTCGATAGGTAAGGAAACTTATCAGCCGTTTGTGGCTGAGCTTCACTATTTCCGAATTGATAAGCGATACTGGTCAATTTGTTTTGAACGCATTAAACGAGCCGGCTTCAGGATTATCTCCACCGCGGTGCCGTGGAACATACATCAGGACAATAGCAAATACATAGATTTCAGCGGCTTGTCTGATCCCCGCAAGGATTTGGTGGTGTTTCTGGAACTGGCCCGGGAATTCGGATTCAAGGTAATTTTACGACCGGGACCCTGGGTCTCCGGACAGCTCTCTTACGGCGGTCTGCCCAAGTTTTTATTCAACGATATAAAAATATTTGCCCGCGACGCCAACGGTATGGAAATTCAAATGCCGGAAACGTACGGCGTCAACGGCGGTTATCTGCCGAGCTACCTGCACAAGAACTTCCAGTTTCACCTGAAGAATTATTTCAAAGCTTTTATTGAGATAACTAAAAATTATATTCATCCCCGCGGGCCGGTTTTTATGGTCGAGCTCGATTATGAAACCTCGTTCGGGCGGTTGCTTCATCCCGACAAAGCCGATTACAATCCCGATGTTCTCCGGGAATATTACCCCCCGTTTCTGGAGGGTTTGTACGAGAATATCAAAAAGCTCAACGGCCGTTATAAGGAGAAAAACGCCGATTTCGCAAGTGTCGAGCCGCCCCGTAAATTCACCGACCTGACTTTGGACCTGTATCCCAAAGTGATTGACTGGTTCAAATTCCGGGAATATATGCTGAATACCTATATTGATGTAATCGAGGACGTTTTCAAATCCTATACGGTTGAGCCGTTATTTTTCCGTTCGCTTTATTTTCAGCACAACGAATTGCTGCCGGCCTTCAACCTGGTGCCGGAAGACCGTTCGCCGTTTCTGGGCAGCAACGTCTTCCCCGAGGGGAATTATTTCGACCTGGTCAACAAGGCTCGTTTCCTGAAAGCCGAGTACGGTTTCGCCTTCGCCACTTCGTTCACCTCCGGCCTGGCGGCGACCGACCCGGAGCGCGAGGCTCAGATGTCGCCGGTGGAAAACAACCAGCGCCGTTTCTATTTCGCCGCCGGTCTTTCCTCGGGCTACAAGGGGATTAATCATTATATGTTCGTCGACCGGGACCACTGGTACGGCGCCCCGTTGCATAACGACGGCACCGTTTCCAAAGGCTATGAGGTGATTAAAAAGTTCAATCAGGCCATATCCACTATCGGCTTCGACGAAATGGATTATAATCCCGATATCGCCGTGGTCGGCAACCGCCTGTACTATTGGCTGCGCTATACCGGTTGTAAAAAAGGCTTTGAATATGTCAACCGGCTGGTTGACGAATCGTTGCCGGGGGTATGCCGCGACTTCATGCGCCTGAAACTGCATTACGGCATCAGGGAAAACAGAGAATTCGATACTATGAAGCAGTATAAAATGCTTTTCCTCCCGTCAACCGAAGTCATGGCCGAGAGCGACCAGGAAGCCCTGGTGGAGTTGGCCAGAACCGGGGTGCATCTGGTGGTTTGTGGTGTAATGCCCAAATACGATGAAAATTTCAAGGATTGCCAGGTGCTGTCTAATCATTTTCGCATTAAAACCACGGTCGATTACCATATCGGTAACATCACACACAAAACCGGTTCGTTCCCGGCTTATATCTACGGTTCGATCCGCTCGACCGATGACGGCAGGGTGAAAAAACTGGCCCAGACCGGCGCTAAAACCATCGGTGTCTGCTCCACCCGTTTTAAAGGTAATTTCTACCTGTTTTCATTCGACCTGGCCTCGGGCGGCAACCATCATAAACTATCCTTTATCGAGTCGATTCTGGAGGGAGAAGGTATTTCCCCTTACCTCTATTGCAGCGACCCCTCGGTGGATATTTCCTTCCATGTCGGTGAGAAAAAGGGCCTGATGTTTATAGTCGTCCCGCCTCCGGGAGAGCTTTCCGACGGTTTTGAGGCCAGCAGCAAGGAAATAATAATCCGGGCGGACCTCAAAAAAGGCGGCTTTTCTTCAGCCCGCGTTAAACTGACCAACATTCTCTCCGAGGTGGAGAACGAGGTCATAAAGACCACCTCCCAGGAGTTGCGGGAGGGGATTCCGTTGAACGTCAATTTTCCCGACGGCATGATATTTTTAGTCGAAAAACGCTGACAGGCGTTAAAAAGTAATATCACCATGAAGATTTTTAAGCGAAGCCGTTTTGGCGGTGCGGTCGTTTTAATGACCCTGGCCGTTATTCTGCTCGATTGTTCCGGTTTTAAGGTTACCCGGTTTTATGAGAAAGGGGCGCTGGCGACGGGGGCGCCGCTGGCTACCGAAATCGGCCGGCAGGTGTTTATCCGGGGCGGTAACGCTTTTGATGTTGCCGTGGCGGTGGCTTTTGCCCTGGCGGTGGTTCATCCCCAGGCCGGGAATATCGGCGGGGGCGGATTCGCCGTTATCAGGGAGGGTGAGACTGGTCTTATAAAAACGCTTGATTTTCGCGAAACCGCCCCGGCGGCCGCTTTCGAAAAAATGTATCTCGATAAGGATGGCGAGGTTATTGAAAATCTCTCGACCGTCGGCGCAAAAGCGGCCGGGGTACCCGGGACAGTGGCCGGTTTGTACGAATTGTGGAAAGACCGCGGCACCGTACCCTGGGAAGAACTGGTTCGAATTGCCGCCGACCTGGCCGACTCCGGATTCGTAATTGATAATTACCTGGCAGCCTCGCTCGCGGAATACCAAAATGAATTGACCGGTTTCCCCGAAACGGCCGAAATATTTCTTCCCGAAGGCAGAACTCCCGGGGTCGGAGTAAAGTTTGCACAGAAGGACCTGGCGGCGAGTCTGTATGTTATCGCGGCCGAGGGTCCCGACGGTTTTTACAGGGGCTTGATTGCGGAGCGGATTGACTCCTGCATGAAGACCCGAGGCGGCTTGATTACGAAAGAAGACCTGGCCGCATACCGGCCCGTCTGGCGGGAGGCACATCATTTTGTATTCGACTCGCTGGATTTTTACGCCATGCCGCCGCCCAGTTCGGGCGGTATCGCCGTCGGGCAGATATTGAAACTGCTCGAACCGTATGATTTCTCCAAACTGACACCTGACGGGCCGGATTATATCCATCTTTTCTGTGAAACCGCACGGCGGACTTTTGCCGACCGCTCGCAGTATCTGGGCGACCCGGATTTTTTTGATATTCCGCCCGGACTTTTGGATGAAAGTTACCTGGCCGAGCGACGCCAGTCGATTACGATGGGCCATGCCTCCAATTCCCAGTTGGTACAACCGGGACTTCCGTTCCGTCATGAATCGGACCAGACCACGCACATTTCCATCTGTGACCAGCAGGGGAATATGGTAGCCCTGACCACCACCCTGAACACCAATTACGGCTCCAAGCTGGTGGTGGCCGGAGCCGGTTTTTTGTTGAATAATGAGATGGATGATTTTTCCATCAAGCCCGGTTTCCCCAATAACTGGGGTCTGATCGGCGCTGAAGCCAACAAGATAGAACCGGGTAAACGGATGCTGTCCTCGATGTCCCCCACCCTGGTAATGCAGAAGGGCAAACCTTACCTGGTGTTGGGTTCCCCCGGCGGGTCGAAAATAATCACGACCGTGGCTCAGGCGCTTCTGGATATCATACGCTTCGATATGAACCCGGAGGAGACGGTCGCCCAACCTCGTTTCCATCACCAGTGGCTTCCGGATAAAATTTTCCTTGAGGCAGGTGCCTTTTCCATCGAGACCAAACAAACCCTGATTCGTTACGGGCACACTATCGAAGAATTGAAGCTCTACGGCGACTTACAAATGATTTATATTGACCCGCTGGGATTGATGACGGCCGCCTCCGACCCGAGAAACCGGGGGACAGCTGCCGGTTATTAAGGGGTGTTATCGATTTTTGGGCCGGTCGGTGGTATTACTTCGGGCGGCTCGGGAGACGAGCCGGGTTGTTCCAGGCTTTTAAGCCGGTTGCATTTTTTAACTCCGAGGAAGATAGCTCCCGCGCCCGCAATGCCGGTCAGCACGTATATATAAAACCCGACATAAGGTATCGAGAAAAATATCAGTAAAATAACCAGACCCAAAAGGACCGAGGACCCGCTCAGTTCGTTTTTCCGGGAACGAAGATTACGGGTGAGGAAATAACCTATCAGAGCCGCGACTATAATCTTTCCGGAATAAAATATAACTCCGCCCGATACGCTGGTAAAGCTGGTGATGGGAATCAGTAGGGTGAAGATCACCAGAAGCAACGAGCCGAGGAAAAAGATGTCGCTGGAAATCAATATGACCCCGGTTAAAAACAGCAGGGCCGAGATAATCAGAATCAACAGGCAGAAAACGAGAATCAGAAGACCCAGTACACCCGCAGCGAACGAGGCAGCGAAACGGTCTTTGAGCTGGTAGAACGATTCCAGGGCGTAAGGACGGAAAACGCGGAAGGCGATAAGGGCGAAAATAAAAGCGGCCAGCATGCAGGATATGCGTATCAGAATGCTGGTGAGACTTATCCCCGCATCTTCTTTCCCTTCTTCCTGAGGCAAGTTCCAGGTAGTGGTGCCGACGATGGTTACCCCCGAAGTAGTGTCTATCTGGGCCTGATTCTCCGAGGTATAGGTGAGGTTGCCTTTGATAACGGCCGGGGGGACGATATTTATAACTTCCGCTCGAATTACGACGTCGCCGTCAATAATACCCGAAATATAAACGGTGTCAGCGAGGATACGAGTGAGGCCGAGGATGGTGCCTTCCAGCTCGACGTCGACCGCAAAGATATTGGCGTCCCGTTCGACCATCGAGCCCTTGTTAAGGGTTATTTTCTGGCTGAAGGCCATAAGGGAACGGCCGATATGGCCGTAAATATCCGACTGCTGGGAGAAAATACGCAAGGTGCCGTCGATTATTCCCTGGTGAGTGAATTCGAAACTGCCGATGTTCACAGATTTTTCCAAATGTCCCCTGATGGCACTTTTATTGACGAAGGCGAACAGGTCCCCCTTGATGGTGCCGTCGATGGTCAGTTTCTCTCCGAAGGCGTAAAAATCATCGTCAATTTGGTGCAGTTTTGAAATTTCAATATCGTCGCCGGATTTGAATTCCGAACCGGAGGCGGAACTGCAAACAAAACCGCTCAGCAACGCCAGCGCGGCAGCCACGACGGAAACGGACAGTTTGTATTTCGAAATCGCCTTCATTTCAAAAATGGCTCTTTATATCTAAATATTTCGACTAGTAAGAATATACGAGCCCGGCTTAAAAAGTTGCAATAATAAAATTTTACCGTCGTTCGTAAAATCCGTATTATCTGAATAGCATTTTTTGATTTATAAACTTGCCAGGATTAACGGTATTAGCTTACTTTCGGGAAGTATTATTTTAAAAAAGCCTTGCGCTCGATGAGTTATACGTTATGAATGTTCTTATCTATGTGGTTATCGCACTGGCCTGCTATATTCTCGGATATCGTTTCTATGCCCGTTTTATAGCCCGTTCCCTGGGAGAAGAGAAGGACCGGGTTACCCCGGCGGTGACGTATAACGACGGCAATGATTTTGTTCCAACCCGTCCTGCGGTGTTGTTCGCACACCATTTTTCGACTATCGCCGGCGCCGGGCCGATTGTGGGACCGACGCTGGGGATTCTCTACGGTATCGGACCGGCCTGGCTGTGGGTGGTGCTGGGCGCTATTTTCTTCGGGGCGGTACACGATTTTGTCGCCCTCTTCGCCTCGATACGCGAAAAAGGAAATTCCATGGCTGAAATCGCCCGCAAGGCGCTCGGGCCTACCGGATTTTTGCTCTTTATAATTTTCACTATCATTCTCATTATCCTGGTTACCTCGGCGTTTCTGTCCCTGACGGCCGTTTCGCTGACCTCACTCTGGCCGCTCGATAAACTGGGTCTTGATGAAACTCAGACTTTGCTGCGGACGAAGGTAATCGACGGCAGCGTACACGGCGTTATCGGCGGCATCGCCTCCATGTCGGTCATCGTCATCACCGCCCTGGCGCCGTTTCTGGGATATCTGGTCGTTAAGAGAAATATCAAAACCTGGCTGGCGTTCGTTATCGCCGCCGGTATTTGCTTTTTTTCGATTTATTTCGGATTTCATTATCCGGTGACGCTCTCGCCCCTGGTCTGGATGATTTTGATTTCCATCTACACCCTTTTTGCCTGCCAGCTGCCGGTCTGGTTTATTCTTCAGCCGCGCGATTTCGTCAATGTCCAGATTCTCTATTTTGGCCTGGCGGCCTTGTTTTTCGGGGTGGTAATCGCGGGCTTTGGTGGTCTGACGGTCA
>JAFGNW010000070.1 GCA_016926795.1 Candidatus Zixiibacteriota bacterium
GCGAACAGAGCCCCGCCGCCGGTGACCAGCCAGACCTCATTGCCGTCCCAGACCGGCCCGATGGAATTAATCATCAGCCGCCGGTCGGTGTCATTACCGGTGAACAGGTGCAGCGAACCCACTCCCAGGTCGAAACCGTCGAGAATGGCATAACCGGTTAACAAAACCCCGACCAGAACGAACCAGATAGTGTTTAAATCGAAACTCATGCCCGCCTCCCTTCTTCGGCAATCTTTTCCTCGACCGGACCTTGCTGAATCTTTTCGTTCAACAGGTAAATAAACAGAACAAACAATAGAAGATATATCAAGGTGAAGAGAATCAACGAGATAATTACTTCCGAAGAATCGACGCTTTTCGACAGGGCTTCCGAGGTACGCAGCAGGCCGTACACTATCCAGGGCTGGCGGCCGACCTCGGCCGAAAACCAGCCCAGCTGGTTACCTGCCTGCGGCAGCAGCACCGAGAACACGAACACCCATAAAAGCCAGCGGATTTTAAATAAATGCCCGGTGCGATAGGTTATCGCCCCGATTATAGCTATCAAAATAAGCAACATCCCGATCGCCACCATCAAATGATAACTTTGAAATACCAGGTTAACCGGGGGTCGGTCGCCGGGGGGGAAAGCTTTAAGACCCGTTACCGGGGTCTCTGAGTTGAAATCGATAAGGAAGCTAAGCATTCCGGGTATTTTCAGGCCGATGGTTTCTTCGTTTTCCTCATCTACCCAGCCGAACAAATACATTCCTGCGGGAGCGCTGGCTTCGTAATGTCCCTCGAACGCCGCCAGCTTGGCAGGCTGAGTCTCAGCCACTGTATCAGCGCTGCTGTGACCGGTTACTAGTTGCAAGATGGAGGCGAAGAGGGCGACAATCACCGCTATTTTCATCGAGCCTTTAGCGAAATCGATGTGCTTCTTCTTAAGCAGGTAAAAAGCGCTGACGCTGAGCACGAAGAACGCCGCTGCCTGCCAGGCGCCCATATAGACATGGCTGATGCGGTCAAGGAACGAGGGATTGAACACCACCTGCCAGAAATCAACTATCTCGGCGCGGGCGGTTAAACCGCTCCCGACTATGTGATGACCGGCCGGGGTCTGCTGCCAGGAGTTGGCCACCACGATCCAGATGGCCGAAAAATGCGCCCCGAACGCCACCAGCACGGTCGAGATAAAATGCGTCCGGGGTTTGACTTTGTCCCAGCCGAACAACAGCACCGCCAGGAAACCCGACTCGAGGAAGAAGGCGAAGACCCCCTCGGCGGCCAGGGCGCTCCCGAATACATCACCCACGAAACGCGAATAAGTCGCCCAGTTGGTGCCGAATTGGAATTCCATCACGATTCCGCTGGCCACCCCGAGGGCGAATATCAGCCCGAATATCTTGACCCAGAAACGGGTCATCCGGTGATACAGTTCGTTTTTGGTTTTAAGATACGTTCCCTCCATGATGACCAGGAACAGGCCCAGGCCGATACTCAAAGGAGGGAACAGGTAATGAAACCCGATCGTAAAACCAAATTGTATTCTCGAGAGAAGTTCCATATCCATTACACTGCCACCCTTGTTTGTAAAATTTGTTTAAAAATTCTTTTTTCCAAGAAATATGGTATTTGTTTAGGTCAATTTTCCGTCCGTGTCAAGTTTAATTGATATGGTACGAAGACCCGGCCGGATTTTTATAAATGAAAATTGAAAAAAAATTTCCGCGAACTTTTTGGCTTTAGCTCTGTTTCTTCGATTAATGAATTTTGTTATGGGAGATTTTTTTATGAATATGCCGAAAATTACAATAGTTTACGCGGCCCTGCTGATACTACTCGGGCTGGTCGGTTTTTTCGGTTTCGGCCGAAGCAGTATCACCGCCCTGATACCGGCTTTTTTCGGGGTTCTGGTTTTGGTGGCCGGGTTACTGGCGCTTGATAAAAAGCTGCGCCGCCTTGCTATGCACGCCGCCTCGGCCCTGAGTCTTTTAGGCTTCCTTGGCACCGTTACCGGACTTATCAAATTATTCACATTAATAAGCGGGGGCGAGGTCGCCCGCCCGGCGGCCGTGGTCAGTCAAGCTATAATGGCGATTCTGTCACTGATATTTTTTATTCTTTGCCTGAAATCGTTTATTGATGCTCGCCGAACACTCGAATCGGCACCATCAGTCTGAAAAAATAAATCCGGAACCTGAAGGTTAAATAATTGTTATTATAATTTGCATGTGACCATCCTTAAAGCGTCGGTGGGCTTTATGCCTGCCGGCGCTTTTTCCTTAATCGCCTGAATATCAAGAAATTGAAGTATGCGGGAAGATTTTTAGACAGGTTTATACTTTCCGGGGAACCCAGAGATAGCGCTCCAAATCCACCGTGTTTTTGGCATCGAACCGGATACCCTCATCTTCAAGCAATGCCTTCTGGAGTTCAAAACCCTGTCCCGGCTTCAAAGATATCCGTCCCCGGCTGTTGATGACCCGGTGCCAGGGTAATTTTTCCTTTTCCCATAAAGAATTCAGCGCCC
>JAFGNW010000071.1 GCA_016926795.1 Candidatus Zixiibacteriota bacterium
AGGTATCAGAATATGAATAGGTAGCTATTGCATCTTGACACCCGCTTGATTGATGTCTATTTTTGTAAATTATATATAAATCGTAAATCAGTGATAACCTGTTAAATTATAAAATAAATGAGGTATACTTCATGGCGCAAGTGCAAGCAAAGACAATGATTGAAGCCGAGAACCTGTCGAAATATTACGGTTCTTTTGTGGCCATCAAGGATATTTCTTTTTCCATTCCCACCGGGCAGATAGTCGCGTTTCTGGGCCCCAACGGAGCCGGGAAGACGACTACCATGAAAATCCTGAGTGGTTTTCTGGCAGCCAGCGAGGGGCGGGCGTCTATCGCGGGATTGGATGTTTCCCGGAGGCGTCTCGAGGCGGCGCGCAAGCTGGGATATCTCCCGGAAAACGGCCCGCTTTACGACAACATGACACCCCAGGAACTGCTCCGTTTTTTCGGGGAGGCGCGCGATTTGCGCGGGGCGCGATTCAAAACCCGCTTCGAAACCGTCATCGAACAATGCGCTCTTCAGGCGGTCCTGGAAAAACCCATCGGTAAACTTTCCCGCGGCTACCGGCAGCGCGTTGGTCTGGCCCAGGCGCTGTTACACGACCCGGAGGTGCTGATTATGGACGAACCCACGGCCGGCCTCGACCCCAACCAGATTCGCGAGTTTCGTACCAATATCGTCGAATTGAGCAGGAATAAGACCATCATGATATCGACCCACATTCTCCAGGAAGCCGCAGCCGTGGCCAACCGGATTTTACTGGTACACGAGGGAAGACTGGTGTTCGATGGTCTGCCCGATGAACTGCGCCACAACGGCAGTATGGAAGAGAAATTTTACGACCTGACCAATTACGGCCGGGCGGTCGGCACGGAAGGGGGTCAGGTATGAATCTGGATAAAAAAATAATCTGGGCAATATGCAAAAGGGACCTGCGTTCCTATTTCAGCAGCCCGACCGGGTATGTTTTTATTACCCTCTTCATCTTTTTGAGTGCCGCCGCAGCCTTCTGGCAGGAGCGTTTCTTTGCCAACAACCTGGCCAATCTCAATCAGCTCAATTTCTATTTTCCCTATATCCTGATTTTTTTCATCCCCGCCCTGACGATGAACATCTGGGCCGAGGAGCGCAAGCAGGGAACCGATGAGCTCCTGCTGACTCTGCCGGTTACCGACCTTGAGGTGGTTCTGGGCAAATACCTGGCCGTGCTCGGCATATACACTTTCGCGGTTCTGCTGTCGCTCAGCCATGTCCTGGTGCTTTACTGGCTGGGCAATCCCGATATCGGCCTCATGTTCGGCAACTATCTCGGTTACTGGCTGCTGGGAGCGGCGCTTCTGTCGGTAGGTATGACTGCTTCGCTTCTGACCGCCAATGCCACTATCGGGTTTATACTCGGGGCGGTATTTTGCGCCTTCTTTGTTCTGGTGAGCTCCTCGAGCTGGGTGGTCAGTGAAAACCTGCAGGGTTTCCTTACTCCTCTGAGCGTTTTCGACGCTTTCGAGGATTTCTCCCGGGGCGTGGTCAGCTTTACCGGCCTGCTTTATTTTATCTCCGTTACCGGGGCGATGATATATTTAAACGTAATTATGATAAGCCGTCGGCACTGGCCGTACCGAATGAACGGTCACAAGGTCTGGGTACACCACCTGGTTCGTTTCTTAGCGGTCGCGGTTGCGGTCATCAGTCTCAATGTAATATTCAGCCAGTCCAGCCTTCGTCTCGACACCACCGCCGAGCGGCTGCATTCGCTGTCCCCGGAGACCGAAAAGTTACTTGACGAGATTCCCGACCGGAAAGCCGTGTTGATTCAGGCCTTCATCAGTCCCGAAGTTCCGCAACTTTATGTGGAAACGCGGGCCAACCTGTTGAGCACCCTGAAGGAAATCGACGCCGCGGGAGGCGGCAAGGTGGAAGTCCTGATTCACGAGACCGAGCCTTATTCACCCGAAGCCCGTGATGCCCGTGAAAAATTCAATATCACCCCCAACGAAGTTCTTAACACCACCAGTGCCCGGGCCAGTACCGAAAAGATATTCCTGGGGGTGGCTATGACCTGCGGCGCCCGGGAGGAGGTTATTCCGTTTTTTGACCGGGGATTGCCGGTTGAATATGAACTGATGCGTTCTATCCGGGTAGCGGCGCAAACTGAGCGCCGTAAAATCGGGGTGCTCAATACCCCGGCCAAGCTTTTCGGCGGGATGGATTTTGCCACCATGGCCAACACCCCGCCCTGGTCCATCGTCACGGAACTCGAAAAACAATACGAAGTCGTCCAGATATCCGCCAAAGAACCGATAACCGAACAGCTCGACGGTTTGCTGGCGGTCATGCCTTCGACTCTTTCGCAGCCGGAAATGGACAACCTAAAGGACTATATCCTCAAGGGTCACCCGGCTCTGCTTCTGGACGACCCTTTGCCGATTAACCATGTCGAACTCTCGCCGGTACTGCCCAGCGATGTTCAGACCAATCCGTTCAACAGCAACCAGAGTCAGCCGCCTGAACCGAAAGGGAATATCCAGGAATTCATGAGCGCCCTCGGCGTCAACTGGATGGCCAACCAGATTGTCTGGGATACCTATAATCCCCATCCCAACATGGTCCAGGTACCGCCGGAAATAATTTTTGTGGGGCAGGGTAGCGGCAGTTCCGAGGCGTTCAACGAGTTCGATATAGCCAGTTCCGGTCTCCAGGAAATGGTCCTGCTCTATCCCGGATACCTGTTTAAAACCGCAACCCGCGATTTTTCTTTCCAGGCCCTCCTGCGAACCGGCTACCTGTCCGGCGTATTAAACTGGGAAAATATCGTCCAGAGGAGTTTCTTCGGACTGACTTTGAACCGCAATCCCCGCCGTCTCCCGACCGGGGAATCTTATATCCTGGCGGCTCATGTGAAGGGAACCTCTATGGGGAGCGATAGTCTGTCCATATCCGGTGAATCGAGCTCGGTCAACGCTATTATCATCGCCGATGTCGATTTCATCTCCGAGCAGTTTTTCGCTTTCAGACAACGAGGCATAGAGAATCTTAATTTCGACAATATAACCTTTTTCCTCAACTGTATGGATGTTCTGGTAGGGGATGAATCTTTTGTCGAACTGCGTAAAAAGCGACTGAAACACCGCACCCTGGAAACGGTCGAGGCACAGACCAAGGAATATGTCGAGCGCCGCATTCAGGAGGAAAAAGAAGCCGAGGATAACGCCCAGCAGGCTCTCAATGAGGCGCAACAGCGGCTCGATGAGAAAGTCGCTCAGGTGCGCAACCGAACCGACCTTGACGACCAGACCAAGAGAATCATGACCCAAAATCTACAGGAGGTCGAGAATCGCCGTTTCGAGGTGACCAAGGCCAACATCGAGGCTAATAAAGAAGCCAAAATTGACGCCAGTAAAGAAAATATGGAAGCCGCCCTGAAAGGGATACAGAGCCGCATTAAAACACTGGCAGTACTCCTGCCACCGATACCGGTTTTCACAATCGGGGTAATTATATTCATCCGGCGGCGCAAGCGGGAACTCGAGGGTACCCTGGCGGCTAGAAGGTTAAGGAGTTAAGCTATGAATGAAAATAAAAAAACAATCGGTTTTGTAGCGGTGGCGGTGGTCCTGGTAATTCTGGCTTTTATCTTTTCTCCAAAGAAGATTACTCCCGATGCCTTTCTGGACCAGGGAGAAGCCTTCTTCCCGGATTTTACCGACCCTAACCAGGCTACGACTATGGAAGTTGTAACATTCGATAAGGAAACAGGTTCGGCCTACCCGTTTAAAGTAACGTTTGAAGGTGGAAAATGGCTTATACCTTCGCATCATAACTATCCCGCCGATGCCAAAGACCGTCTGGCGCAAACCGCCGCCGGAGTAATAGACATCAAAAAGGATGATTTTCGCACCGACGATGTCGCCGACCATGAACTGTGCGGGGTAATCGACCCGCTCGATGAAACCGTTACCACCCTTACCGGACGCGGTAAGCGCGTCACTATTAAGGGTCAGAACGATGTTATCCTGGCCGATTTTATTATCGGAAATAAGGTCGAAGGACGGGATGGTTTTCGTTTTGTCCGCCTGCCGGACCAGAAAAGAGTCTATGCCGTGCGGATGAACATTGACATCTCGACCAAATTCTCCGATTGGATTGACACCGACCTTTTGAAAATAAACAAGAACGATGTTAATAAAATAGTTCTCAAGGATTATTCTATCGACGAGCGGTCGATGTCGGTCGATTTGCGGGACAACCTGGAGTTGACCCTCAAAGACAGCGTCTGGAAGGCCAACAATATGAAGAAAAACGAAACGGTCGATACCCTGATGATGAAAGAGTTGCTCGCGGCGCTGGATAATCTGAATATTGTCGGAATCCGCCCCAAGCCGGAGAACCTGGCCCGGAGTCTGGTCAATCCCGAAGGTAAACAGAGTATAACCATGCAGGACCAGATGTCGCTTCAGAACAAGGGCTTTTTCTTCACCCGCCAGGGACAGCTATATTCCAACGAGGGGGAGCTTCAGGTCTATACCAAACAGGGTGTGGTCTATTACCTTAGGTTTGGCGAGGTTGTCTTCGGCTCGGGACTGGCTGTTTCCGCCGGTACTGAAAGCGGTCAGGGAAAAAGCGGTTCAGCCGAGAACCGCTATCTGTTCATTAGCGCTGATTTCGACAAGAATAATGTCACTTCGGATAAAACCGGTGAAACCGGCCAGAATACTGCTAATGAGGCTAATGCCCGTTTTGCCGAATGGTTTTATGTGATTCCCTCCACAAGTTTCGAAAAGTTGCACCTCAGCCGTCGCGACCTGGTCGTTAAAACGGAAGCATAAGAAAAATATTCGTTAAAAAAGGCGGTTTATTTGAAAAAACCGCCTTTTTATTTGTTTATTATGATTATCAATTAAATAACCGATAGAAATAACGTATGTAAATCGAAAATGTGATTTTTTGATATAGCAGTAATTTACGTAATGAAATGTACTATAAGAAATATCCTCGATGTACTTTTAATTAGTATAGTCGTTCTCATATTAGCCTCTCCGGGCAGTAAGGCTCAGGATACAGCCAGGTTCATTCAGAACTTTTATTCCCATACCGTCACGGTCGAGACCGACGATACCCTGGGCGGGGCTGTTCTTAAGTTTCTCGGGGAGATTACCCCGGAACTGCTGCAAACCCAGATGATAATGGATTACAGTACCATTGGAGATACTACCCGGGTTCTTATCTATTCCATGAGCTCAGAATTTTTCCTGGCCGGGAGTCTTTTATCTTTCACTGGAAACGGCATATTAATTTACACCGAGGCTTCTACCGCCGATTCCGTCAGTTTACCGGTACCCACTAAAATCGAGGTCATCACGGGTATCGATGACGGCGAGCCGGATAATATACCGGGTGATTATGTTTTGCATCAGAACTATCCCAACCCGTTTAACGCCGGCACCAGACTGGAATTTGAATTGAAACGCGGTACCTCGGTCAAACTCGATATTTTCGACATCACCGGAAAACCGGTCGGTAGCCTGTACGACGGGTACCTGAGAGCGGGGGAGTATTCTTTTACCTGGAACGCCTCTGATTTTTCCGGTAAAGCACTGCCGTCGGGTGTTTACCTTTACCGTTTACAAGCTGATGATGTAACGCTCAACCGGAAAATGGTCCTGTTAAAATAAGATACTTATTTCCCTTTTTAAGTTGTTATCGTTCTATCCTTGTTTTATATAATTATCAAAAATTGATCTATCGTTGAGGTACGATGACGGGCAAGACGGGAAATTACATATTAGCGGGCATGATAGGCGGCGCGGTGCTGGGCGCGCTCGGCGGCTATTTCTGGGGAGAATTTTTCAGCGCCATCGGCTTTATCGGTATTATCTTTCTCAATGCTCTTAAAATGGTCGTTATTCCGCTGATTGTAGCCTCCATGGTTGTTGGCGTGACCTCGCTGGGTGATGTTCGTAAACTGGGCGGTATTTCCTGGAAAACAATTCTATATTACTTCGTAACCACCGGTTTTTCGGTTCTGATCGGTATAATTCTCGTCAATATCATAAGACCGGGTGACGGTGTGGAAAGCTTCGGTTCTTTCATCCCGGATATCGTGGCAACGAGCAAAGAGAAAACCCTGATCGACGTAATCGTAGGTCTGATACCGGCCAATATTTTTCAGGCCGCTTCGGAGACGCAGGTATTGCCGTTAATTGTCTTTTCGCTGGTATTCGGCGGGGTGCTGACCACTATCGGTGAGAAGGGAAAACCGGTGATCGCTTTTTTCGAGGGTCTCAACGCCGCTATCATGAAACTGGTTATATTGATTATCTATTTTGCGCCCCTGGGTGTTTTCGCCCTGATAGGTTCGATTGTCGCCGAGAACCAGGATTCGCTCCGGCAACTGGCTTCCGGGATGGGGTACTATGCCCTGACCGTGATACTGGGTTTGTTGATACACGCGGTGGTCGTGATACCGCTCATTTTAAAAATATTTGGCAAGAAAAAACCTTTCGAATATTTTATAAACATGGGGCAAGCGTTGGCTACGGCCTTTTCGACCGCTTCATCTTCGGCTACCCTGCCTCTGACGATGGAACTGGTCGTTGAAAAAAACGAGGTGGACAACCGGGCGGCTTCGTTTGTACTTCCCTTGGGAGCGACTATCAATATGGACGGGACGGCCCTGTACGAGGCGGTGGCGGCCCTGTTCATAGCCCAAATTTACGGTATCGACCTGAACGTCGGTCAGCAGGTGATTATTTTCCTCACCGCCACCCTGGCTTCCATCGGCGCTGCCGGAATTCCCCATGCCGGGACGGTGAC
>JAFGNW010000072.1 GCA_016926795.1 Candidatus Zixiibacteriota bacterium
AATGAAATGTATGACAAAGCGATAGAAACTTTTTTAATATCCTTGGATACTTATAAAAAAATAGGTAGCAAAATAGGTAGTTTATCTGGTCAAGCAAGACAATTAGCTAATATTGGGCTAACTTATTATAACATGAAAGAATATGATAAAGCCTTGTTTAATTTACAAGCAGCAAAGAAGATATTTGAAGAATGCAAATTGAACAGGGATGTTTACCGTATGGAAGCAATTATTGCAGAAATCGAACAGCAGCTAAAAAAATCGAAACCGGATGAAAAGTAAAGAGTACAACAGATAATGATTACAGAATACAGAAAGTCCGTTCTCCTTTTGACCGCTGTTCTCGCGGTCTGCTTTTTAATCAATACCCTGCACGCTCAGGAAAAAGATACCGCCAACAAACCGGCACGCGCCTCTTATTCCCTGCAGATGGCCGAGGAAGCCGCCGCCAACGGCGATTTCGTTAACGCCCTGATGAACTATCAACAGGCATTGCAGGAAGCCATCCAGGACAACGACGCCGAGGCGCAGGCTTTCGCCCTGAGCACTATAGCGGATATTTACCGCAATGAAATCGGCAACAACGACAGCGCCCTAGCTTATTACCAGGGAGCCCTTATCATACACAAAAATATGAACGACCTGGCCGCCCAGGCGTTCGATTTAAATATGATAGGGACGGTGTACCGCGATTTGGGGGAACTCGAGACCGCTCTTTTGAAATACAACGAATCGCTGGATATCGCCGCCGCGAACGACCTCGAAGAAGCTGAAGCCTTCACCCGCCGCGAGATGGGTTTGATTTATCAGGTCACGAAAAAGTTTGATTTCGCCTTGGACAATTTCCGCACCGCCCTTCGGCTGCACGAAGAATTAGATGACGCCAAAATGACCGCCCTGGGGCATATTGATATCGGCCTGGCCCTGGCCGGCAAGGGGGATATCGAAAATTCGGATATCGAAATCGACCAGGGACTGGCTTTGTACCGCAAATTGAAAGACCCCGCCGAACTTGGCTGGCGGCTTAATTCCATCAGCGTGTATCTGTACCGCATAGGCCGCTACAACCGCGCGATTAAATATTATAAACAGCTCCTTGAACTCTACCGGCAGTACGAGGACCGCAAGGGGGAGGCCAACGCCCTGGCGATGATGGGTTCCTGCTATTTCGAGTTGGATAAAATAGATTCCTCGGTAACGGTGCTGGAGCAGTCACTGAAAATAAGCACCGACATTGGCGACAATTTGAACATGCTCAACACCCTGACCAATATCGGCGTGGTGTACAAGGAGAGCAAGCAACTGGAAAAGGCTCTGGAATATTTCAATCGGGTGCTGAATATTATCGACGACGCCGGGTTCACCACCGGCCGGGAAAACGTCGTCCATACTATCAAAGAAATCGAGAGTGAACTAAAAAAGACTTCCCCTTAAGCCCGGATTCTCTTTAATTACCGGAAATATTAAAACGATAAGGACCGCCATGAAACGAATTATCATATCTTTTTGTCTGCTGCTTTTTACGGTCACCGTTTTCGCGGAGGAGCCGGACACCGCTGCCGACCGTCCGGTTACGACCTCATTTACGGAGATGTTTACCCGAGCCGACAGCGCTTTCGATAAAAATGATTTTGAGACCGCCCGGTATTATTACAAAGTGGCTCTTATCAATGCCCGTCGCGATGGCTTAAAGGACAGTACCGCTCAAGCCCTGGCACGTTTTATCACGGCCTCGCAGAAATACGAGGAGCCGTTTCTTGATTCGTTGATTGAGTTGAAAAAAAACGGCCGGGCCCTGACGGATGCCGGTAACGAGGCGCTGAAAAACAACGATACCGTTGCCGCCCTGTTGTATTTCGGAGCGGCTATCAAGTTCGCCCGGCAGAACAATAATCTCAACGCCGAGGCGACCATTTTGATAAACCGCAGTGTGCTTTTTATGCGTCAGAATAATATTCCCCGGGCAATCGAGCACCGAAGGGAAGCCATGACGATACTTCGGGACCACGGCAACCCGCTGATGGCCGCCCGGCAATTGAGTTTCCTCGGCCTGACCTACCCCCAGCTGGGGATGAGCGACAGCGCCCGGGCCAGTCATTTTGCGGCGCTTAAAATATTCCGGGAGATTGACAATAAAATCGGCGAGGCCGAAGCTCTCGGCAATATCGGTTCGGGGTACGGGGTAACCGGTCCACCCGACAGCGCCCTGAAATATTTCAACGAGGCGGCGGTTATTTACCGGGAAATCAATCAGAACGAACGCCTGGCTGACCAGCTGGTTAACCTGGGTAGTGTCTATAAAGGAATCAAAAAATACACCGAGGCCGGGGAGCGCTACCGCGAAGCAGCGAATATTTATCGAACGCTCGATAACTTAGAAGGGGCGGCTTTCGCTCTCGAGGGAGCGGCGGTTGCTTTCGCCTCACAAAGAGAAATCGATTCCGCCATCGTTTATTATGCGGCGTCCGCGGATAATTTCGGGAAAAAGGGAGACCTTCGCCAGGAAGCCCAGCTTCTGTCCGAGGTTGGGTTGCTATACAGTTTCCAGGACCGGGTGGATGAATCCCGCGATTATTTGGGCCGGGTGGAAAAATTGTGCGATAAGGTCGGGGACCCGGATTTCGTGAAAGAACGGCTGGGTTATATCAGCGCCCAGTTTTATGAGATGAAAAAACCGGCTCGGGCCGCCGAATATTTTGAAAAGCTGCTGGTAATTCACCGCCTCAACGCCGACCGGCTCAACGAAGCCCTGGTGTTAAATATGCTCGGCTCCTGTCATTTTCAAATGGCCGAGTATGACGAAGCCATGGAAGCGCTGAACCAATCGCTGGCTATCAGCCGGGAAATCGACGACCGGGAAGGTGAGGTCAACACTCTGACCATCATGGGTTTTCTGATGCAGTCCCGGGGTGAAAACGACCAGGCCCTGGAATCTTTCCAGCAGGCGCTGGAACTGTTGAAACAGAATAATGATATCGCCGGACAGCAAAAAATCCAGAAGGCCATCGACGAACTGAAAAGCAAAATGTAGGAAGGCGGGATTACGGAATATGCGCTGCCCGCACTGTGGCTATCACGAGGACAAGGTGGTTGACAGCCGGCCTTCGCAGGACAGCCGGGCGATTCGCCGCCGCCGGGAATGTCTCAAATGCGGTGAGCGATTCACCACCTATGAGTATGTCGAGCAGTTTAACCTGATGGTGCTCAAATCGGACAATCGCCGCGAGCCGTTCGATAAAAACAAAATAATCCATGGTATGAAGCTGGCCTGCAACAAGCGGCCGGTGACTTCCAAACAGATAGAGACTATGGCCGACGATATCGAGGCCGCCATCGTGCAGGAGTACAAAAACGAAATCACCAGTAAGGAAATAGGCGAGATGGTCATGGCCAAACTCCGCGGGGTGGATGAAATTGCCTATGTCCGGTTCGCCTCGGTTTATCGCAAGTTTCAGGACAAAGCCGAGTTTCTGGAAGAAATGAAAAAACTCCTGGAATAAAACCGTTCCTTGACAGAAACCTGTTTTTTAATCAAATTCCGGTGATATGGAACAACCTCGGGAAGAATCTAAAAAGAAAGACGTTTACTCCATGTCCTTCGTGGACCATCTGGAAGAGCTGCGCTGGCGGTTGTTCAAGGCCATCCTCTCAGTGGTCATCGCGGCAATCATTGCATTTTATTTCTCCGACGAACTTTTTCAGCTGTTAATAATTCCGCTGGGGGATGTCAAACTCCATGTCACCGAGGTGACCGGTTCTTTTTATGCCTATTTGAAGGTATCGCTGTTCGCCGGGATTTTCGGCGCCCTGCCGGTAGTCTTTTACCAGATGTGGATGTTCATCTCGCCGGGTTTGTACAAACAGGAGAAAAAAGTGGTTATTCCGCTGGTGGCGGTTTCCTCCCTGCTTTTCTTAATCGGGGCGGTTTTTTGTTACCTGGTAGTCCTGCCCCTGGCGCTCAAATTCCTGATAGGTTTTTCCGGGGATATTCTCAACCCGATTATCACCGTCGGCAGCTATATCAGCTTCACCGGCCTGCTCCTGATAGCTTTCGGCTTTGCCTTCGAGCTGCCCATCGTGGCTTATTTTTTAGGCCGGGTAGGCCTGATTTCATCGAGTTTTCTGGCCAAAGGCCGCCGGTATGCCATTGTCACTATTTTGATCCTGGCGGCTATAATAACCCCACCCGACGTTTTTACCCAGGTTTTGCTGGCTATCCCCCTTTATTTCTTATATGAAATCTCCATAATTCTCGTAAAATATACCGGCAAGAAGCATTAATTTTTCAGTTTTCAGCCCTGAGGTTGTTTTTTTAGCAAGTAGTATGAATTGTTGACAATTCTGCCTGAGACGTTTAATTTATAGTTAAGTATAAGCGGGTGTAATTCAGCGGTAGAATGCAAGCTTCCCAAGCTTGACGTCGTGGGTTCGACCCCCATCACCCGCTTTTTTTATTGGTTTGGAAAGATGAAAATCCTCGAAGTTTACCCCGAGTCGCCCCTTTTCGGTCGGGTCCGTCCCGGTTACAGTTTACTTTCTATCAACAATCGGAAGGTTGAAGACGCTCTCGACTTCTGCTATAAAATATCCGGGGAAGAGGTGAGGCTTAGGTTCGCCGACCCCCGGGGGCACATTCTTACTTTTACCTTTGCCGATATCCAGCCCGGCGAACTGGGTTTGAAATTCGACGAAGACAAGATTAAGGTCTGCAACAATAATTGTATTTTCTGTTTCGTAAGGCAGCAACCGCGGGGAATGCGAAGGATGCTTTATCTTCGCGATGAAGACTACCGGCTGTCTTTCACTCACGGCAATTATATCACCCTCTCCAACGTCAGCCGGGCCGAATTGCGAAGGATTGTCCGGCAGCGGCTCTCACCGCTTTATATATCGGTACATACTACCGATGAAGAGTTACGGCGTTATATGCTGAGCAATAAAAAACTGCCCCCCCTGATGCCGCAGATTAAATATCTAGTAAAAAACCGTATCGTTCTGCATACCCAGGTGGTGCTTTGTCCGGGGATAAACGACGGGGCGCAGCTCGAGAAAACCATCGCCGACCTGGCCGGTTTTTACCCGCAGGCGGCTTCGCTGGCCGTCGTACCGGTAGGATTGACCCGTTATCGTGACCGGCTGCCGCGGCTCCGTCCTTTTAATAAAGAGAAGGCGGTCGCGGTTCTGGATTATATTGAAGAGTGCCGGGAACGATATTTAACAAAATTCGGCAGCCGCTTTGTCTGGCCGGCGGATGAGTTTTATGTCCTGGCCGGGCGACCCTTCCCGAAACGGTACATCTATGAGGATATGCCGCAATTCGAGAACGGCGTCGGAATGGCGCGGGAATTTATCGCAACCTTTAACCGGTCCCGCCACAGGTTGAAAGAAATTAAGTCGTCCAAAAGGGTTTTATTCTTGACGGGTTATTCGGCGTACCCTTTTATGAGGTCGGAAATCTGGCCGTTCTTTGAGGAAAAAACCGATTTGAAATTAACTTTAAAAAAAGTCTCCAACCGGTTCTGGGGCAGAACGGTAACGGTTTCGGGTCTTTTAACCGGCCGGGACCTGTTGGAGGCCGCCCGAAAAGAACGGGCTAACTTTGATGTTTTGGCTCTGCCGCCCAACTGCTTGAACGCCGACAATCTTTTTCTCGATGATATGACCCTGAACGGTTTTACCGATATACTGGGTAAACCGGTTGTCACCGGTCAATACAATCTAACTAATACAATAATAGAAGCGGTGTCATGAGCCTACCTCTAATCGCCATAGTAGGTCAGCCGAACGTCGGCAAGTCTTCTCTTTTCAATCGTTTCATGAAAAAGAGGCTGGCGGTGGTGGACAGCGAGCCGGGGGTAACCCGGGACCGAAATTACGGTGTCTGCGACTGGAACGGGATAGAGTTTCGGCTGGTGGATACCGGCGGCCTGGTCCCGGAATCGAAAAACCAGATGGAACAATTGATCTACGACCAGACGGCGTTCGCTATCAACGAAGCCGACCTGGTTTTACTGGTACTCGACACCCAGCTGGGAGTGGACAATGTCGATAAACGCATCGCCCGGGATATTCAGAAAGCCGGACTGGCTTGTATTCTGGTGGCCAACAAAGTGGACAGTGAAAAGTACGACCCGGATATTTACGAATTTTTAAATCTCGGTCTGGGGGAGCCGTTCCCGGTATCGGCTACGGTGGGACGGGGAATAGGCGAACTGCTCGACGAAATCGTGGCGCGCCTGCCCGTACGGAAAGATGATGAAATCATCGAAACCGGCGTAATCAGGGTTGCGCTGGTAGGCCGGCCCAATGTCGGCAAATCGTCCTATATCAATAAACTGCTGGGCGAAGAGCGCCTGATCGTATCCCCGACAGCCGGAACCACTCGCGATTCGGTGGACACGCCTTTCGAATTCAACGGCCGCAAATATATCCTTATTGATACTGCCGGTCTGAGGCGTAAATATAAGGTGGTGGAAAATATCGAATTTTACACCAACCTTCGTGCCGAGAAAGCTATCGAGGATTGTGATATAGTCGTGCTTCTGATTGACGCGGTCGATGGGGTAACCGCCCAGGACCAGCGGATACTATCCCAGGTACTGGAAAAACGTCGGGCGGCGGTACTGGCGATCAATAAATGGGATTTAATCGAGAAAGATGGGAAAACAGCCGATGAATACTCAGTCGTGATTAAAAGCCGGCTGGCCAAATTTGCCTATCTGCCGATTATTTATATTTCCGCCCTGACAGGCCAACGAATCGACAAGGTTATGGACCTGGTGAACAAGGTTTACGAGAATCATCACCGACGCATAGCGACCGCCCCGCTCAATGACTTTCTAGCTGAAGTATTCGCCCGGCGGAAACCTCCGGCCAAACAGCGTAAGTATATACAAATGAAATACATAACCCAAACCGAAAGCGCCCCACCCACCTTCATAATTTTCACCAATCACCCCCGTCTGGTGGACAAATCATACATCCATTATCTAAGCAACCAGCTTCGAGCCCGATTTGATTTTGAGGGTGTCCCCATCAGAATCAAGTTCCGGCAGAAATAAAATACTTCCGACATAATCTGACACCATTATTTTATCCTCCGGTAATACCATATAAGCTCTGATTTGGCTTAAAATTCCGCTTTTTTTGTCGATAATCATCTTTATGACTACCGCATCCGCATATCAGTCGCGAATAGACCAGCTCGAAGCCGGTCTGGAAGCCCAAAAAGCTCAACTTCGCGACCTGGCCACAATGGGCGCTGTCATTACCTCGATGCACGAGATTGATGCTGTTCTGTCGGTGATTATGGATATGGGTATTCGGCTGGTTGACGGAGAAGTCGGGCTGATGATGATCAGTGAAAAAGACCGGCTCGAAATGAAAGTTTCCTGGGGTGTCACCGAGAAATTCGTCAAAAACCTTAAGTACAAAAACGACCTCGACTTAATCACCTATTGTTTTGAAAATCGGGAAGCAGTGATACTTGCCGATTTGCGCCTTAAGGCTGAAAACGGCGTGCTTTTAAATACCATTATTTCCGCGCCTATTATCACCAAAGAAAAGTGCCTGGGAGTAGTGCTGGTCATTAACAAGACCAACGGGGGAAATTTCACCGAGGCGGACAAAGAAGCACTGGAAATGCTGCTCAGTTTTGTGGCTGTAGCCGTGGACAATTCTCAGCTCTTAAAAGCTAAACTCCGGCAACAGAAAATCGAGCAGGATCTGGCGGTGGCCCGACAGGTTCAGGAGACAATTCTACCCCAGAATATCCACGATATTACCGGGGTGGATATCGGGGCGGTTTATTATCCCGCCCGCGAGGTCGGCGGTGACTTTTATGATATTATCAGTATCGACCGGAACCAGTTTATTGTGGTTTTGGGCGATGTTTCCAACAAGGGCATCCCGGCGGCCCTGGTTATGTCGGCCGCCTCGGGTATAATTAAATCCATTATAGAGCAGCACCCCCAAATCAGTGTGGACGAATTGGCCGTAAGCTTGAACGACCTGTTGTGCCGGGCTATTATCAAGGACCGGGAAATGTTTGTTACGCTCTTCTTCTGCAAATTCGACCTTGACGCTAAACGGCTGACATATTGTAACGCCGGCCATTTGCCGGGCCTGTATTGGGAGAAAGCCTCGCGAAAGATAAAAGAACTGCCCGTCGGCGGACCGATAGTCGGCCAGTTTCCGGGTATCGATTTCAAGTACGGGGAGAGGGAGCTAAACAGCGGGGACCGTCTCTTTTTATTCACCGACGGCTTAACCGAGGCGGAGGACGCTTCGGGCAATCTGTTCGGACGGGAACGAGTGGAACAGGTCTATGTTTCGGAGATTGACCTTTCACCCAAGGATTTTTGTCTGAAAGTGAAAGAATGGGTGGACCGTTTTACCGATGGTGCCGCCGAGGATTCCCAGGACGATTTTACCATCCTGCAGGTGAAAGTGGATTAAAGGATGGAACGTTATAGTCTTAAATACCCCTCGATACCGGCTTCGGAAGATCTGATGCTGGACGACCTTGACACCTTGCTGGACCGCCTAAAGCTGGGTCGGGAGATGAAGCATAAAATAATGCTGGTGGTTTCGGAGGCTTATACTAACGCCTATCTCCACGGTAACCAGGAAAATCCGGCAACGACGATAAAAATCGATTTGACGGTAAATGAAACCGAGATAACGGTCGATATATCTGATGAAGGTAAGGAACGGGAAGGACTTGTAAATATTGAGAATAAAAAACCGGCCGCCCTTTTTGGGGAAAACGGGCGGGGTATTGATTTAATGAAGCATTACGCGGATCTGGTTCGGTTCGAAAGGGGGGCAAAAGGAGGGTTAAAAGTTATTACCGTATTCTTTCGTTTGAATAAAAATGAAGTCAAAATATAGTCTAGGAGGATATCATGGATATTAAGCAAAGAGACCAGGGCAGTATTGCCATTCTCGATTTGAACGGTCGTCTGGACCTGTCCAGCGGGACGATGCTTAAAGAGCACATTAAAAAGCTGTTCGAGAAAAACGTAACCTCGATTCATTTGAACCTGTCCGGTGTGGATTTCATCAACAGTTCCGGTCTGGGTTCGCTGGTTTCGATTATGAAAGAAACCCGGTTGGCCAAGGGGCGTTTCACGCTATCCAATCTGGCCAATTACGTCCAGGAAATATTCGAAATCACGCAGCTTTCGCATATTTTTGAAATATACACGACCGAAGAAGAAGCGCTGGCCTCGTATCAATCGGTTCCGGCCAATTAATATCTTGATTTGACGAGGACACACAATGGAAAATACCGTTGTTAATATCGAGGAACTGCTGACCCTGCTTCAATCTCCGGATTTTTACGAGCGGGAAGAAGCCGTCAAGCAGTTGAATCTGTCCGACAGCGATGAAGCCGTGGCCGGTCTGGTCATAGCTCTGGAAGACCCGGATTTGGGTATTCGCGAGCTGGCCGCCGATTGCCTTACCCGGAAAAAAGGGGATACGGTTGCGCAGCTTTTAATCCGGTTCCTGGGCAGCGAGGATATCGGTTCGCGTAATCTGGCATCGGAAATTCTGGTGAAGATTGGTCGTGACGCCGTGCCGTCGCTCATCGAATATCTCAATGACGATGACCATGATATCCGAAAATTTATTACCGATATTTTGGGCTTGATCGGTGATGAAAAAGCTGTGGAGCCGGTCTGCCAGCGTTTGTGGGACGAAAATGCCAACGTCGTCTGTTCGGCGGCGGAGGCACTGGGTGAGATAGGGTCAACCGCGGCGGTGCCGCACCTCCTGGCTGCATATGATAAGATTGAAGAAGTGCGCCTGCAGGCGGTCGAGGCTCTGGGTAAAATCGGGGACCCGTCGGTTCTGAATAAATTATACGAGATCTTGAAAACCGATGACCCCATAATCCGGTATGCCGGCCTGGAAGCCATCGGGGAAGTCGGTCGGGCCGATTCCATCGAGCACCTGGTTCCTTTCCTCGGTAACGAGGACCGGTTAATTGCCGAGGTAGCGATGATGGCGGTAATTAAAATTAGCCGCAAAACCGGCGGTAAGGTAAGTTATGACCTGCCCCTGAATAACTTCACCGATTTTCTTTTTGACGGAATCCGCAACCGGGACCGGGATATCACCGAGTTCACCCTATCGCGTCTGAGACACTGGTTCGGTCGGGAAGTCATCCAGGGTCTTTTGAACGTTATCGACTATGTCGATGAGAACGATCTTTTACGAATAACCGAGATTCTCGGTGAAGCCGGGCATCAGGCGGGTAAACTGATAGTGGAGAAATTAAAAACCGCCTCGAGCAGTACCAAGTTGAAACTGCTCGATGTCATTCGACAATTCATCGACGAGGAACTGGCGGAGGATATTCTCGACCTGGCCAGCGACCCGGATCAGGAGGTCCGCCAGAAAACAGCTCATGTCCTGGGTGTGTCCGGTAACCCGCGGGCCATCCCGGTATTAAAAGCACTGGCCCGGGACCCGATCGGCCATGTCCGGTCGGCGGCTTACTCCGCTATGGGCTGGCTGTGCAGTTACGACGAGGCTGATTTTATTTTCGAGGGCCTCGACGACAAGTATCCCGATGTTCGCGAGGCCGCCCTGGGAGCGCTCATTATTGTCGGCGGACCCCGGGTGGTGCAGAAGTTCTATGAGGACCTGGATCATATGGATATTGAACGACAGCGCCTGGCGGTTACGGCCCTGGGCTGGATCGGCGAGGAAGAGGTGGTGCTGCCGCTGCTCAAGGCGATTAATCATTCCGACCCCGGTATCCGGCGTTCGGCTATCACGTCCCTGAGTAAGATCGGCCACGTACCGGATCTTCATCCCTTTGTCCTGGCTCTCCATGACGAGAATACTTCGGTGCGCAAAGCAGCGGTTTCGGCTCTGCTGTCGTTAAACGGCGAGGCGGCGGTCGAGGAGGTTACATTCCTGCTCGACGATGAGGATGTCTGGGTCCGGTTCCATACTATCAATGCCATCGGCGAACTGGGGATAAGCCGGCTGGCTGAGCTCATAATTCCTTTTCTTGAGGATGACCTCGATATCATCAAGCTGGCCGCGGTAAAAGCGATTGCGCACCTGGGCAGCCGCGAGGCCCTCCCGGTCCTTGACCGTCTGAGAAAGGAAAAAAATCAGGACCTGGCGAAAGCGGCGGAAATGGCTCTTTCAACGATGGGAGGTAAGCAATAATGGCGCATCCATCGATTCTGGTGGTGGACGATGAATTATTAATTCGCGATCTGCTCTATGATTTTTTCAGCAGTCAGGGCTGGGATATCTCCGTGGCGGAAAACGGAGAAAAAGCCCTGGAGATAATCCGCTCCAAAAAAATCGACCTGGTTCTTACGGATATAAAAATGCCCGAGATGGACGGCCTGACACTGGCCTCGTTGGTGAATCGGTCCCATCCCGGAATCCCCGTGGTGGTCATGACCGGTTACCCGTCGGTCGATACGGCGGTTACGGCGCTTCGGAACAAGGTGGCGGACTATGTTATCAAGCCGTTCAATATCAACCAGCTCTTTAAACTGGTGGAGTCGAAAATAGGTGAGAGTAAAGATGATGATCGTTAAGAGACGGTTGTCGGTAATTTAAAAGGTGGCTTATGTTAACGGATTCTGAAAATGATATTCAGATGTCGCTTGATGAGTTTATAATGATTCGCGATTTTATACATGAAAAAAGCGGTATTTATTTCGCAGAGAATAAAATGTACCTGGTCAAAAACCGTCTCATAAAGCGGATGGCGGAACTGGGTATTAAAAATATTCGCGATTATTTCTACCATGTCAAATACGACGTTTCCCTGAAAGAATTCAACCAGTTGATGAATCTGGTGACAACCAACGAAACCAGTTTTTTCAGGAACGAACCGCAACTGCTTTCTTTTTCCGAAGAGGTGTTGCCCTTGCTGGTCAAGGAGAAACTGGTGGCGGGTGAGTCGAAGACTCTTAAAATCTGGTCGGCCGGCTGCTCGAGCGGGGAGGAACCTTATACCCTCGCGATCATACTTCTGGAAAAAATGATTCTGATGCCGGGCTGGAACCTCGAAATACTGGCCAACGATATTTCTGAAAGTGTCCTGCAGAGAGCCCGCAATGGTGAGTACTCCGGTATTACCCTCAGAAATGTCGCCCCGGCGATTCTCAACCGTTATTTCACCAAGGTGGGTGAGATGTACCGTATCAATCCCGAAGCCAAGAGCCTGGTCAAATTCTTTCATATGAACCTGAACGAAGGACGTCGGATGAACATGATGACGGGAGTCGATGTTATCTTTTTCCGTAACGTCATGATTTATTTCTCCGACGAGGTGAAGAAGCAGATTATAAGGGGTTTTTACAACTCCCTGAAGCCGGGGGGGTTCCTTTATATCGGTCATTCGGAAACGCTGCACGGGTTGTCCAAGGCTTTCAGGCTGGTGTATTTCAAAAACGCTCTGGTGTATCGGAAGGAAATTCAGAAAGCCGAGAAGGAAATAGTCCATACGACCGTTTTCTCCGGGACGGCGGCGAGTACGGCCGGGGCCGCCGGCGGAGCCAAACGGGCCATGGACCTGCTGAACAAAATTAAACCGATGTCGACTGTTAACAAATAGAGGGATAAATTTTTTAATAAACGGGATATATTTATGAGTCATACAATTTTAGTGGTTGATGATTCCCCGACGGTGGTCAAGTTCGTTTCAATTTCATTGAAGAATCAGGGCTTCAAAGTTCTGACAGCTTCCGACGGGATGGATGCGATTGAGAAGATATCCACCCTGCCGGAAACGGAGAAGGTCGATTTGGTTATTACCGACCTCAATATGCCCAATCTGGACGGCTACAGTTTGATTGAAACCCTGAGGCATAACGTGAAGCACAAAGATACGCCGATTATCATTCTGTCGTCTGAAGAAGGGGATGACGACCAGGAACGGGGAATACAGGTCGGAGCCAACTCGTACCTGGTAAAGCCTTTCAAGTCCTCCCTGCTGGTGGAGGAAGTGGCCAAGTATCTGGATTAGGAAAAAAACAAATAAATAATAGAACAAGGAGGAATTGTGGGCGATTTCAAAATTCTCGCAGTCGATGATAGTCCCACAATGCGACGGATTATTATCAACACCCTCAAAAGAGCCGGTTATCAGGATGTAATCGAGGCTCAGGATGGTAAGGATGCGCTGGCCAAGCTGAAAGTCGAGAAGGTCAATTTCATCATTACCGACTGGAATATGCCCGAGATGGACGGTTTGACTTTCGTATCAACACTGCGCTCGATGGAAGAGTATAAGAACCTGCCGGTTCTGATGGTGACCACCCGGTCGGTAAAAGAGGATATCGTGGAAGCAATGAAAGCGGGGGTGAACAATTATATTGTCAAGCCCTTCACGCCGGATACCCTCAAAGCGAAAATTGAACAGATTCTGGCCAGTTAAGCGACAGGAGTAAATTATGTCAAACACAAGAAACTTGCAGCAGAAATTACAGACCGAAATCGTGGAACTGACCAAGTCGATCAATGAAATTATAAGCAATTTCAAACAGTTGAAAAACCCCATCCAGGAGTCACAGGTAAAGGTGCCGATGGCCACCAACCAGCTCGACAAAATCAGTGAGCAGACCGAAGCGGCTACCAACCATATGCTCGACCTCATTGAAAACATCAGTATCCGCGAAGAGGAAGTGATAAAGGGGCTTACCGCAATAAAAAAACTGATGCCGAAAGACAACGAGAAAATCAACAACCTGCTGGACGGTGTTATCGAAAAGACCAACATCAACGTCAACGACGCTTTCACGATTATGAACGCTTTGCAGTTCCAGGATATCACCTCCCAGCAGATGAACCACGCTGCATCACTGCTGGAAGAAATTGAAACCAAGCTGACCCAGATTTGTACGGTGTTCGGGATTGATCCCGAGACGTCGGAGGAAGAGCCCCGGGATAAAAAGGAACGGGTTTACGACCCGCATGCTGATCTTTATGAAAAAAAGACCGAGCAGAAGGATGTCGATTCCATGTTCGACCAGGTAAAAAAGTAATTTTTGAATTCAGGTATGACAATGGCTGAAAATGACTTCGGATTAGATGAAATGAAGGAAATCGTTGACGATTTCCTGGTGGAAGCCGATGAACTGATTGAATCGCTCGACAATAACCTGGTCAAGCTCGAAGGTGCGACCGATGACCTTGATCTCCTGAACGAAATCTTCCGGGCCGCCCATACCATCAAGGGAACCTCGGGATTTCTCGGCTTCGAGCAGGTGACCACTTTGACTCACAAAATGGAGGATATTCTCAACAAGCTGAGGAAATCCGAAATGGTGGTGACGCCGGAGATAATGGATATTCTCCTGAAATCGCTTGATTATCTCAAGCTGCTCCTGGGCAATATCCGTCAGGGAATTAATGAGGAACTCGACCTGGATGATATCCTGAACCGCCTGACGGCGGCTTATGAGGACCCCCAGACGGCTGAGTTTGAAGAACCGGCAACGGCATTGGACCCGGTCGAGGAAAATGACAGCGCCGAGATGGACCCGGTTGAGAATGTTTCGCCGTTTCCAGCCGGCGATACTGCGGTCAAAAAACAACCTGTCAAAACCGGCGACAAAAAAAACGTCGAGCAGACCATCCGGGTAGACGTGAATCGTCTTGACAATATGATGAACCTGATGGGGGAACTGGTGCTCGGCCGCAACACTCTGGTGCAGACGGTTAACCGGTTGAACAAGGAACATGAGGACCTTGACGAACTGGAGCAGATAAACCAGGCGACGGCAGCGGTGAATTTCATCACCACCGAATTACAGTTGGGGGTGATGAAAATGCGCATGCAGCCGATCGGTAAAGTGTTCAAGAAATTTCCCCGCATGGTGCGTGACCTGGCCCGCGAGGCCGGCAAGCAAATCGAGTTGAAAATGTACGGCGAGGAAACCGAACTGGACAAGTCGGTTATCGAGGAAATAGGCGACCCGCTGGTGCACATAATTCGTAATTCCTGCGACCATGGTATCGAGACGCCCGAGGAGCGTATGGCTCGGGGTAAACCGGAAAAGGGCACTATCACTCTAACGGCCGGACAGGAAGGCTCTAACATCATCATCAAGATTGAGGACGATGGCAAGGGGCTCGATGTCGAGCGTATCCGCGCCAAGGCGGTCGAAAAGCAACTGGTCGGTAAACATGAGGTTGACAATCTGCCCGACCGGGAAGTGTTCCGGTTTATTTTCGAGGCCGGTTTCTCCACGGCTCAGAAGGTTACCGATATCTCCGGGCGCGGGGTCGGTATGGATGTGGTCCGTACCAATATCGAAAAACTCAGCGGATTGATTGAACTCGACTCGCGAAAGGGATCCGGCACCACCATTGTCATAAAGCTGCCGCTCACGCTGGCTATCATCCAGGGTTTGCTGGTGGAATCGGATAAGGAGATATTTATCCTGCCGCTATCGTCCGTTCACGAAACCATTAAAACCGCCCAGACCGAGATACATTATGTCAACCAAAAACCGGTTTTCAAGCTTCGGGAGGAAATCATACCGCTCATTAATATGGATATTATCCATTCCAAAGCCAGCGGTTTTGCCCTGCACGAGAAGCCGTACATTATCGTGGTCGGTCTGGCCGACCGGAAGCTGGGAATCAATATCGACCGCTTCCTGGGCCAGGAAGAAGTGGTGATCAAATCTCTCGGACAGTATCTGGGGAACGCCGAAGGAGTGGCCGGGGCTACCATACTCGGCGATGGCCGGATTCGCTTGATTGTCGACCTGGTGGGTTTGTTTAAAATCGCAAAAAAAATAAGTTAACATCATCACAATGCCGGTATCTGACAATAAAGAAATAAGAATTCTGGTAGTTGACGATTCTGCCTTCATGCGGAAGGCAATTACCATAATGCTCGAGTCCGACCCACAGATAAAAGTGATAGGAACCGCCCGGGATGGCGCTGAGGGGTTGGAAAAGGTCCAGCTTCTCAAACCGGACCTGGTCACCATGGATATCGAAATGCCTCGCATGGACGGCTTAACGGCGCTGCGCGAAATTATGCAGAAACATCCGGTGCCGGTGATGATGGTGTCTTCGATTACCACTGAAGGGGCTCGGGCCACCCTCGACGCTTTGGAACTGGGAGCGGTGGATTTCATCCCCAAGCAGATGTCTTATGTCAGCCTGGATATTGTTAAAATCAAGGACGAACTGCTTAACAAAATCAAGGATATTGTCCGCCGCAAACATCTGCTGATGTCGCGCTTTCGCCAGCGGCAGTTCGATAGCCTGAAAACCGGTCCCGTGTCGACAAAAGAGAAACCGGCCGAATCGCCTCCAGTCGAAATCAGTTCGCTGCCGGTTGTCAAAAAACGTCAGCACATCGTCAATATTATCGCTATCGGCTCCTCGACCGGCGGGCCGCCGGCGCTTCAGAGTATCATTCCCAAACTGCCGCGAAACCTTCCGGTCGGCATAGTCATCGCCCAGCACATGCCGCCGATGTTTACCAAATCGCTGGCTGACCGTCTGGACAGCCTTTCGGAGGTGACGGTCCGGGAGGCGGAAAACGGCCAGGTCCTGGAACCGGGACTGGTGCTTATCGCTCCCGGCGGGAAGCATCTGCTGGTCAAACGGCGGGGAACCCGGCCCCAGGTGGTCGTTACGACTTACCCCGAGGATACCCTGTATCATCCGTGTGTCGATGTTATGATGAATTCAGTCGCCGATGCGTACGGGCGCTCAACTATGGGGGTTATATTAACTGGAATGGGTTCCAACGGCCTGGAAGGTTTGGCTCTTTTGAAAAAAAGGGGGGGCGTAATTATCGCTCAAAACGAAGCCACCTGTGTCGTTTACGGGATGCCGCGGGCGATTATCGAGGCCAAGCTGGCTGACCATATCGCCCCGATTGACCGCATCGCTCACGAAATCATAAGTTATTTTTAATTAAAGTTTTTGTTGAAAAAATCCCCCAACGGCTTTATATGTTTTCTTTTAACGAAATGGATTTCGTATGCCGGAAAAGAAGGACAGTATCGTAACCGACAGCCCCGATTCATTGGAAAATATTTCCAGGTTTACCGAATCCTATGCCTCTTTTAATCGCATTATCAACAGCCTGCAAAGGCAGTACATCGAGTTAAAAGAGGAATTTACCGCCCAGAACGACAAGCTGGCCGAGACCAACCGGAAACTGATGGATATGACCGGTCGTAATGTGGCGGCAACCGAATTTCTTAACGGTATTTTGAATTCTATCGCGGTGGGGGTAATCGCCGTCGATAGGGAGGGTCGGATAACGCATTTCAATCCGGCCGCCTCGGTTATGCTGGGTGTTTCGGTTACCGAACCACCGGGTAAATTGTATCGGGATATTATACCGCCCGGCAACCTGCTTGAGGCTAACGCTGTTCGGGCGGCGGAAACTGGTCGGGAAATAGATGCGGTTGAAAAGGAAATTGAGTTACCCGATGGGACCCGGTTGAACCTGTCGGTATCGACGGCTATTTTGCGCGACCGGGACGGTCAACCCAACGGGGCGGTGGAGGTCTTTCACGACCTGACTAAAATGAAGAAAATGGAACAGGAGATAGCCCGTTTGAACACGCTGGCGGCGATGGGGGAGATGGCGGCGACGATTGCCCATGAGGTGAGAAATCCTCTGGCGGCTATCGGCGGCTTCGCCACCCTGTTGATGCGGGATACTGAGAAAGATGACCCCCGGCAGAAAATGATTTCGAAAATTTCCCGCGCGGTGGACAGTTTGAACAATACCGTCACCTCGCTTTTGAATTATACGCGGTATGAGGAAATGAGCAAGGAAACTGTGGAGTATGGTTCTTTTATCCGGCAGACGGTCGAACAATTCAAGTTCGATAACCCGGATTTTGCCAGGAATAACAAGTTTATAGTACATACGCCGCTGAATTACTCGACCGGCGGAGTCAATGTGGTGCTCGACCCTATGCTCTACCGCCAGACTTTATATAATATCTTTACCAATGCTATCGAAGCCTGCAAAGGAGCGGGGGAGATAAGGGTAACCTACCGCAAAATGCCCCGGCAGACGGCCACCAGGCAGTACGCCGACAGGATGGTATTGGGTCTTGATGAAACCGTCCTCGAGACGGTCGTTTCGGATAACGGTCCGGGTATCAGTGAGGATGTGCGCCGGCGTATTTTCACTCCGTTTTTCACCACCAAAAACGAGGGGAACGGTCTGGGGCTGGCCATGTCATGGAAGGTAATCAAAGCTCACGGCGGCGAAATCATCGCCGACAGCAAGGCGGAGAAAGGAGCGCGCTTTCTTCTGCTCCTGCCGTGTAAAATAGACAGTAAAAAGAGGGAGTGTATGGAATGAAATATTCGGTCCTCGTGGTCGATGATGACAAGCTGGTCAATGACGTTATCACCGAAACCGTCAAACGAGCCGGTTACGACTGCGTTTCGGTTCACTCGGGAGAGGAAGCCCTGGAAAAATTCGAGAAAAAGACTTTCGATATCGTCCTGACCGATTACCGGATGAAGGAGATGGACGGTATCGCTCTGCTGGAAAACATCAAGGGCCTGAACCCCGAAGTCGAGGTGGTCATCATGACCGCCTACGGAACCATTGAAAGAGCGGTCAAAGCGGTGAAAAGTCAGGCTTACGATTTCCTGCAGAAGCCGGTCTCACCAGACCATCTCGAGCATGTTCTGACCCGCATTTCCGAGAAACTTCAAATAAAGACCGAAAATGAGATTCTGCGCAAGGACCTGGCCTGTAAATTTCAGAATATTATCGGCAAAACGAAAATGATGCGCGAGATTTTCGACCAGATACA
>JAFGNW010000073.1 GCA_016926795.1 Candidatus Zixiibacteriota bacterium
CGATGGAGAAAGAGCTTCGCTTCGCGATTCGCGAGGGCGGCCGCACCATCGGCGCCGGCGTTATCGCGGATATTACGGAATAAGGTTTACAAACTTTTTAAGTGTGAAAGTTGGTTGAACAGTGCCTAGAGAAAGAGTTACTCTTGCATGCGGTGATTGCAAAAGGCGGAACTACGAAACGATGAAAAACAAGCGCCTCCACCCCGAAAGAGTGGAATACCGCAAGTTCTGCCCGTTTTGCAAGAAACATACGATGCATAAGGAGACGAGGTAAATTATATATATAGGCCAGTAGCTCCAATTGGTAGAGCGCCGGTCTCCAAAACCGGATGCTGGGGGTTCGAATCCCTCCTGGCCTGAAAAATATAAAATGCTTGGTGGATTGCTTTGCAAAAGATTAAAAAATATTTAAAAGAAACCATCGCCGAGTTGCGCAAGATGACTTGGCCGACGAAGGATGAGCTGATTGGATCAACCATTATAACCGTGGTCGTTTCTTTGATAGTTTCCATTTTTATCGGATTTGTTGACCGGATACTGACCCTGATCATCCGAACTATTTTCGGTGGCGGGATGGGAGGCTAAGTGGCATTACGCTGGTATGTTGCCCATACATATTCCGGCCATGAGCAGAAGGCCAAGAAGTATCTGGAATCGGCGGTGGAGAACGCCGGATTGCAGAATAAGTTCGGCCAGATTCTGGTCCCGACCGAGCAGGTCACGGAAATGAAACAGGGCAAACGCTCAACTTCGACTAAAAAATTCCTGCCCAGTTACATTCTGATAGAAATGGAACTTGACAAGGAAACCCAGAACCTGGTGGTAACGACGCCGGGGATTACCAATTTTGTCGGAGCCGGTGGGAAACCGGCGCCCTTGAAAGAAGATGAGCTCAGCCGTATTGTCGGACAGATTGACCGCAGCCGGACCGAGGAAAGCAGTGATATTCCTTTTCAGGCAGGTGATCCGGTCAAGGTCAAGGATGGTCCCTTTATGGATTTCTCCGGGTCGGTCAGCGAAGTCAATATGGAGCGGCGCAAAGTCAAGGTAATGGTTTCGATTTTCGGACGTCCTACCCCTGTGGAACTTGATTTTCTTCAGGTGGAGTTAGTTAAGAGTAAAAGTTGAGCTTGATTTATTGGAGTATAATTTAAAGTGGCAAAAAAAGTAGCAGCTGAAATAAAACTTCAGATCCCGGCCGGACAGGCCAACCCGGCTCCCCCGGTGGGACCGGCCCTGGGTCAGCGCGGGGTTAATATCATGGAGTTTTGCAAGGCTTTCAACGCCAGGACTCAGGACGGTAAGGGTATTTTAACACCGGTGATTATTACCGTCTATACCGATAAGTCCTTCACTTTCATAACCAAAACCCCGCCGGCTTCGACGCTTTTGAAGATGGCGGCCAAGGTTAAAAAAGGTTCGGGCATGCCCAACAAGGATAAAATCGGCACGGTAACCAAAGCCCAGGTGTTGGAGATAGCCAAAACGAAAATGACTGATTTGAACGCCTCGTCCGAGGAGCATGCGGTAGCTATTATCGAGGGTACCGCTCGTTCCATGGGTATCGAAGTCGTTCAGTAGCATACATTAACTTTCGATTGTACCTGGGGCGGTGTTTCACGCTTTCAGGGAGAAGAGGAGTATATGAAACATTCTAAAAATTACAGACTCTATCGGGAAAAAATCGATCGCGCCAAACGATACAGCTTGCCCGAGGCGGTCAAGATCATCAAGGAAAACAAGTATGTGAAGTTCGATGAGTCTGTGGAACTGGCGATTCGTCTGGGTGTCAATCCCAAGCATGCCGACCAGATGGTGCGCGGGACGGTATCGCTGCCCAACGGGACCGGGAAATCGGTCCGGGTGGCGGTTTTTGCTCAAGGGGAGAAAGCCGAGGAAGCCCGTGATGCCGGAGCTGATTTTATCGGCGCCGAGGACCTGGGCGAAAAGATTCAGGGCGGCTGGACTGATTTCGACGTGGCGGTGGCGACCCCGGATATGATGCGGGTAGTCGGCAAACTGGGCAAGTTGCTCGGCCCCAGGGGCTTGATGCCCAACCCTAAAACCGGTACGGTGACTATGGATATCGCCCGTACAGTTAAGGAACTGAAAGCCGGTCGGATTGAATTCCGGGTCGACAAACAGGCCAATATCGCGGCTTCGGTAGCCAAATTGTCCTTTGACGAGGAAAAAATTATTGAAAACGTCCATGCTTTCATCGATGCCATTCTCCGGGCCAAACCGGCGGCGGCCAAGGGAGCTTATTTCCTGGGAGCCTCTATTTGTTCTTCGATGAGCCCGGGCTTAAAGTTGGATCATTCGGAACTTCTTCAAACCGTGAAGAAATAGGATAAGGAGCCAGTAAAGTCATGCCGAGACCAGAAAAAATTGATACGGTTGAGAAAATATCGAAGTTGTTCGACGATTCGAACTCCTTCTTTATTACCGATTACCAGGGTTTGAATGTTCCTGATATGACCGTTCTCAGGAAAAAGTTGAGAGAAAGTAACGTCAGATACCTGGTTGCCAAGAACACTCTTTATAAGTTGGCGGCGAATAAATCCGGGCTGAAGGATTTTGACGAGCATTTTACCGGGCCGACCGCGGTGGCTTTCACCAGCGACGAGCCGACGGTGGCCGCCAAATTATTGTACGATTCATATAAAGAGAAAGAGCTTCCCAAGATAAAGGTTTTTGTCGTCGACGACCAGATATACGGGGGCGAGGACATCAAGCGTCTGGCGGAACTTCCGCCGCGTGAAATCCTTTTGTCTCAGGTGGTTGCCGCGGTGGAGGCGCCGCTGAGCAGCCTTGTGTCCACCCTTGATGCTTTCTTCACCGAGTTGGTGGGGACGCTCGATGCTCTCAGCGAGAAAAAGAAAAACGAGAATTAAGGAACTATTGAGGCGTTTTGGGGTTATATTCCACCCGTGCTTCTAAGCGGACCGTCTCACCGTTTGGGTTGGATTTGATTCCTATATAGTTAAGTAAATTGTAAATGTTCGTATTTGAAAGGTAAGTAAAGTGGCTAACGCAGCGATTGATGAAATTGTTGAAAAGATTGCGACTTTAAGCGCTATGGATCTTGCCGAACTGTCGAAAGCCATTCAGGACAAGTTTGGCGTTTCGGCTGCGGCTCCGATGGCCATGATGCCGGGTATGATGCCGGGTGGTGCCGGCGGGGCGGCTGAAGCCGAGGAACAAACCGAGTTCTCGGTTGTTTTAGCTGGTATCGGTGACAAGAAGATTCAGGTTATTAAAGTGGTGAGAGAGCTTACTTCGCTTGGTTTGAAAGAAGCCAAGGAGCTTGTGGAAGGTGTCCCGGCCAAAGTTAAAGAAGGTATTTCGAAAGACGAAGCCGAGGCGGTTAAGGGCAAGCTTGAAGAGGTGGGCGCTACGGTTGAAATTAAATAATCTTACATACTCCGGCCGGGGTATAACTTCCCGGCCGGGGAAGTCAAACTATAAGATTTTTTTAAAAACCCCTTTTTTGATTTGTTTGTTGGTTGATTGACTGTAACAATGGCTCCCGCAAAAAAATATATCGGGAGAAAATGAAAAAAGGACAGGATCGCCAAATTTTTTATTTATTTGATAGTTGTCTGTTAATCCATAATGGGATTAGTGTCTTACCCGTTAGTGTCTTTTTTTTTAGGAGGGTAAACTTTTGACCCAAACTGGTGATTTAACAAGGATAAGTTACGCGTCAATCCCGGACGCGGCGGAAATGCCCAATTTACTGGAGGTTCAGCTCAAGTCTTATGATGATTTTCTCCAGGCTGAGGCTCCCAGTGATAAGCGCGAGAAGAAAGGGCTGCATCAAATTTTCTCGGAGATATTTCCGGTAACGGATATCCATGAGAATTATTCCCTGGAATATGTCGGTTATCATCTCGGTCCCAGGCGATACAGCATCGAGGAATGCCGGGAAAGAAACATGACTTACGCCGCGCCTTTGAAAGTGACCATGCGGCTGGTTACCCGGCAGGGTGAGGAAGGCCAGAAAGACGTCAAGGATATTATCGAGCAGGACGTATATCTGGGCGAGCTGCCGCTCATTACCGAATGGGGTACCTTCATTATCAACGGCGCGGAGCGGGTGATTGTCAGCCAGCTGCACCGCAGTCCGGGGGTGTTCTTCGATGAGGTTATCCACCCCAACGGCAAAAAACTATATTCCGCCCGGGTTATTCCTTACCGCGGCAGCTGGGTCGAGTTCGGCATGGACGTCAACGATGTTCTGTACGTGTATCTCGATTCCAAGAAAAAACTGCCCTTGACCACCCTGTTCCGTTGTGTCGGTTATTCCACCGATGAGGAGCTGGTCAACCTGTTTTATGAGGAGCACATCAAGAAGGTCAATCTATCGGGTAAAAGTGCTACCGGTTATGAGGGTTCATTCCTGGCGGAAACCATCCTCAACAAGGAGACCGGCGAGATTTTGTACCCGGTCGGTGAGGAAATCAATGAAAATATTATAGAAAAACTTCTTGATAACAAATACAAGTCGGTCAAGATTATCGCCCGGGACGAACAGCGCGAGGCCTATCTGGTGCTCAACACCCTGAAAAAAGACGTCACCAAATCCCGCGAAGAGGCTCTGGTCAAAATATACTCCCTGCTTCGGCCGGGTGAGCCGCCGACCCTGGAGATGGCGGAATCCTTCCTAGATAAGCTGCTTTTTAACAATAAGCGTTATGACCTGGGGGAAGTCGGCCGTTATATGATTAACCAGCGGATGAGCCTGGATATCCCCCTGGACAAAACCATTTTCGATATCAAGGATTTTACCTCGATTACCAAGTATTTAATCGGTTTACGCAACGATATCGGTTTCACTGACGATATCGACCATCTGGGCAATCGCCGCGCCCGTACGGTCGGGGAGTTGCTGTCCAACCTGTTTTCGGTCGGCCTGTCCCGGGTGGCCCGGACTATTCGGGAGCGCCTTTCTTTGAAGGACCAGGATAACCTGACGCCGCAGCTTTTGGTCAACGCCCGCACGGTATCGTCGGTGGTGGAGACCTTCTTCGGGTCCTCCCAGTTGTCACAGTTTATGGACCAGACCAACCCCTTGTCGGAACTGACCAATAAGCGCCGGCTCTCGGCCCTGGGTCCGGGTGGTTTGACGCGCGAAAGAGCCGGATTCGAGGTCCGCGACGTGCACCATACTCATTATGGTCGGATGTGCCCGATTGAAACCCCGGAGGGTCCGAATATCGGCCTTATTACCTCGCTGGCCACTTACGCCCGCATAAATCGTTATGGTTTTCTGGAAACGCCTTATCGCAAGGTCGAGAAAGGCAAAGTTACCGACCGGGTGGATTACCTGTCGGCCGACGAGGAGGACCGTTATTTTATCGCCCAGGCCAACGAACCGCTGGATAAAAACGGACGTTTCATCAACGATACGGTCATTACCCGCCGCCGCTCCGATTATCCGGTAGTCAAGGCCGAGGAAGTGCAGTATATGGATGTATCCCCGCGGCAGATTGTCTCCGTGGCGGCTTCATTAATACCCTTTCTGGAGCATGACGACGCCAACCGAGCTTTGATGGGTTCGAACATGCAGCGGCAAGCGGTGCCGCTTTTAAAAACCGAGGCGCCTATTATCGGAACCGGGATGGAGCGCAAAGTAGCGGCCGATGCCGGAGTGGTGGTGAAAGCCCGCGAGGCGGGCACGGTCGTCTATGTCGACAGTGAAAAGATTATTATTCGCCCGCAGGTCAGACAGCGCGTCGGAAAACTCGGTTATGTGGAAGACCGGGAATACAACCTGATCAAATTCGCCCGTTCCAACCAGGACACCTGTGTTAATTATCATCCGGTAATCAAGGTTGGCGACGAGGTGACCGAGGGTCAGATTATCGCCGACGGTCCCGCGGTTGACCGGGGTGAACTGGCGCTGGGTAACAATACCCTGGTGGCTTTCATGCCCTGGCGCGGTTACAATTTCGAGGATGCTATTATCCTGTCCGAACGACTGGTTCACCGCGATATCTTTACCTCGATTCATATCGAGGAATACGAATTGCAGGTACGCGACACCAAGCGCGGCGCCGAGGAAATCACCCGTGAGATTCCCAATGTTTCCGAGGAAGCGCTTTTGAACCTGGATGAACGGGGAATTATCCGTATCGGCGCCGAGGTTGAGGCCGGCGATATTCTGGTCGGCAAGGTGACCCCCAAAGGGGAAACCGAACTTTCCCCCGAGGAACGGTTGTTACGGGCTATTTTCGGGGAGAAAGCCGGCGATGTGAGAGATGCTTCTTTGAAGGCGCCGCCCGGAATGAAGGGTGTGGTTATCAAGACCCGCGTTTTCTCCCGTAAGGAGCGGACCGAAGAGGCCAAACGGCGGGAAAAAACCGAAATCGCCCAGATAAAGAAAAAATTCAACAAGCAGATAATTGATATCACCAATCTGCGCAACCAGAAACTGAACGAGCTCCTGGAGGGTCAGACCTCGAAACCGGTGCGTTCGCTATCGGACAACTCCGTATTGATTCGGTCCGGTCACAAGTACAAAGCCGGTTTCTTCGACGACTTTGACGTCGATAACGCTGTCGCTCCCGAAGGTTACTGCGGCGACGACAATATCAACAAGCACGTCAACAGTGTCATCGCCGAAGCGGCGGAATTGCTCGAAGCCAAAAAGAGCACGATGGAGATCGAGGTTGACAAGGTCCAGCGCGGCGCGGAACTTCCGCCCGGAGTCAAGCAACTGGTGAAGGTCACGATCGCCATTCGCCGCAAGATTTCGGTTGGTGACAAGATGGCCGGTCGTCACGGGAACAAGGGGGTTGTTTCCAAGATCGTTCCCGTGGAGGATATGCCTTATATGGATGACGGTACACCGATTGACATCATTCTCAATCCGCTCGGCGTCCCGTCGCGAATGAATATCGGCCAGATTATGGAAACGCACCTGGGTTGGGCTGCCCGACGGCTGGGCGAGTATATTGCCACGCCGGTTTTCGACGGTGCTACGGTCGATGATATCAAGGAGAAACTCAAAAAGGCCGAGTTGCCGGAAGGCGGCAAGATTAAACTGTATGACGGTTTGACCGGAAATCCGTTCGATAACCCGGTAACCGTCGGATATATATATATGTTGAAACTGTCGCACCTGGTGGACGATAAGATTCACGCCCGGTCCATAGGCCCCTATTCGCTGGTCACTCAGCAGCCCCTGGGCGGTAAGGCTCAGTTCGGCGGACAGCGTTTCGGGGAGATGGAAGTCTGGGCGCTGGAGGCTTACGGCGCGGCTTATACCCTGCAGGAGATGTTGACGGTCAAGTCCGACGACGTCACCGGCCGCAGCCGCATATACGAAGCTATCGTCAAGGGCGAAAACCCGCCCGAACCGGGTTACCCGGAGGCGTTCAACGTTCTTATAAAAGAACTGCAGGCTCTGGGTCTGGACGTGAAGTTAATTGAGAAGTAGTTGAATTGGAAGTTGGTGACCGCCCGGACGCTGTCCGGGCGTATGAAATAAAGGAGTAAGCCGTGGTTGAGATGATGTCAAAAGGTCAGGGGCCTCAGAAGAAGCCCTCGGATTTCGCGGCCATTCAGATTCAAATCGCCTCGCCGGAAACCATTTTATCCTGGTCTTACGGTGAGGTTACCAAACCGGAAACAATCAATTACCGGTCGTTCAAACCGGAACGGGACGGTCTTTTTTGTGAGCGTATTTTCGGCCCGGTAAAAGACTGGGAATGTAACTGCGGGAAGTACAAACGAATTCGCTTCCGCGGTATTGTTTGCGACCGGTGCGGAGTCGAGGTTACGCAATCCAAAGTCCGCCGTGAACGGATGGGACATATCGAACTGGCGGTGCCGGTTTCACATATCTGGTATTTCAAGTCCCTCCCGTCGCGCATCGGGCATATGCTCGACCTCTCGGTTCGGGAACTGGAAAAAATCCTCTATTACGAAGTCTACATCATGGTCGACCCCGGCAATACTTCGTACGAACAGGGCGACGTCATCACCGAGGAGGAATACAACGAACTGGAAGAGGCCGGCAAGGAGTTTGACGCCCGGATGGGAGCGGAAGCGGTGCGCGACCTTCTCAAAGAAATCGACATCGACGACACCGTGGCCAATCTTCGCGCCCAGGTCAAGGTGGAAACCTCGGTCCAGCGCAAAAAAGACACCCTCAAGCGCCTGCGGATTTTCGAATCCTTCCGGCAGTCCCAGAACCGCCCGGAATGGATGATCATGAACGTCGTTCCCGTCATTCCTCCGGATTTACGTCCGCTGGTACCGCTGGAGGGCGGTCGTTTCGCGACCTCCGATTTGAACGATTTATATCGCCGGGTTATCAATCGCAACAATCGACTGAAAAAGCTGATTGATATCCAGGCGCCGGACGTCATCTTGAGAAACGAAAAGCGCATGCTTCAGGAATCGGTGGACGCCCTGTTCGATAACGGTCGCCGCACCCACTCCGTCCGAGGGGATTCCAAGCGTCCGTTAAAATCCCTGTCCGACCTTCTCAAGGGCAAGCAGGGCCGGTTCCGCCAGAACCTGCTCGGTAAGCGCGTCGATTATTCCGGTCGTTCGGTTATCGTGGTGGGGCCGGAACTGAAACTGCATCAGTGCGGTTTGCCCAAGAATATGGCCCTGGAACTGTTCAAACCCTTTATCATTATGAAGCTGGAAGAGAAGGGATATGTTCAGACAGTCAAGTCGGCGAAAAAACTGGTCGAGAAAGAAAGACCCGAGGTCTGGGATATACTTGAGGAAATAATCGAGGACCATCCCGTTCTTTTAAACCGCGCCCCGACCCTGCACCGTCTGGGTATTCAGGCTTTTTACCCGGTGCTGGTCGAAGGTAAGGCGATTCGCCTGCACCCGCTGGTTTGCGCCGCTTTCAACGCCGACTTCGACGGCGACCAGATGGCAGTGCACGTGCCGCTGTCGTTCGAGGCCCAGCTGGAGGCCAGGGTGCTGATGCTCTCTACCAATAATATCCTGCTGCCATCTTCGGGGCGTCCGATCGCGGTGCCGTCGCAGGATATCGTTCTCGGTTGTTATTACCTCACCAAAATAAGAGAAAAAGTGAAGGGTGAGGGCATGAGTTTCTTCTCCGAGGACGAGGCCATGAACGCCTATGACGCCGGTTTTGTCGATATGCATGCTCTGGTTAAAGTTCGTTTGAACGGCAAATCCGTCGAAACCACACCCGGTCGGTTGATTTTCAACAATATCCTGCCCGTGCCGATGGAGTTCTTTAACGATGTTGCCTCCAAGAACAAGCTGGAAGGATTGGTCAGTGATACCTACTGGCTTTACGGCCAGCTGGAAACCATCAACCTGCTGGACCGTCTCAAATATTTCGGATTTGAATATGCCACCCGCGCCGGTATTACCGTTTCGGTGGACGATTTCGTAATTCCCGAGGAAAAGAACAAGCTGATTGAGACGGCGCAAAAGGAAGTGGCCAAGATTCAAAAGCGATACGAGCGCGGGGTTATCACCAACGGTGAACGCTACAACCAGGTGATTGATACCTGGACTCGCACCACCAGTGAAGTTTCCGAAGTCATGTTCAACAATCTGGCGGCGATAAATCAGGGTTTCAATCCGGTTTATATGATGGCCGACTCGGGCGCGCGGGGCTCCAAGGAGCAAATCCGGCAGTTGGCCGGTATGCGCGGTCTGATGGCCAAGCCGCAGAAGAAAATTACCGGTGGCGTCGGTGAAATCATCGAGACGCCGGTTATCGCCAACTTCCATGAGGGCCTGAGCGTTCAGGAATATTTTATTTCGACTCACGGCGCCCGTAAGGGTCTGGCCGACACGGCCTTAAAGACCGCCGACGCCGGTTATCTGACCCGCCGTCTGGTAGACGTCGCCCAGGATGTAATTATCCGCGAGATCGACTGCGGCACTATTATGGGATTGGAAGTTTCAGCTTTAAAAGAGGGTGAAGAAGTAATTGAATCACTGCGAGACCGTATTCTCGGGCGGGTAGCCCTCGACGATGTCTATGACCCGATTTCCGAGGAAATGATAGTTGCCGCCGGACAGCAAATCGAGGAATCCGAGGCGACTAAAATCGAGGATGCCGGAGTGGACACGGTCCGTATTCGCTCGGTTTTAACCTGTGAATCCAAATACGGGGTCTGCGCCAAATGTTACGGTCGTAACCTGGCTGACATGAAAATGGTTGATATCGGTGAGGCGGTGGGTGTTATCGCCGCCCAGTCGATCGGCGAGCCGGGCACCCAGCTCACC
>JAFGNW010000074.1 GCA_016926795.1 Candidatus Zixiibacteriota bacterium
GGCCCGGCGATAAGGAAAAACTCGCCCTTTTCAATGCGTTCGATGGTTTTCTGGTTCATGGCAGGGAATATAAAATATTGTTTTAAAAAAACCAGCGATTAATAATGCCCGTAAGGCGCTACCTTTTCCGGAACAGCCATTTGATTGTGTCGCCATTTTTGGTAATATACTTGTCACACGCTACCTGCGCCGGCGTATCGTTGACCGCATATATCCAGAAATAACCGTCCCCGCCGCTCACCGAATCGATTGCCGTCACGAACACCCCTTGCAGACTGGGATGGTACTCGACTAAATGCTTTTCTTTAAGCAAATCGAAAACCGAGACCGAATCGACCCCCTCGAGTTCGATAACCAGACTGTCTATTATCTCTGATGCGGCGCCTTTTTCGGTTGTTGTCTGTTCCTGTTTTTGGCTGCAGGCGACGGACAGTAAAAATAAACCGAGAGCCAGACCCGTAAATAAAAAATAACCGCGCAGATTGTACATTCTTTTATTCCTTTTGTATAAACCGATGAAAATCCCGCTTCGGCAACAAATGATAACATCCGTCGTATTAATAAAAACAACGACTCTTTCAAGGTCAACAATACAAAAAAGACAGGATATTTTTAATTGCCTGTAAAATAACAAATTGAATATATTGACCTTACGAGGGTATTACAATCAAATGAGAGGGTAATATGGATTTTGGAAAGATAGTAAATAATTCCTTTAAAATAGCCTGGGAACACAAATCGCTTTGGATCCTGGGGCTGTTCGCCGGCGGCAGTTTCTCCGGCTTTCACTGGGACCTGGGCGATGTTGACTTTAAGAAATACATCGACCTGGACTCCATCGGCATGGGCCGCCATTTCTGGGATAACATGCCCCCGCTGGAACTGCTGATCATTCCGCTGGTGTTGTTTATATTGCTTTTCCTTCTATTCCTCTTCATTATGCACCTGATTTGTGTGCCGGCTATAATCGACGGTGTCAATAAAATTGCCCGCGGCGGCTATTATTCGCTGGGCGGGTCGCTCAAAGCCGGGCTGCATTATTTCTGGCGCTTTCTGGGTCTCTTTCTTCTCTCGTTTTTCGCCACCGGTCTTTCTATCGCCCTGCTGGTCCTGGTCGGGATAGTGTTTTTTACCCTGCACCTGGCGGTCGGCCTTTTGTCGCTGCTGGTGTTGATTCCGATGTTTTTCTTCATCATTATTGCTGTGACCAACATATATTCCCTCACCCAGCGGTCGATGGTGGTGCGCGATATCTCCATCGGCGACGCCCTCGAAGAGGGCTTTTATCTCTTCAGATCCCGCTTTCTCGACAACCTGTTAATCTTTTTGATTTATATCGGCCTGACAATCGGGCTGGGTCTCGCAGCCGCTATCATCTGGGTAATTGTCGGCCTGCCGATCGGCTTCATTGTTATGGCCATGGGCGTCAGCCTGGTCCCGGCCATAATCGTAGGGATGATACTCGGTTTGCCGATATCGTTCGTAGTGGGCGGTTTCCTGGGAACGGTGTTCGCGAATCTGTACACCCTGTTCTATTTCGAGCTGGTGGAACCGGGCGGAGTCCAGCAACCCATGCCTGCCCCCGCCGGATAAAACGAATTTTATGAACGACAACAGTCCGCGTGTGTCGCTTATATACCGGCAGATGTGGTCATCTGCCGGGCACCCTATGATAGAAAGACCGACACAACATTAATTTTCCTTTAGAAGTGTCATCCCCGTGAAAACGGGGATCCAGGCTAAGTTACATACCTAGATTCCCAATCAAGTCGGGAATGACAGAAAAAAGTCATACTGAATTGGGTGCCCCACAGCTTGCTGTGGGTACTCTTGAAGATGAAGGGAACCCACACCAAGGTGCGTGGCACCGGCTGAGTGCAGTCAAAGCATGAGCGAGTGAGTGGTGTCAGGGGTCTCTTCCGGATACCGTCATCAGGGGCAGCCGTTAGGAACGGAGCCCTGACGGCACAAAACTACGAATTTTGTGAACGGAACTATTTCCCGTTCCGTCAGGTCTTGATTCCCCGTATTAGCGGGGAATTGTGACCTGACGGTTCTCGATTTAAAAATCGGGTACCCCACCTTTTTAAAAGTGAGTTCGTTATTATCAATCCCACCGCTAAAGCAGTGGGGCACCCGACGCATAAAAAACTACCCAATAGTTTTACTTGCCTTGAAAGCCCTCAGGCTATTATTTGCACCCTATGAAAAAGACCGTTGCCATATTATTACTTTTAATCTTGTCCGCCCTGTTGGCCTTTGCCCAGTACAGCTACGATGTTGATACTCCCATCCCTAAAGTGAGTATCAACAACCGCTCCGCCACTTTGCAGGGCAGCCTTTTTCCCGAGTATTACAGGCATCACTCGGTCCGCTCCGATATCCGCTGGGTGCAGCGCAACGACAGCGCCCTGACCGAATTCTGGCGGACCAACGGCTCGACCATCCTCGAGACCCTCTCAGCCCTGTCCGGGATAAGCTGGCATGAGGAGGCTTTCGATATATATTTCATCCGCTTTTACACCGATATCGGCGAGGGGGACCCGGTCATAATCCCGCTGGGAGGTATAAAACAGGACCATCTTACCGAAGCCGCGCCCGATGGCTGCCGGATGCAGTTCAATTTAATTTTTCAGCTGGCCAAGCGCATGCTGGCTCAGACTCTCAGACCCGAAGACAGCGTCTATTACCGGATTGCCGAACACCCCCTGATGCGGCCCGGTCCGTTCCGGCGAGATAATCTGGCCATGCTCCTGGCGGTGGTCACCGGGCAGTATGTGATGGGGCTGGATTCCACGTATAACGCCTTTCAGTCGGCCTTCTGGCAGCGGCATTTTCCCGGTCGTGAGATTTTCAACGAGTACCTGCTCAACGAATGGATTCTTTCCCCTGACCATACCCTGGCGATGTGGATTGCCGACGAGCCGTACAACAGCCGGCTGGTTCTGACCACCCGCCCGCCGCGAAATACGAGTGGAACCGATACCCGGCCGGAACGGGTTTATCTCGAGGGTTTACCGCTCAAAGGCCGGTTGGGTTTTTCCGTCAGGGTCAATGAAAGCAACCGCCTGCAGGTGGATAAAATCGATATCGAACGCCTGGCTTACGCCTGCGGCTTACAGGAGGGGGACGAAATCCGCCAGGTCAACGGCTTGCGGCCCCGCAACCAGAAAGATATGGTGGAAAAAATACTGGCCGGGCTCGAGGAAGACGGCGCCAATCTGCAGATATCGCGCGAGGGCCAGACCCTGACCGTGCTCATCCAGCCGATGGATATCTATGAAACCGAGGATTTGTTATACTGGGATGAACCGGAGGATTCTCTTCTGCTACCCGACAGCCTGCTGTTCGACAGTACGGCCGTCGACGACAGCCCGGTTCCCGAGTCGGGCTATTAAAAGCGAAAAAAATCCGCCTTTTTAATACTCACCTCTGTTGGGCACGATACATATAAATTCGAACGGGGCATCATAAGGGTTTTCGAACTGGTGTTCGGTATTCGCCGGGACCAGGGCGAAATCTTTCTCGCCCAGCTCATGGACGGTCTCGCCCAACCGCAGGCGCCCCCGTCCGCGGATAACATGGTTGACATGGATCCAGTCGTGCTGATGGCGGGGGGTGAAACCGCCCGGTTCGATACGGAAAACGCGCAGCACATGGTCCGCCCAGCCCTCCTTTTCGCTGATAACAACCGCCTTGTGCGCTCCCTTGACGCCGTCCATTTTCACTTCCGCGAAATTCATATCCTGATATTTATTAACCGGCATATTACCTCCTGATTTTAAAGGCATACTCAATATACGGCTCTGCCGGCGTTAATAAACAAAAAAAAGACCCGCTTTCTTTGGAAAACGGGTCAAAAGACTCTTTATACTTCAATGTATAAACGCTTATTTTCTCCTGCGGATGGTGCGGCGACGCGTGGTCCGACGACCGGTGCGCATCTGCGGGGAAGCCCAGCGGGTGCGCGTGGTCCGACGGGACTGACGACGACGCGGGGTCGAAGTCCGACGGGTCGGCTTGGTGGTACCAGTGTTACCTCTCCAGACCGAAGGATTAGCTTTCCGAATGTTCAGGTCAGAAGCTTTATAACGCACGGAATAAACCGTACGACCAAGCTGACGTGCGACCCAGGAGGTCTCGTTATTGCGGTAGTATTTCCGCATGAAAGCAATCTCTTCTCTGGACCACGGACGACCGCCGCGAGTGCTGCGACGATGAACGGGCTTGCGAGGATAAGCTCTACGAGTGGTAGGGCGCCTTCTGGATTTCCTTGTAGCCATATTGAACTCCTTGTTTGAGTCGTTAACGTAAGTGAACAAGGTCATGGCTTAGTCCTCGTTCACCGCTATCAAAATTCTATTTTTTTTAATCGTCTTTTTCCTGAAATACTTAACCGCCAGCGACTTAGTTTTTTCACCGAAAGCGACTGAGCTCCGTTTCTCAAATCCTCTTTGTGACCTCAAAGAGAATCGACTTTTTTTTCAATGCCGCCATCGACCGCATCAGAAAACGGCCCTGAGATATATTTAATTCTATGGTGAAAAGCCCTCAACCCTCGACATATTTCATTGTTATTCAATACCTTACGGCCAACGAAAACAATCTCGAAATCTGGGTGATATTATTTATCGAGCATCCCGATACGATTGGAAACGGTGAGAACTATTGTGCTATTTGTAAAAAATGCACGGCGCTCCGCTGCCGAAACAGCTTGAAAAAATGTTGACTCGCTGCACAGTTATTAAAAAAAATATCGATTAAACACTACTCGTTATCGCATTTCGCAATTATTTTTTTTGAAATGAGACTCTCAGCCGTTTAAAAAAACAACCGTGAATAGTTGTTGCGTCGGCCAACCCGATAGAGTAGATTATTTTTACCTTTTACCGAATTAAAATAATATGAAAAGAGAGTATGTTTTAGTATCGCTGTTCTTCCTGATTGCCGCTGCCTTTTTCTATCTGTTTTACCAGATAATGGTTCCTTTTTTCGTGCCCATAACCTGGGCAGCCGTGCTGGCTATCCTCTTTTATCCCCTTTATGAAAAATTACAGAAGCACATTAAAACCAAAGGTCTGGCTTCGACCCTGATGTGCCTGATAATTATAGTCATTATCATCGGGCCGATTGCCTACCTGTTCGTAGCCCTGATTAACGAGGCTACCGTCGCGGTCGTCAAGGTCAACGAGATGTACAAAACCGGTCAGCTCAATGAAATGTTTTCTTTCGACGTGCCCTGGTTCGAATCCCTGAAAGAAAAGCTGTCCCAGTATTATGACCTGTCCAAAATCAATTTCGACGAAATCGCCAAAGACGCCGTCGATAACGTAAGCGGCATTATCGTCAACCAGACTACCTGGCTGGTAGCCAACGGCACCAAGACCGTTTTTTATTTTGTCCTGATGGTCTTCAGCATGTATTACTTTTTCAAGGACGGTGAGAAAGTGGTGCTCAAAATCCGCCGGCTCCTGCCGCTGACTCCCAATCAGATAAACGTGACGTTCAAACAACTGCGGGATATCATCCAGGCGACCATGTACGGCGGGGTGGTGGTAGCCCTGATCCAGGGCCTTATCGGCGGCATCCTGTTTTTCGCGGTCGGCATTCCCTCGCCGGTATTCTGGGGCGCGATCATGGCCTTTTTGTCGATTATTCCTTTCCTGGGTGCTTTCATAATATATATTCCCGCCGGCCTTATCCTCATCCTGGGCGGCTCGTATATCAAGGGGCTGGTTGTTATCGGTCTCGGCACTATCGTCATCAGCCAGATAGATAATATTTTAAGACCCCTGCTGATGTCCGGTAAAACCAGCATGCACCCCCTGCTGCTGTTTTTTACCATCATGGGCGGGATATACATTTTCGGCCTGCTGGGCCTGGTGATAGGCCCGCTGGTCACCGCCATCTTCCTGACGGTTCTGAAAATATTCGAGTTCAAACTCCACCCCGAATATGAGCAGAGTATCAGCCCGGATACCGAAAGCGAATAGTCTTATTTAACAGCAAAAAAGTCTGAAAAATTAAATTTCCGGCGGCGGCATACCGTAAACGGTCCATTCCTCTTTGGCCGGACCGAGTACTCCCGGCACGGGCAGCCCGGCCTGGCGCATCAGAACCGTCATCTGGCCGCGGTGATGAATTTCGTGATTGACCAGGATTCTCAAAGTCAGGCCGCGCGGCCATTTCTCCCCGTAAAGCTCATCGATATGAAACAGGGTTTCATCTTTCCATTCCCCCGTCACCTGCTTGAGGAGTTCCCCGGTTACCGCCCGGTAGCCGTTTTGGATATCCTCGGCGGTGGTTGGCAGCGGGGCGTTTTTTTTCAGCGCCTCGAATTTCAACCCGATCTCACCCATCATTTCCGGAATGGTGGTCACAATATGCCAGGCCATCCGGCCCAGCGTGCGGTGGTCGTCGGCCACACTCTGTTGCAGCGATTCGTCGGTCAGGGCATCCATAATTTTCTGTGTCCCTTCGACCATAATTTTGTAGCTTTTCTCGAAATTCTCGATTTTGGTAAACATGCTGTTACCTCTCCCTATTATAATATCTGATCAGCTAAAAATGGATTCTATCTCTTTTAAAGACTCCTCATCCAGCGCCACTTCACTCGCCTTTAAATTCTCCTCGAGCTGCTCCACCCGGGTGGCGCCGACAATGGCGCAACTGATTTCCTTGAGCCGTAAAACCCAGGCTAAGGCGAGTTGCGCGACTGATATACCCTGCGAGGCGGCCAGCTCGGCCAGCTTCTTCACTTTATTAATATTTTTTTCAGTCAGGCCGTCCTTGAGCCATTCGGTGCGGCCCCCGCGGCTTTCCGAGGGCACACCGTTATTGTATTTCCCGGTTAAAAGTCCCTGCGCCAGGGGGGACCAGACCACCAGCCCCATGCCGTAACGGGCGCACATCGGGATGATATCCGTCTCGATATGCCGGTCGAACAGGTTATAACGGGGCTGTTCTACCGACGGCAGATAAGCCCCCCAGCTTTTAGCCTGGCCGACCGCCCGCTCAATCTGGTCGGCGTCCCAAACCGAGGTCCCCCAGTAGATGATTTTTCCGCCGCGCACCAGGTCCTCCATCGCGCGCACGACCTCCTCGATTTCCGTCTCGGGGTCGAACCGGTGGCAGAAATACAAATCGAGATAGTCCACCCCCAGCCGCGCCAGCGACCGGTCAACCGATTCCAGAATGTGTTTGCGGCTCAGGCCGCGGTCGTTGATATTGTCAGACATGGGCCAGAATACTTTCGAGGAAATAACCAGGTCGGACCGCCGGTAGTTTTTTATAGCCTGCCCGACCACGTTCTCGGCCTCGCCGCGGGCGTAAATATCGGCCACGTCGATAAAATTAACCCCCCGGTCAACCGCCGCCGCGATAATTTTTTTGGTCGTCTCGGCATCAACCGAATTGCCGTAGGTCAGCCATGCTCCCAACGATATTTCCGATATTTTAATTCCCGCTTTTCCCAGCTGTCTGTAATTCATAACAATTCCGCGCTTTCTTTATAACCGATAATTTCAGATTGTAAATCACTTTTGCGCTTCGGAAATATCACTTTCCGTTCAGAAAACCTTCAGGGCGGGATATTTCTTCTGCAAATTGACAATATAAGAGCTGTCGAGTCCCTTATCCAGCGCTTTGTGATAAAA
>JAFGNW010000075.1 GCA_016926795.1 Candidatus Zixiibacteriota bacterium
ATACAGCAAATCAACTGGGAAGTATTCACCAAGCCTCAATATCGGTCGGCCCAAGTGTTGGAGATGAATGTCGTCGGTAGGCAGGAAGGGGCTTTTTTGCGCTCTTACAATCCCGCTCTGAATATTGATAATCCGGCCAATTTCACTCTCATCTCATATCCCGGTATGAAAACTCTCGATGACGACCCGGTGCTGCTTGTCGTGAACGACTGGCAAATCTATCAAGATGTCCTCTTGAAGGAAAAAGCGGTGGCCGGCGCCGGCTATAGAAACGATTCGGTCTGGGCGTTCCGGCTGCAGCCGGAAGCGGAAGGTCTTGAAAAGGTATACTTAACCACCGGAAAGGACGCCACCGGTGATGGACGCTGGGAACCCGAGATTTACGTTTTACTAATGGAAGATTATGATTTCGATGGTTATCACGAGGCTTTTTTCTATGTCAACTCCATGCGGGAATTGACTCCGCGGGTCCTGTTCTGCGTCGAGATGGAAACCCTCAAAATCGAATGGTTCCTGCCGGTGGCCACCCTGTTGAATCGCCGTAACTTTCACAGTCTCAGGGACTCCCTGAATCCAGGGGTGATCTTTACCGCCTATAATCCCAAACAGGGTGTAACAGACGATAATTTCAGCGATTTGTACGGATATCTGACAATTATCGGGCACTCGGGAAATATAATCTCCAACCGGATCATTGCTCTGGATTACGGTGGAACCGGAATTATACCCGCTGAGAGTGAAAGAAATTTCTACGTTGTCTCCGAACTGGATCTTAAGAGTGAGACGGTTACGGATAGTTCTGTTCTCAATCGTTATTATATATCTAAAGTCGACGGTACCGGGCGGGTACTCGGTTCCCTGGCGGTTCCGGAAAAACCCTACGATATGTGGCTGGCGCCTTACGGTTCCGAACAAAGAACCGGTCTCTTCGTTCACTTTTACAATTCGAACGTTAAAGTATACGCTCCGGATAACTTCAAACTTCTGGCCTTTTCCGACACGGTTGCCCTTGGTGCTTATCTTGACCGGATAAAACTTGACGAAACGGAAGAGGATGGTTTTGTTTTTTCCGACGGCATCTACTCCGCCGAACTCAGTCGGCTGGCGGGCTTTCCTTTTAAAGCCGGCGATTATCAGCCGCTATCTTTGGACGCTCAGGGCAATGTCAGAACGCTGATAGTAAACTCAAAAAACCGGTATTTTATAAGCCGTCTGAAGAAAAAACCCTGGTGGCTTCTGATTTCGACTCTGGTCGCCCGCCATCAGTTCTATATCCTGGTGGTGCTGTCGTTTCTCACGGTTTCTCTCATTATCGCCAATAATCTCCGTCGCCGGGCAATTGAAAAAGTGATGGAAAGCGAAGAACGCCTGAACTCGGTCTTTGAGAACATCGACGACGTTCTTTATCAAACGGATTTGGAAGGCCGCCTGATATGGATATCACCATCGGTCAAAAAAACTCTGGGCTATGAGGTCGGGGAAGTGGTCGGCAGAAATATTAAAGATTATTATATCCATCCCGGAAGGCGCGACGAGTTGCTTGAAATCCTGAAAGCCCAGGAACAGGTGAAGGATTTTGAGGTATTGATTCGCCACCGCGACGGTCGCGAGGTGGTTTTAAGCACCAACACTCATTTCTTCCGCGACCGCAAAGGTGAAATAATCGGCACCGAGGGCGATGCCCGGGATATAACGTTTCGCAAGAAAGCGGAAGAAAAAGTAAGAGACGCCAAAAACCAGTTGGAGCAGATATTTCAAGCGGCCGCACCACTCTGTGTTATCGATAAAAATTATAATATTCTGGGTGTGAACGATACATACAGTCACTTATTCAAGGTAACCCGGCACGACGAAATCGGGCAGAAATGTTACGAGAAATGGCCCTCTAAAATATGTCATACGGAGCGTTGCCCGATGCAGCGTATTTTAGCGGGGGAAAGTCGCTATGTATACGAACTCGACAACAGACTCAGAGACAAAACGGTGGTTTCGACCGTGGTGACGGCGATACCGTACCTTGATGCCGACGGAAAGGTGCAGGGGATAGTCGAGAACTTTTCCGATATTACGCAGCGTAAAATCGCCGAGGAGGCTCTGCGCCTCAGCGAGGAGAAGTACCGCACCCTGGTGGAAAGCGCTGAGGTTGCCATATTCACGATCAACCGGGAGGGTGTCTTTTTATACCTTAACGGCGTGGCGGCGCAAATGCTGGGAGGAAAGGCTGATGACCTGACGGGCAAAACGATGATGGAGCTTTTTCCCGAAAATATCGCTCATTCACAGATGGACCACGTCCGTCGTGTTTTCGACTCCGGTGAAGCTGAAACGGTCGAGTCGGTGACGATTCTCAAGGGGCGAAAACATCATTTCAGAACCAGTATCCAGCCGATTCGAGATGAGAACGGGGGGATTATATCCGCTCTCGGTCTTGCCAGTGACACCACCAGGTATGTGAACACTCAACAGGAGCTAAAAAGCGAACGGGAGTTTGTCGGTTCACTTCTGGAGACGGCCAACAGCCTGGTTGTCTGCCTTGACAGCCGGGCTCGCATAACGGTTTTTAACGGGGAGATTGAAAAGGTTAGCGGGTATCGACGCGAGGAAGTTATTGGTCGACGATGGCCGGATATTTTTCTCCCTCCCGACCATAATGCTCGTAAAATCGATGACTTCGCCGCCTGGGTCAGGCAGCATCCCGAAGACAAATATGAGGGTCCGCTGATAACCCGGACGGGTGAGGTCCGTACAATCCTCTGGTCGAACTCGGCTCTGTTTTCCGAAGGGTCGGACGAACTCAGGGCTATTGCCGTCGGTCACGATATCACCGAACGGAAAAAGGCCGAACAAGCTCTGATAGAAAGCGAGGAGAAATTCCGCGAAATAGCAGAACTGGCCCCGGAAGGCATTTTCGAAACGGATATCGACGGTAAATTGATATTCGCCAACCAGCAGGCTTTATCATACTTTGGTTACAGTAAAGACGACCTGGGGAAGGGTCTGTCGGCATTGGATATGATTGCCCCGGAGAGTCGGAAAAGAGCCGGCGCCAATTACGAACAATTGATATCGGGAGGGGAAATCGGTACCAATGAATACACGGCGATTCGCAAGGACGGTTCCCTGTTTCCGATTACCCTGCATTCCAACGCCATCGTGCGCCAGGGCCGGGCGGTCGGTGTCAGGGGAGTTATCGTAGATATCACCGAGCGCAAGCGCAACGAGGAAATGCAAATGGTGCTCTATAAAATCACCAACGCCGTTAATGTCACCAAAGACTTAAACGAGCTTTTCAAGTTGATCCGCAATATTTTAGGGTCTATCATCGATACGAGCAATTTCTTTATCGCTCTTTACGATAAAGCTACGGATTCAATCTACAGTCCCTACAGCGTCGACGAAAAAGATAACTTTTCCCCCTTTCCCGCCGGCAAAACCATGACTTCGTACGTTATAAAGAACGACCGCCCCCTGCTCGCCGATGCCGAGGTTAAGCGCCGGATGGTCGAGGCCGGAGAAATCAGGACGGTTGGGACCCCTTCGAAGATATGGCTGGGAGTGCCTTTAAAGTCCGGTAACACGGTTATCGGTGCCGTGGTGGTTCAAAATTATCACGAAAAAAAGACCTATACCGAAAAAGACCTGGAAGTTCTTAAATTCGTATCGGAACATATCGCTATCGCCCTGGAACGCAAGAAGGCCGAGGAGGCTCTTAGCGAAAGCGAACACCGCTACACCCTGGCCACGACCGCCGCCAAAGTCGGGGTATGGGATCGGAATCTTGAAACCGGCGAATTTTACCTGGACCCGGCGGTAAAAGCCAACCTCGGGTACGCTGACCACGAAATACCCAACAACCTCGATTACTGGTTGGACATGATTTATGCTGATGATAAAGAAACTGTTAATAAAGCCTTTGAGGATAATATCAACGGCAAGACTCAGGAACTGCAGTTTGAACACCGCATGTACCATCGGGACGGCTCGATTGTATGGATGATGGTCAGAGGTAAAGCGATTCGAAATCCCGACGGCAAAGTAGTCCGTATCCTCGGCACCAACACCGTCATTACCGAGCTTAAAAAGGGGGAAGAGGCCTTGCGCGAGAGCGAAGCCCGGTTCAGCGAAGCCTTGAAAAATTCACGAGATGTGCTCTACCGGATGAATCTTAAAACTATGACTTACGATTATATCAGTCAATCGGTAGTGAATATGACCGGTTATACTCCCGGTGAAGTGATTACCAGGGGGGTTCAGGGCATGAGGGAGATGACCCACCCCGATGATTTGAAGAAGATCGGCACGCACCGTCAGGATCTGGTGAATTCGCTTAAGAATGAACCGATTGCCAGCAACACCGAGTATCGCCTAAAATGCAAAGACGGAAAATATCGCTGGTTAAGCGACAGTCATGTGCTGATTCGCGACGACCACGGGGAACCGCGCTTCATCATTGGCAGCGTGCGCGATATCACCGAGCAGAAACGAGCGGCGGAAGCTCTTCAAAAAAGCGAAGAAAAATCCCGGGCACAGTATAAATCGATACCCCTGCCCACCTATACCTGGCAGAGGGTCGGTGATGACTTTGTTCTCATTGATTACAACGACCGGGCGGTTGAAGTTACCGATGGTAAGATTGTCGATTTCACGGGAAAGAAATTTACGGAAATGTACCCGAACTGGGATGAGGGTATGAACGATATGTGGCAGTGTTTCAACTCACGGAAATCCCACAAAAATGAAATCAAATATAAATATATGACCACCGGTAAAGAGCGCATTCTCGATGTCAACTATGCTTTCGTACCTCCGGATTTGGTGATGGTTCATACCGATGATATTACCGAGCGTCGAGAAGCGGAAGCCAAAATGAGAGCGTCGGAGCAGGAAAAATACGAACAGGCCAAACGAACCGCCGGGGTTTTCGCCCACGAGATTCGCAATGCTCTTTTTCCCGCCAATGTGGCTATCAGCCGCATTAAAAATAACGAGTTCGGGAAAACTGGGGATATGCGAGACTTGAGTTATTACGCCGCCGTGGCCGAACATTCGGTCATGAAAGCCGCTGAAATCACTCGTCTGATTTCGGCCTATACGAAAATAGACACTGAAAAGATGCCTCAGCGCGTCAACCTCGCGGAAGTCGTTAAAGAACTTTTATCGAACAATCGCCTGAGGATCAAAGACGACAACATTCACACCGTTATAAAAGGGGAGGACAACGTCTGGGTGCGTTCTAACAATAAACAGTTGCTGCTGGCCCTTAATAATATGATGCTGAACAGTCTCGATGCTCTCAGCGGGCAAACAAAGCCGGAAATCAGGATTACCTGGTCTAAGCGCGAAAAAAAGGTGAAATTGATTTTTGAGGATAACGGAGCCGGTATCCCCGCCGGGGACCTGCAGCGGATTTTTGAACCGTTTTTCTCCACCAAGGCCGAGGTCGGGGGAACGGGTATCGGCCTGGCTATGGCCAGGAGGATTATTGAGATGTATGACGGCGACATTGTGGTTTTCAGCACCCCCGGCAGAGGCACCGGTTTTGAAATCAAGTTAGTTGCCGATAAGGGATGACATCTCGATTATATCAGACTCCTGTTGATATAATAAAGATTCGGTTTTAAGCATATGCGTCGGTGTAACTATTATAAAAAAATGATCTGGCTGGCCTTGTTCGCCGTAGCCATGGCTTATTTCGAGGCGGCGGTAGTCGTGTACCTGAGGCAGCTTTTTTATCCCGATAGTTTTCCTTTCCCTCTGAAAATAATTCCGTTTAAGTTCCTGGCAATAGAGCTTTTCAGGGAAGCGGCCACGATGCTGATGCTCGTCGTTATGGCGGTTGTGGCCGGGAAAAAATTCTGGGAAAGATTCGGTTATCTGGTCATCCTTTTCGGTATCTGGGACATATTCTATTATATCTGGCTGAAACTGACTATCGGTTGGCCGGTCACCCTTCAAGATTGGGATATCCTGTTTTTGGTTCCCGTACCATGGTTAGGACCGGTCATAGCACCCGTCCTGGTAGCTCTTTTTATGATTGTGGTCGGTACCGTCATAACCGACCTGTACGACCGGGGTTTCGTATACCGACCCGATTTGATTACCTGGTTGTTGACGCTTTTCGGCACCGGGCTTATACTTTATTCTTTCACGTGCGATGCCCTGGCCGGTCGGCAGGATCAAATAACCCGGTCTTATTTATACAGCCTGCTGACAGCCGGACTGTTTCTCTACGGTCTGGCTTTTATCGTATCCCTCAGGAACGTTAAAAAACAATAACTGACCGGGGAACTAAGCTTACTAACCCCCGGTGATTCAACAAACTCCCGATGTTAATGAATTCCAGAAAGAAATATTCCTTTATGAAAATCTGACCTGAGATTTAGTTGTTTTTTTTAACATAACCCATAATATTTTCCGTCCTGATAAAACAATATAAATAAAGAAGGAGCCTGATTCTCATAGTTAGATATTAAAGTCATATTAAGATATACTTAAATTCCTGACCATAATAAATCATGTAACCCTCTCTCATTTCTGCCAGGGGCCGTTTCATTTCCCTGAGAAACGGCCTCTTTTTTTATTAAAGATTCAAAATGATAAAAAAACTTTTTTTCTTGGTTAAACGGCGGTTATGGTTTATATTAAGAAAAACCCCCGTAACTAGTTGTAAAGGGGCAAATTAGACGTTTTACTTCACGGTTTTATTTATTACGGTTTCAATTTTATCTATGTCGGGAATTTAACTTAAGTAATATGTTTATACATTGATGGTGAAAAGGTGTAATGATGAAGAAAGTAATAAAAGGATTTATACTGTCATCAGTAATTGTGCTGTTCG
>JAFGNW010000076.1 GCA_016926795.1 Candidatus Zixiibacteriota bacterium
AGAAAATGCGTCCGCACCCGCAACAGGTAAAATAAAAGTCCCGTGATAATCAGAACCGTAAGCGACGTCCATAAGTATTTGCCGGAGGGCGCTGCCTCTTCATCTGTCACCGTTAGCCAGCCGACTTTACGCTTCTGTGACCAAATCAAACCAGCGGCCGCAATCAAACCGATACCGAACAGGATATAAGCCACCCAGCTCGGGTAATAAGCCCACCAGTCAAGACCCCACCACCGCAGGTGGGGGAAATAAGAGGCGAGCAAATATATCAGGAGAAAAAGAAAATAGACTATAAAGAAGCTTAGCGGAAATCGTGATAGTTTTTTCATCATCTTGAAAGTTTTCTTAAATAAAGACACCTCTGGTCTAGTGATTATTATTAAAGAAATCCTATTTTTTCAGTTCATCGATTCTCTTGTTGATGCCGTCCCAGACCTCCGGCCAGGTTTCGTTGAAGCCGGCTTTGCGGTATTCCTCGCGGGCGCGTTTGAGCATTTTGAGCCCCTCGCTTTTGTTGTTCCGGGCTATTTCAATCTCGCCCAAATCCTGCAGCGTCTGGCCGATAACGCTGTGGTTCTCGATGCGTTCGGCCCAGGCCAGAACCGGCCGCAACCATCGGCCCGCTTCGTCGAACTGTCCCAGGTAGCGGTAAGTCATCCCGACATGGTAATCGGCGAACAGCTTGCCCAACTCCCCGGAGTGCCGCCAGTGATATTCCCGGGCTTTGAGGTAACATTCGAGGGCGGAATCGTACTTTTTGATATCGTAATAAGTCGCGGCCAGGTTGTTCCAGAGCGGTCCCAGCCAGTCTTCATGGTCCCCGGCCTCGGCCGCCTCTATGCCTCGCCGGCCCCATTCTATCTGGTCCTCGGGGGTCTCGGCCACGATGGCGATCATATGGGCGGCGTCAATCGCCCGCGACCAGAGGGCGTTAGTGGTACAGTAATTGTACATGACCTCGAAAGTTTCCCGCGCCGTTTTCAGGTCGTTGTCCTGCCATTGAAAACGCCCCTTGACCCCCAGATACCGCGACCAGCCCATCGGGTCGCTCTCGGAAGCCTTCGCCTCCGCTTCCTCCAGCCATTGGCGGCCCTCGTCTTTTTGGTTCAAAAGCAGGTTCATCCGGGCCATTTGCGCCAGCGCCTCGACCTCAACCGGACGGTTGAACTCCCGCCGGGCGGTCTCGAGTACGGCTCGATATTTCTCCAGCGCCGCGGCGTAATCACGCGATTGAAAAACCTCATCAGCGGCTTCGAGTAGAGAATCCGCGGTATATTCGTTCATTTTTGATTCAGCTCCTTTTTCCCGTACCTCGATCGCCGGGACCGAAAACGGAATTATCAATAATAAAAGCAGTATTATAAAAATTTTCACTTTTGCTCTCCCGTAATTTAAATAATATATTCCCAAATCCCGAATTTTCAAGCTTAATAAGGCTTGAGAGCGTATAAAGACTAATCCCGTGGGTGTTTTTTATTATAGCAAAAAAAGGAAAATATTACCAATAAAATCGTGACAGCTCCGATCGGCTGTATAATATTTACCGATTGACCGACAGAATACTTAGGTATATATTTCAACCTTCGGTTTATAGCGACGGATACAACCGATAAAAATTGATTAAACCAGGAAACGAGAGAAAAAAATGCGAGCATTAATTACAGGTATCACCGGCCAGGACGGCTCCTATCTGGCCGAGTTACTTTTAGAGAAGGGGTATGAGGTTTTCGGCATGGTGCGCCGGGCGTCGACCGAATCGTTCGAACGCATCAACCACATTAAAGACAAAATCACTCTGCTCCAGGCCGACCTTTTAGACCAGCTTTCGATAATCAATATCATCAGCGAGCACCGTCCCGACGAGGTATACAATCTGGCGGCGCAGTCTTTCGTCCCGACCAGCTGGGTTCAGCCGGTTTTGACGGCGGAATTCAACGCCCTAGGAGTGACGAAAATGCTCGAAGCCATCCGGCTGGTGGATAGGAAAATCAAATTCTACCAGGCTTCATCATCAGAGATGTTCGGTAAGGTGCGGACCGTCCCGCAGGATGAAGACACACCTTTTTATCCCCGCTCCCCTTACGGCGTGGCCAAAGTTTACGGCCATTGGATCACCGTTAATTACCGGGAGAGCTACGGCATCCATGCCAATTCCGGCATACTTTTCAATCACGAATCTCCCCGCCGCGGTCTGGAGTTCGTCACCCGTAAAATAACCGATGGCGCGGCTCGCATTAAACTGGGCCTAGCCGACAAGCTGGCCCTGGGCAATCTGGATGCCAAGCGCGACTGGGGTTATGCCGGTGATTATGTCAAGGCGATGTGGCTGATGCTGCAGCAGGAAGAACCGGGCAATTTCGTAATCGCCACCGGTGAAACCCATTCGGTTGAGGATTTTGTCCGCCTGTCTTTCGAACGGGTGAATCTGGATTACAAGGATTACGTGGTTACCGACCCGCGCTTTGTCCGACCGGCCGAGGTGGACTTGCTTCTGGGCAACCCCACCCAGGCCAAAGAAAAACTGGGCTGGGAACCCGCCGTAACATTTCAGGAACTGGTCAACATGATGGTTGACAGCGACTTGAAGAAACTATCCGGCAAGTAAAATAAATGAAAAAATCGTCCGCCTTAATAACCGGTATCACCGGCTTTGCCGGCTCTTTTTTAGCCGAGGAGTTGCTGAAGCACGGCTACAAAGTTTCCGGAACGGTATATAACAATGAGCCGACCGATAATATCACCGCCATCAAAAAGGACCTTCAGCTGGTGGCGCTGGATATCCTCAAAGCCGAGAAATGTCGCCGGGTGATAAAAAAAATCAAGCCGGATTATATTTTCCACCTGGCCGCTATCGCCTCGGTCGGTCAGTCTTTCCAGTTGGAACGGTTGACTTTCAAAATTAATTTCGAGGGTACTTTGAACCTGCTCGACGCCGCCCGGGACAACTCCGGTTTGAAAAAATTCATCTTTATCGGCTCCGCCGAATGTTACGGAATTTTCGAGCCCAAAGGCAAAACCCTGACAGAAAAACAGCCGTTCAATCCCGTTTCCCCTTATGGCGTATCCAAGGTCGCGGCGGAATTGTTGACCAAATACTATACCCTGCACTATCACCTGCCGACGGGGATTGCCCGGCCGTTCAACCACAGCGGCCCGCGGCAGAACGAACACTTCGTAATCCCGGCTTTCGCCCGCCAGATTGCCCTTATCGAGACCGGACGGCAGGGTCCGGTTATCCAGGTCGGGGACCTGACCCCGGAACGCGACCTTTCCGATGTCCGGGACATCGTCACCGGCTACCGACTGATCGCCGAAAAAGGAGAATCCGGCGAGGTGTACCAGCTCAGCTCGGGCAGGGCGGTTTCGATTAAAAAAGTTCTCGACACCCTTTTGAAACTTTCCGATAAGACAATCAAAGTCAAAACAGATAAAGAGCGCCTGCGCAAGGTGGATATCCCCATTCTTCGCGGCAGCAATAGAAAAGCGGTTCAGAAGCTGGGTTTCAGGCTCCGATACGGTTTAGAGGATACTTTGAAAGACACCTTAAACTACTGGAGAAACCAGCTCGCAAAAACCTATTGAAGGTTAACAGGAGTATTCCCTAAATGAAAAAGAAACTCATCAAGAAAAGTCGTTACGCCGAGGACCTGATCACCAGGCTTAAAGAACGCAAGGCTCACACCGGCGTGGTCGGTCTGGGCTATGTCGGCCTGCCCCTGTGCATGCTTCTGGTGGAGGCCGGTTTCAAAGTCATCGGTTATGATATCTCCCCGCAAAAGGTCAAACTGCTCAACTCCGGTAAATCGGACATTGACGATATCCCCGATATTATGGTTCAGAAAGCCATAACTTCCGGAAATTTCAAAGCCAGCGACGACCCGAAAGTCATAGCCGAGATGGACACTATCTCCATCTGCGTACCCACCCCCCTGTCCAAAACCAAGGACCCCGATGTCAGTTTCATCCTGACCGCCATGGACAGCGTTAAAAGCCACATCAAAAAGGGTTCCTTGCTGGTGCTGGAGTCCACTACTTACCCCGGTACGACCGAAGATCTGATTCAACCCATTTTCAAAGACCTCAAGTTCGAGGTCGGGAAAGATTTCTTCCTGTCTTTTTCCCCGGAGCGGGTTGACCCCGGCAACGAACGTTACGGTATAAAAAACACTCCCCGCGTTGTCGGCGGCATCACTCCTACCTGTACGAAGGTGGCGAAGGCTTTTTACGAGCAAACCATAAGCGATGTCGTAGTGGTTTCTTCCACCCGGGCGGCCGAAATGGTCAAACTGCTGGAGAACACCTTCCGCAGCGTCAATATCGGCCTGGTCAACGAGGTTGCCCTGATGTGCGACCGGCTGGATATCGACGTTTGGGAGATAATCGACGCCGCCGCCACCAAGCCGTTCGGTTTCATGCCTTTTTATCCCGGTCCCGGTTTGGGTGGACACTGTATTCCCATCGACCCCCATTACCTCTCCTGGAAGCTTAAATCGCTGAATTATTACGCTCGCTTTATCGAGCTGGCCGGCGATATCAACAGCCATATGCCCGAATATGTGGTTGACAGAATCGCTGCTATGCTCAACCGCCGTTTCGCCAAAGCCCTCAACAAAGCCACTATCGTCGTTCTCGGTGTGGCCTACAAACGGGATATTCAGGACCTGCGCGAGTCCCCGGCTCTGGACGTCATCAAGCTGCTCGAAGATAAGGGAGTTAAAGTCCTCTACAACGACCCTCACGTTCCGCAGTTCAACTGGAAAAACGGCAAGTTTAAATCCTCGAAACTAACCGAATCCCTGCTTAAAAAAGCCGACCTGGCGGTGATTTTGACCGACCATACGCTCTACAATTACCAGTGGATTGTCGACAACTCCAAGGCCGTCTTTGACAGCCGTAACGCCACCAAAAAAGTCGTTAAAAACCGCGATAAAATCGAGCTTCTATAATAAAAAACAAGAACTTATGCAGCGAAGCCGGCTCCTTTTGGGCCGGCTTTTTTATTCCGGGATTAACACCTTAACAAAATTTGCCGATTACTAACATGATAGAGTATGTAACGAGGTAATTTAAGATGACAACCACAGATACCCATGCCGGTCAGAATATCGACGATATCAAATTGATATTGAGAGATTTCCATAAGATAATCAAAGTTATCTCGATGTACCCCGAAAACAATCCCCTGCCGCAATCGATGAAACGCTCGTTCTCGGATAAATTGATAGAACTGATAAAAAAACACGGCCATATCGAAATAACGGTCGGTAAAGATAAGCTGACCTACTGCAAGGAAACCGTCTATATCGACCGTTCCCGGGAAGAGCGCCTGGCCGGTTTATTTTTCGATGCCGGATTGAACGGCTTTTCTTTCAAGGAGAGTCTGGAAATCGACGACATCTATAAACTCCTCGATGTTCTTAAAAATTACGTCAATGCTCCGCACCGGGCGGAGGAATTCGTAAACAGTATCTGGGAAGCCGGCATCACCGGTTTCACGGTGACCACGGTGGAGGATGTCAACCTCGCGGCTTACGACGGTGATTTCAGGATACAGGAATTTCTTGAAAGTTACAACGTCGATAAGGAAGACCGCAATCCGGTCCTGAGCGAGGAATACCAGTCGCTGTTCTCATATATCGAAGCCGACGATGAGGACGGCGAGGTTCCGGCGGGATCGGTGCGAATTGAATTTGACGATGAAGGCCGGGTATCGCAGACGGCGGAGCCGGAGAATCTGATTGACGACCCCGATGGTTCGCTGCATACAGTTGAGGCGGTCGAGGCGATGGGTTTCGCCGATTTACCGCCCGCTAAAATAAATATCTACGACACCAACCTGCTTCTGGATGACGAGTACCGACTTTCTGCCGAGGAAGAAGAGTTGATGAAGCAGATGGTCACCGATGACGCTCTGTTCGATATGTACGAATCGACATCGGCCCTTCTCAAGGAGCTTTTCCGGCATGAAACCGAGTTGAACGGTTTTTTCGAGACGGCTGGTATCTGCGAGAAAATACTGAAGGAATTCATCCTGGCCGGAAAAATTATCGAAGCCGGGCTGCTTTTACAGTATGTGCGGGAACTCGATGAAAATATACGTGGCGAGAAACCGCAGTGGGCGGAGCGGCTCAAGGAAATAAACCTGACCGCTGGCAGCCGGGATTACCTCACCGCCCTGACCGAAACCCTGAACGGACATTCCGGTATCGGCGCCGACGAGCTCCTGCGCTACCTGGACAATTTCGGCTGGGAGGCTTTAAGCGGTATCACCGACCTGCTGGGTGAGCTGGAACACCATCTCCACCGGGATACGCTGTGCAATTACCTTTCCAGCCGCGGCCGCGACAAGGTAACCATCATAGCTCGAAGCATCACCGACAAACGCTGGTATGTGGTACGCAATGCGGTTATTATCCTGGCCCGCATCGGCGATGAACAGGCCCTTTCGTATCTGAAAAAAGTTATCCGCCATGACCAGCTGCAGGTCCGCCGGGAACTGGTTAATTCACTGGAGGAATGCCCCAACGAAACCGCTCTGGAGATTCTCGGGGTCATGGTGTACGACCCCGACGACGACCTCCGCCGGGCCGCTGTCGAAGCGATTGTCAGGCGCCGCGGGCAGAAAGCCTTCGAGGTCATCACCGATATCATCAACGCCGACTCCTTCCGGTCCCTGGCGCGGGAAAACCAGCGGCAGCTCCTGAACGCTTATTCCATAATCGGCGGCGACCATGCCGTAGAATACCTGTCCGGGCTGATTTTGAGAGCCAACCCGCTCAAGGATGCGACGCTGGCTTTTTTCCGGGAAGCAGCGTTCGAGGCTCTGACTCTTAACCGCAGCGAAAAGAGTGAAAAATTTCTCCTGAAACTGACTTCCAGCTGGCGACCCCAGCTCAAACATCTGGCCACGGCGGCTATCAAAAAGAGACGCGAGATAATATACGGAGGTTAACGTGAACGAGCCCACCAACCTTACGGAAAATATAAAACCGGCCGCCCGGAACGAAATAAAACTGCTTTACGATTTCTTCGGCCTGTTTAAAACCGCCCGGATTGTCTCGGAAAACAACGCCACCTATGTCGGTAAGCTGGTTAATTTCTTCAAGCTCTTCCAGGTTCTCAAGGAGGAACAGGACGGCATCACTTTCAAAATCATCTCCGACCATTTTTTCCTGAACGACAAGCTGGTACATTTCGACGACAAGGGACTTTCCGGCGCCGGTGGGGTTGTCTCGGAATGGAAAATCCTCGGCATCGGCGGCGTCCGTTTCGCCGGGGAAATCACCCTCGACGAGCTAGGGAAATTCTTCCGTTTCATGGCGGAAATAAAACCAGTCGGGGAAAACCTCGACACCGTTCACGAAGACCTTAAAACCCACGGCCTGGCCAATATCGAGATATTGTCCTCCCGGGATATGGAAGTACCGACCCCGGAGGTATCCGAGGAAACCCGTCAGCGGTTTCGTAAAATGGCCCGAGTGACCTTTTTCCGCGCCATGTCGGTCGTCGAGGAAACCCTGGTGGATACCGTCCGGGACAAGGATATAAATATCGCCAAGACCAAGCGCGTCGTCCACGGTCTTATTGACCATGTCACCCGCGACGCGTCTTCACTTCTGGAACTGACGGCCATAAAGGATTTCGATGACTACACCTATGCCCATTCCACCAACGTTTGTGTTTACGCCCTGACTGTGGGGGTACGTCTCAGCCTTGACCGGCCCCGTCTGTCACAGCTGGGAATGACGGCCCTGTTCCATGATTTGGGCAAAATCAAACTACCCGCCGACCTTATCCGCAAGCCGGAAGCTTTCGACGAAGACGACTGGGTCCAGATGCAGCTTCACCCGATGCTGGGCGCCAAAACCATCCTGCGCAATTTGAAATTCGATGCTCACGCCGCCCGCGCCGCCCGGGGAGCGATGGAACATCATATCAACAGGGATTTTACCGGCTACCCCCAGTTGCGCCTGGAAAAACGCCCGCCCAACCTGTTCTCGAAAATTATCACTATTGTAGATGCCTTCGACGCCCTTACTTCGGGTCGCGTTTATATCAAGAAAAGAATCGAGCCCGATGAGGTCTTCAAAAAAATGCGCTTCCAAATGCAGGTCAAGTTCGACCCGTTCCTTTTGAAACTGTTTAACGATATTATTGGCATCTATCCCTCCGGCTCCCTGGTGTTGTTAAGCAGCAACGAAATTGCCATGATCCTGACCAACAACGAAACCGACAAAGCCCGACCGCTGGTTAAAATAATCGGCAACCGGGACGGCCTCTTCGCCAGACCGTCCTGGGCGGACCTGGCTTCCGAAGAACACCGGCACCGCCGGGTAATCCGAATCATCGACCCGGAACGTTACAACATCGATATCAAAGATTTTATCCTGAAAGATTAAAAAGAGAAAGATACTACCGCCCGGGCGCCCCCCTTGACATCCGGCTGAACATCCAGTTTCAGCCTGTCCCCATCGTCATTATTATAAGGGGACCCGGACAGGTGGGCGTCGACATAAGCGTCGAACATCGATATAAATACAGTTATCCCGGCGAACCAGGTGAATTTGTTACGGTTGTCCCGGCGGTCCTCATAGAGGGTATAATTGTAACGGCGAGCGATTAAATCGTCTTCATCCGCCGCCTCGTATTCCTCGCGGTAATAATTAGCCTGTTTGCCGAAATGAATCGCCGAAACGATAAACCAGGTTTCCAGGCCGATGAAAAAACCCGCTTTAATATAACGGTGGTTACCGATTTGACCGAGTCCCGGTACCAGCATCGATTTGAAAAGAGCCGCGGTCGGGTTCTGGGAAAGATGCCTTTCGAAATCCACCGGGTTTTCCACTCGCTTTCCTGGTGAGTTATCCAGTTCGGGAATAAACAGTACCGAATCTACCCGGACCGGTGACGACGCCGCAGAGGAATCGACCATCGTGCTGTCCACTCGCAGGCTGTCCGCCCACAGCGTATCTACCTGTGCGGATGCCGGGACAGCCAAGAACGTCAAAAAAATTATTTTTATTACAATTTTCATCGCCCCGTCAACAGAACACTTTCAGCTCGTTCCTGTTGATTTTAATCTCCAGGGAATTGCCCGGCATTTCGATTAACTCACCGTCGAGATAAAGTTTCCGACCCTGGGTCGACTGGATGTTTATATCCTGACCTCGATAGAGCCTGATTTCATTGCCGTACATATATTTCCTTTTAAATATTAAACGGGTATAAGTGGAAAATTCTCCCACCATATTGCCCTGGTCGAAAATTATTTCGGCCCGGCCGTCATCGGACAGCGATGAAGGCGTAAGCGGCAGACCGACCGAAAAGGACATCAGGTTAATATTCAAAATCAGGGGCTTGACCTCGAAGCGGAAGGCGTCCATTTTAATTACGGTACTGACCGGCTTGACGCGGGCGGCCGCCCGGGCGCCCAGCTGGGACCAGCCGAGACCGAATCGGGGCGTTTTTTTCTCTTCCAGAAGTTCCGCCAGTTCGGGAATGAAACCCAGGCCGATAGAGCCGATAAAAATCTGGTTGGCCACCGTGGCAGTGTCAATCTGGCGGTAATTACCATCAACGATTTTTCTGACCGCCGCCGAAAAATCCCCCCCCGCACAGAGGAACCGGCTGATATTATTGAACCGTCCCAGGGGTAGGGCTCCCATCGGAATCCCGGCTTTGACGGCCGCGCGGGCAATCAGATTGAAAGTTCCGTCACCGCCAGCCGCTACCAGCGCCGTTATCGGACCCCGGCGCTGGTCAGGAAGGGGCAAGTAATGGTTGGGACGACGTCGCCCCACTACCACCATCGCCTGGTTGTACAGGTCCATCGCCGAAACCGGTTCGTATATAGTATAATAACCCCCGCTCTTACGAATAGCGTTTATCAGGGTCTTGACCTGCTTGCTCTGGTAACCGGCTGCCGCCTTGTTGACCAGAATACAGTAATGCGCGTTTTTACTCTTGATATGTCGTTTTCTTACCATACCCGTATAATAACTAAAAAAAACAATTTCGAAAACCATAAAAATATGAACCGCCCCTCACAAACCGGATTTACCCCCCGTTTTAGGACCGATATATAATTTTAAAGTTTGATTTAATAATTCGGGATATTTAAGTTACGACCAGGATGAACAAACAACTTGCAACAAAATCCGGCGGATTTTCACCCCTGTTGATTATCCCCTTTGTTATTATGTTCCTTTTCTACCTGCCCACCCTTTATGAACTGGTAAGGGACTGGGCTACCGACGGCAACTATTCCCACGGCTTTTTGATTCCCGCAGTTTCCGTCTATCTCATCTGGCAAAAGAAAAAAGAACTGGCCGCGTTAACTTTTACCACCGATAACCGGGGTTTGTTTTTTGTCGTGGCGGGGCTGATTCTTTTTATTCTCGGTAACGGCGCCGCGGAGTATTTCACCGTCCGGTTTTCGTTCGTGGTAACCCTGTTCGGCCTGGTTTACTACCTCTTCGGGCACCAGCTGGTCCGAAAAACCTGGTTCGAGTTTTTCTTCTTACTGTTCATGATTCCCATTCCGTATGTCATATATTTCGCGGCCACCTTCCCCATGCAGCTTCTGGCTTCCAAAATAACCGCCGGGGTTCTCAATCTTATTGGCATGGGTGTGGTCCGCCAGGGGAATATCATTCACATTTCCGGATATTCGCTGGAGGTAGCCGAGGCCTGTTCCGGGATGCGGTCGCTGGTATCGCTGCTGGCGCTGGGGGCGCTGTTTGCCTACCTGACCCAGAAACGCTTTACCGCCCAGCTGATTCTCTTTTTATCCACCATCCCCATCGCCGTCGCCGCCAACGTCTTCCGGGTCTTCATCACCTCACTACTGGCTTACACTGTCACAGAAAACGTCACCGCCGAACCGTTGCATTCGATTCTTGGACTTTCTGTTTTCGCGGTGGCCTTTATCCTGCTCTTTATTCTTGGCCTTATTTTAAAGCAGGTGTTCAAATGAAGAAGGCTGTTATAATTGTCAGCGTTTTTTTGATTGTCGGCGGCGGTTTCGGCAATTACCTGCGTTATATCGAGCAAACCCCCGACCGCCCGGCGAATTTCGATAACATCCCTTTCGAGTTGGATGGCTTTGTCGGGGCCGAGGAGCGCTTCGCCGAGGACAGTTATGACATCCTCAAGGCCGACACGACCACCCTGCGGCATTATGTCGATTCGCTCGATTATCAGTACTGGCTGTTCATCGCTTATTTTTCCTCGCAGAAATACGGCAGCCAGATACACTCCCCCAAACACTGCCTGCCCGGCGGCGGCTGGAAAATTATCAGCCTGGAGCCGTACGAACTCAAACTCGAGAATGCCCCGGTCAAAAACATCAACCGCCTGCTGATTGCCGAGCGGGACCGCAAGCAGTTGATGCTCTATTGGTTCGAGACCCGCGGCGGAACCATCCGCAACGAGTTCGCCCTCAAAGGGGACCTGGTCGTCAATTCCCTGCTGTTGCACCCCACCGACGCAGCTATCGTGCGGCTGACCCTGCCACTCGCACCCGGCGAAGATTTTGACGCGGCTACAGAACGGGCGGTGGCTTTTTTCAATGCCTTCCGGGGCGCTATCGATAAAGCCCTCCCCTTTTAATATTTAAAAAAAACTTGAGCCGGATTTTTGAATCCCTTATTTTAGGGCATGCTTAAAAACCTTTTCAAACTGGCCCGACCCACCCAGTGGCTGAAAAACGGCGTCCTTCTGGCCGCCCTGGTTTTCGCCGGGGAAATGAGCCACACTCTCAAAGTGGAGCTGGCCCTTTTCGGCGTGGTTATTTTCTGCCTGCTCTCGTCGGCAATCTATACTTTCAACGACCTGATCGACCGCGAACAGGACCGCCAGCACCCGCTCAAAAAAGAGCGGCCGCTGGCCTCCGGAAAAGTCACCGTCGGCCAGGCCATATTCATGATTATTGTACTTCTTATCGCCGGGTTGACCGGGGCCTGGGTTATAAATATGAATTTCTTCATCATCTCACTGGTGTTTATCGGCCTGAACCTTATGTACACCCTCTTTTTGAAAAATGTCGTCATTCTCGACGCCATGAGCGTCGGCATAAGTTTCGTCATCCGCGCCTGGGCCGGAGCGATTGCTATAGGCGTGACCGCCTCGACCTGGATGCTCATTAATACTTTGCTTCTGGCCCTGTTTTTATCGTTCGGGAAGCGGCGCCACGAGTTGGTGCTGCTCGAGGAGGGCGCCGTCGCCCACCGCAAAATCCTCGGCCATTACTCGCCATACCTGCTCGACCAGATGATCGGTGTTACCACCGCCTCGGTGGTGGTAATGTATATGCTCTATTCCTTCTCGACCGAGGTCTCCGTCAAACTCGGCACCCATTATTTATACCTGACCATCCCCTTCGTGGTGTACGGCATTTTCCGTTACCTCTACCTGATTCATAAAAAAGAGAAAGGGGGCTCGCCGACCCGGGTGCTCATAACCGACCTGCCCATCCTGGTGAATGTAGTCCTCTGGATTTTAACTTCAATTTTGATTTTATATTATTTGTAGTATGAGAAAGATTATAGTTCTTTTAACGTTATTGGGTATAAGCGGGACCTTGTCCCTGTCGTGCGGGGGGGATGAAAAACCTGCACCCAAAGAAATCGGCATGGACACGCTCACCGCCGCGGAGAAAACCGCCGATTTCTCCCTCTTTCCTGCTGAAAATAAAGTCGAGGGCTCGAATGAGTTCCTCGAGAAAAGCTTCCTTGAGATTCCCGCGCTCGATTTTGTTTATACGGTGGATTATGATATCGACGGGGATGTATTCAAGCTGTTTTTGACGCGCGATTATTCCGGCGTCAAGTATATCAATTTCCGGGCCGCCGCCGGGAGCGAAACCGAGTTGAGGCCGTATCCGGAGGAAATCTTATTCGACGAGGACTACGGTTTCATGTACGACCATCCCGAATACGGTACGGTCATAGTCGGCCTGAAAAACAACCGCCTGGTGGGGATTATGGGTTTTGACGATGATGCCCGGGTGAGCCTGTTCGCCGATTGGGTCGCCACCTTCCCCAAACCGGAAACCCCGGTGACCGAATCAAAAGAAAATAAATGATTTTTGTAGGTCGAAACCCTCGCGGTTTCGACAAAACAAAAAAGTCGAAAGTACAAGACTTTCGACCTACAGTTCTGTCCTTTTTAGGGGACACCCATCGGATGAGAAATCCGAAGAAATCTGGATTCCCGTTTCCACGGGAATGATATATGTGATTGGTGTACGTCCTCATGCACCAACGGTTTTCTCATGGCGTACGGGGACGTACGCCTTGCACAAATTTGAACACACCCCAAAGAAATAGGCAGAACCGCTAAAGGCTAAAGGATTTGCCCTACTTTTACTGCCCGCCAGAGGTTGCAACGTTGTGTCAGTTCCTGCTCGCTGCAGGCGAGTGTGAACTGACACATATCTGTATATTTCAGAATATCTAAGAATATCTTAGTATAACATCCAACACACGGCGTGTGTCAATCCTCGAACAAATCGTCGAATTTTTTCTTGCGGTCTTCTTTGGTGTCGGTCTGGGTGGAGATGCCGCCGGGGCGCTTCATGACATTGCGCATCTGGAAAAAATCGCAGAAATTGGCTTTTTCCTTGTTGGGGATATTGGTCTCGACCGGCTCCCGGCACTGAAAGCGGCGGGTGGGGTCGAAATGCCGGCAGCCCCGGCAGCAGCGCAAATCCGCCAGGCATTTAACACAGGCGTCGGCGCGCGAGACTTTGTCTATTATGCCGGTCGGCTCCCCGCAGTTCCAGCACATCAGACCATCCTTGGGCATGAACGCTCCTTTCGCTTGTTTTTCTCAAGATAACAAAATCGGCTGAGCGGGTAAAGGATTAATTGGAGGGCAGAATTTAACGCAAAAAACGGCAGATGAGGACATCTGCTGTGTTGTGTCAGTTCCTGCTCACTGCAAGCGAGTGTGAACTGACACATTTTTTAAGCCACCAGGTCACAATCCCCCGCCAAGGCGGGGGCTCAGGACCTGACGGAACGTGGAATCATGGCGCACTGAGACGTACGCCATGCACAAACAGGGTGTCAGGCAGGGACGCCCGACACCACACATAATTCGTGCTGTCAGGGCTCCGACCCTGACGGCTGTTTTCTATCAATCAGTGTCGGGATGTGATCCCTACGACACCGTACAATCTTCGCGGGCGGCACATGTCCCCATGTGCCGCAGTATTCCATTGAAGGTCACTTTTTCGGGAAGGCCATCATCGACACCGTCGCGCCGGTGGGGTCGATGACGGTAATCATGCGACCCACACCGGGGACATCCATCGGCGGCACCGCCACCTTGCCGCCCAGCTGCTCGACTTTCTTCGCGGTCTCATCGGCATCCTCAACCGTGATATACCCCATCCAGTGCGGTGGGACCTGCCCCATTTCCGGGGTAATTTTGAACATCCCGCCGGCCTGGGCCTCGCCCGCCTTGAACATGGTATAAGTTCCGCTCGGCATGGGCATCTCGGTAACCGTCCAGCCCAGCAGCTCGGTGTAAAATTCCCGGGCTTTATCCGGGTCGTTGGTAGCCAGTTCGTTCCAGCAAAAAGTTCCGATTTTCGGCATTTGGTCAGCCATAAGAATTACTCCTTTTGAAAGTTTGCGATTTATATGACAAGTAAGTTTATTTTTCTCTGGCACAGCCCACCCCTTTGGTGCTAGCCCAAGGGGTGGCGCAACCGCCGGGGAGAAAGTTCAGTTATTAAAGTAACCTTAAATACTTCCCCCCGAAATCACATATATTACGGCTGTATCACTTATTAATTTGAAAAATTGACTGTGTCAAGGGATTACGTGGACGAAATAAGTCCATATCTGCCCCTCTCATCTCAAGATTGCCCCGACAGCTTTAGCGGTGGGACCTATAAAAACGCCAAACTCCCCTCAAAAGAGGTGGGCCACCCGGGATTATAATATAATTGAATGAATATTTATAATTAATGGTAACTGACAATATAATTATTGCTGATAAGGGTGTCAGTTCACACTCGCCTACGGCGATCAGGAACTGACACAACATATAAGAATATATCCTATTTGATATATACAGGGAACGTCATTGCGGGGAGCCCGCCCCGGCGGACGACGCGGCAATCTCATTTTGGAAGTTCCGTCAGGTCCTGATTCCGCGCCATGGCGAGGAATTGTGACCTGACGGTACGGGTATCCCACCGCTTTAGCGGTGGGACCTGTAAAACGCCAAACTCCCCTCTAAAGAGATGGGCCACCCCTTAATCGGTGAATAAAAAAAAGCCCTCTTCACAGAGGGCTTTTTTATAGTAGAACTTACTTTTATCAGTGCGTTTCTTTGTACTTCTTCAGCACACCAATGACATAATCAATATCAGATTGGGTGTGGTCGGCACAGACCTGGAACCGAATTTCCTCGGAGCCTTTGGGCACCACCGGATAGTTCAGACCGGTCGCCAGAACACCGTTGGCCGTCAGGAACTTGACGATATCGGCCGTCTTCGGCGTATCGCGCACCATCAGCGGCACCACCGGGTGCGGACCCGGAATGGTCTCGTAACCGTTGGTGGTCAGACCGTCCTCGAAGCGCTTGGTCATTTTACCGAGGTGCTCGAGAATCCCTTTCCCTTCGGGACCGGTAATAATGTCAATCGCCTTCATGGCGGCGCAGGTTTCCGAAACCGTAATCGGGTTGGAATAGATATACATCGGGGCGGTTTCCCGCAGGTATTCGATAATAGTGGCCGAACCGACCACGAAACCGCCGTTAACACCGAAGGCTTTGCCCAGCGTACCGATCAGAATATCAACCCTGGTGTTGGTATACTGTTCGGTGCCGCCGCCGGTCTTGCCGAAGGCGCCGATGCCATGAGAATCGTCAATCACGGTGATGACGCCTTCCTCGAACTGGTCGTCGTATTTCTTGCAGATATCGACGATTTTATCCAGCGGGGCATGGTCGCCGCGCATGCTGAAAATACCGTCGGTGACCACCAAAGCCCGCTTGCCATGGCCGATACTCTCTTTGAGCTTGGCTTCCATATCAGCCATATCGTTGTGCTTGTAGATGAATTTCCCGGAGGGACGCGAGAGCCGCATCGCCTGGATAATGCAGTTGTGGTTCAGTTCATCGCTGACGTACACCGTATCTTTGGTGCACAGAGGCACGAGAACGCCCAGGCTGGTGACATAAGCCGAGCTGAAAATCATAGCGGCCTCGCGACCGAGGAATTTCGCCAGCTTGGCTTCCAGCTCGATATGGGAAGCGTAAGTTCCGCTGATGAACCTGACCGCGCCCGGGCCAACGCCGAATTTCTGGGCGGCCGCTTCCTCGGCAGCAATCACGTCCTTGCGAAGCGACATGCCGAGATACGAGTTTGAATTCATCTTGATAAATTCTTTGTTTCCGTGACCCTCGACAAAATATCGGGGACCTCTGTTGCCCTCTGCCGGTTTCACCCCGGTGATGACCATCTCTTTGCCCTTGGTGGTGCCCTTGGCCTTCAAATCGTTCAATTCAACCGTCAAAGCCGCATTCAATTTTTGTACTGACATTTTATAGCTCCTGATGATTTTTTTACTATTACTAAATTTGTTACAGTGACCGATCTATTTTCACTTAAGTTTCTTCGAAAGAACATCAATCATATCTTTGGTCATTTCTGGAAGTTTAAACTCCGGTTTCCAGCCCCATTCCTGGCGGGCGGCGGTATCGTCCATGTTGTTCGGCCAGGATTCGGCAATCGCCTGCCGGACCGGGTCAACTTTGTAATCCATGGTGAATTGCGGGATGTGTTTCTTGATTTCCGCGGCGATAATTTCCGGGTCGAAGCTCATGGCCGTGACGTTGAAGGCATTGCGATGTTTTAACTTGCCCGGGTCGGCCTCCATCAGGTCAATCGCCGCCTTGATAGCATCCGGCATGTACATCATATCAAGGAAAGTTCCTGCGCCCAGATAACAGGTGTATTTTTTGTTCTTGATGGCTTCGTAATATATTTCCACGGCATAGTCGGTGGTGCCGCCGCCGGGCAGGGTGACGTTGGAAATAATGCCCGGATAACGAACCCCGCGCGTGTCCACACCGAATCTCTTGTAATAATAATCACACAGTAACTCGCCGGCAACTTTGGTCACGCCGTACATCGTATTGGGACGCTGAATCGTATCCTGCGGCGTATCATTCAGAGGTGTGGTTGGTCCGAACGCGCCAATGGAACTGGGAACAAAAACCGCGCACTTACTTTCCCGGGCAACTTCCAGAACGTTGTAAAGACCGTTGATATTAACATTCCAGGCCACATTCGGTTTGGCTTCCGCCACTGCCGAAAGTATCGCGGCCAGATGTAAAACCGTGTCTATTTTATATTTCTTGACAATCTTGGCGACACCCTTGATATCGGTACAATCGACTATTTCGAAGGGCCCCGAATCGCGAAATTCATCGCTCGGCATCGTCCGGTTACCGCCGGCCACGACGTTATCACTACCATAAATTCGGCGCAAATCCATCGTTAGTTCCGAACCGATCTGACCAACCGAACCAGTTACTAAAATTTTTTTCATAACATACACCTCAAAAGTTATAAAAATATCGCCGACAACCAGGGCCGGTTTATTTTTTAAAAATTCCCTAAAACATTTTCGGTAAGTCTAAACAGAAGCGGGGAAATTGTCAAATGAAATCGTGACTTTTTACCGTAAATCCGACCGTTATAAACCTCTTAAAAAGCAGACACTTAACCGTTTTTTTCTGGTTAAGGCAAAGGATATAAACTCGATGGATTAAGGGATATGATATTCTGTGAGGTCTCGTCCGGCAAAGTACTTTTGGTAAGATTCACAAAAAAACGTGTCAGGCGACAATATCTGTCTCGTCTTCGAAGAAGTTCCTCACCCGGCTCTTGCCGATAAAAAGCCAGAGCAGGACGAAGACCACGACCAGCAGACCCAGCAGGCCGAACAGGAGATGATACCATTTTATTTCAAAACTGCGATAAATTTGCATGACCCAGTACCTGTTTTTTAATCTTTCTTTATTCTACGTTCAATCTCCCGGCGATGTTCCCCCACCGGCGATTTTTAACGCCTCCAGAAGCTGCTGCTTGTTGGCCATCGAAATCTGTCGCCCCTGAATGGGGAGATTGGCTACCGTCCGGGCGAACTGGCGAAGTTTCACTACCGACAACTTCTCCAGTTCTTCAATATTTATCGGCGACACCGAGGAATTAGTTATGGCCGGCTTCAGTTGTTCGACAACGGTCGGTTCGGGATGCGGTTGTGGAACCGGTGAGGGTTGCACTTTCGGTCGTGGTTCGGGTTGCGCTTCCGACACCGGGCGCTTGCTTTCGGGCTGGTCGGATACTTTCGGTTTTTTGGTCGTTGGAGTTTTTGACAGCGAAGGCCTAGTTTTAATTTTCGGCTCTTTCACGGTCGAATATTCCGGCGTGTAACGGGCCAGAAAGCGATGATACGGTAGAATCGGCTTTATGCCGCTGTCGGAACGGGGGATTACATACAATGAAATCAGTTCCCCGACTTGCTCGGCCGCCCGTGCTCCGGCCTCCATCGCCGCCTGTACCGCCGCCCAATCTCCCTCGATCTTGACTGCCATATGACCGTTTTCGGTTGGTTCGGCCGAGGCTATGGCGACTTTACCCGATTTACTGGCCGCGTCGAAAGCCTTCAACGCCCCCTTGAGGCTTCGGGTTTCTATCAGTCCGAGTGCGTTATCCGACATAATTAAAAATATGATAAAAAATTATTCATTTGGAAACTAATATATTCTAATAAAATAAATTTTTGCCGACATGCAATATTCATTCACAAGTTTATTCAAAAAGGGTCCTGTTTTTTATAGTTCAATCTATTAAATAACAACCGTTTATGCAAACAAGAATCTTTGCCTCCCCAGCTTCTTTTTTGTACCTCACCCAAAGCCTGTCAAAATTTCGGTAAGATTTATCTTGCTCCGCTCCGGGGGAGGCGATAATTTAAAAGTGAGAGTGATAGCTACATTAATAATACACGAGTAGAAAAGATGTCATCGGACGGATTTAAGACGGGCGATATCAAGAACATACTGCC
>JAFGNW010000001.1 GCA_016926795.1 Candidatus Zixiibacteriota bacterium
AGGGACGCGAACGCCTTGATATGGAAATCGACCGGCCGGGCGCCCAGGGAACAGCCGCCGGGCAGGGAAATCCGGGCCTCTCCGAGCCGGGCCAGAAGCGGTCCCAGCACCAGAAAAGAAGCCCGCATCTGACGCATCAATTCATAAGGCGCCGTGTTGCGGTTGAGGTTTTCCGCGTTGATGGTCATGACTTCGGCTTTGTCGTCGTAACTGACTGCCGCCCCAAGGTATTCCAGAACTTTCTTGATGGTGAAAATATCCCTTAAAGGTGGAATATTTCTCAGGATGGTTTCTCCCTGGTCCACCAGCAGGGCTCCGGCGATTATCGGTAGAGCGGCGTTTTTGGAACCATCAACCCGGATACTTCCCTTGAGTACGCGGTTCCCGTTTATAATAAATTTATCCATGGCTATTCTTTCTAAACTTGAATTGTTGCTAAGTTCCTTTTTCCCCGTCGTTATTTCAGGTATCGACTCGGAGGCAATTTGTTCTATCGGGATCGGAAAATAAAGTTAAAAATGACGGTCTTGCATAAAGAATGGTTTATTCGGTCGGGACCCGGTCGGGTTCGTTTATGAATTCAAAGCTGTTGCGGACCCGTAAGAAAAAATCGATAGCTTCATCGTGATAGTAATTGGGACCGGTCCAGGGCAGACGGCGGAATTGGTCACGGGAGAAAATCAAAGTTATCTCGGCGAAGACCCCGTCGGAAAGGTAAATCCGGTGGTTGTATTCGCGGTGGGAGGCGATGACCAGATTGTCCGGTGTCAGTATCCCCGGGTCGATATTGACCGTACGGAAAATGAAATCATCCACCCGGTCGGCGAAATTGGTCTCGATTCGAGCGCAGATATCCTTTATTCGGGGCAAACTGTCTCGGGCGACCATCTGCTCGAACGAGAAAAATCGGCGATACAGCGGTTCGCCCATTTCCTCGGCGTATTTTTCCTCATTAGAATAGGGAATATCCACCGTTTCGAACTGTACCCGGCCGAACTGCCGCTCCAGCAAATCGAGCGAGTCAGCCAGGGCGTCAATCGACGAATAAATAATCGATAAGACCAGCCGACCGGGCGGTACTTTTTGAATTCTCGCCATGCCCATTATTTATGTCTCATCGGTATATTTTCAACTAAAATGTATGTCTTAATATGAAAAATTTCAAAAACTTAGACCAAAAAAACTACTTAAAAAAAGTTGACATAATTTGTCAGATTTGTTTTAATAAAGCGTCATCAGGGTAATTCATCATTTAATATATTGTGGGAGGCAACATGTCTTTAAAAATTTTCAGCGTATCGTTTTTTTTATTGCTCCTGGTCGGGTCGGTATTCGGGCAGGAAAAAGTTGTCGTTTTTGAATTCGAGGGTATCGGGGTCGATGCCCAGACAACCCAGGCGGCTACTCATATTTTCAGGAACGAGTTGAACAATACCGAGGAATTCACGGTCATATCCAAACAGGCTATGGAAACAGCCCTGGCGGAGCACGGTATCAATGACTATTCCTGTTATGCCGTCGAATGCGCCTCCGAATACGGTTACCGGTGCAGCGCGGAAAAAGCCGTGATAGGGTCCCTGACCAAACTCGGGAGCAAAATAACCGCCGAAATACGCATCGTCAGCGTCGTCAGGAAAGAGGCTGTCTTCAGCGACCAGTTTACGGCCGGTTCCCTTGATGACCTGGAGATGACGCTGCGAAGGCTCGCGGAGGCGGCAGCAACCGGGGAAAAAATAACATCAGAGACGACTCGCTATACGGTTACCGAGGAAGAAGCCGAGGCGCCGCGAAGAAAGGCTTCCTATATCACCACCGGCGTTTCGCTGGGCATGGGTTTTCCGTTGGGTGACTCCTATTCCGGGGTTAGTAGTATATTCAATATCGCCTGGATGATCCGCTATGAGGCACAGAACTGGGTTGTTGAAAATTCGATTGGTTTTTCGGCGGGTACGGGCGGTGAAAAAGATACAGTACTGGGAGTTATTGTCGACGAAAAGCAGATAGCCGTATTACCCTGGGATTTCGGGGTCAGGTACGTATTCAACAGAAAGAGTGATTTTACTCCTTTTATCGGTGGTGGTGTGGGAATTCACTTTATAAGCTCTCAGAAATCCGGCGGTATGGTTTATGCCGATAACGACCAGGCTTTCGCTTTCCACCTGGTGGGAGGAGTATACGGTTTTCAGTCCTACGATTTCCGGCTGGGCGTGGAACTGAAATATACCATGGTTTTCACCGATGCTTTTATAGGTTCGGAAGATAAATCGCACCAGATTGGTATCAACATCAGCATTTCCAGGAAGCTTGATAAGGAAAAGAAGAGCGGTTGTTTGAGCGGGGGCTGCCTGTTTTAAATTATTGAATTGATTAATAATTAAATGCCCGTTTAATTTACTTCCCTTTTGTTTCAGACGGTTGCCGAACTCTTTGACGGGCTCCTTCTGATTTTTGATTTGACCGGCAATGCCGTAGTTATAGCTGGGTATTTATATGATTCGAATTATCCTTTTGGGATTTCTTATTCTCCCGTTTCTCTGCCGGAGCGATTTAAAGGCTGAGCCGTTCCTTAATGAAGATATAAACCTGATTCTCAAAAATCATTCCGGACCGCTGCCGGATACGATTCAACAGGACCGGCCCAAAGCGGATATCCCCTCAGAGTTGAGTTTGCTGGGAGGCGGGATTATAAAAATTTATCAAACAGTAGTTTCCTCACAGGATATCGAAGCCTGCAATTTCGAACCTTCCTGTTCGCGCTTCGCTGCGGAAGCCATCCGTCGGGGCGGTTTTATAAAAGGCGTCCTTTTGACGGCCGACCGCCTTTCGCGCTGCCATTTATTCGCCCGGCCCCAGGTGTCTGACCGCCGTCTCTTTCACCGACCGCATCCGACCCGTAAAATATATGACCCCCCCGAAATTTATTTGAACCCGCCGCACCATGAGTAAGATACTTATCTGCCTGTTGTTTTTATCGTTGTCCGGAGGTCTCTTATCGGCCGCTGATACCACCGATGTCAAACCGGTCGAGTATTTCTCCCCCCCGAACCTTCTCCGGTTCGCCGACTATCTCTATGAAACGGGGGATTATCTCCGGGCGGCCGGGGAATACCGCCGTTACCTGTTCAGCGTTAATGGCGGGGAAAACACCGATGATGTGTATTACCGGATGATCCGGGCTTTATTTATAGGCGAGGATTATCGGCGATGCCGGGAACTTCTGGGTAATTTCGAAAAAGAATACCCCGGTTCGACCCGGGTACCCAGCCTGCCCCTTTACGAATCCGTGATAGAGTTCCGGCAAAACGAATATGAATTGTCACTGACCAGGGCTGTCAGGACAGAAGCGGGGGACAGGGCTCTCCGGAACAGGCTGGTGGCGGCCAATTATATTATGCTGGGCGAATATCCCGAGGCCGCAAAAATTGCCTGTGCTCCGGAGACACCGGGTTACAATGCCGACTGGTGCCGGAGACTGGAAAACATAGACACCTTGCCTTTCAAAAGTAAATTCCTGTCCGGAACCATGTCAGCTCTGGTCCCCGGCCTGGGCAAGATATATTGTAAACGTACCGCCGATGGTGTCTATTCTTTGATACTGGTAGGCCTGTCCGCCTGGCAGGCGTACGACGGTTTCGAGGAAGACGGCACCGAGTCGGTTAAAGGATGGCTGCTGGGTACCATCGGGGCGGTGTTTTACCTCGGTAACATCTATGGCAGTGTTATCGCCGCCGAACTCTACAATTACAGGGTGAAGGATGACTTTGTTCAGGGTTTCCGGATCGATATCACGCTGCCTTGAAATACTTGCGGTTATTCTGCTGGCTGCGATCGCGACCGCCGGCGCCGACCCGGTACTGGATATGGCCGACTCGCTGATGGGGGCGGGCTTCTACGATGACGCCGTGACCGAGTACCGCCGTTTTTTGTTTTTCAACGAATCCCCGAAAAAACGCTCGCCGGTCTATTCCCGGCTCGGATACTGTTACGCTTATCTAGGTGATAGAGACGCCGCCGTGGACGCACTGAGCCGGGCCATAGACTTCGCCGAGAATGACAGCCTGGCCCTCCAATACCGTATCGACCGGGCAGTAGTTTTTGCCGCAACGAACGATATCGTTAGAGCTGGGATCGAGCTGGAGGAGATAATAGCGGGGGCGGATAGCAGAGCCCTGAAGAAACGGGCAGGGATGCTGCTGTTTATGGTGAGAGTTTTACAGCACGACTGGCCGACCGCCCGGATTATTTATGACCGTTTCTTACGAAATGAATCTTACCACTCCGATTCAATTAAACGGTTTCTGGACAGGGCGGTCAATGACCGGTACAAATCCCCCGGCAAAGCCATGCTCCTTTCCACCATCTTTCCGGGTGCGGGTCAGATTTATAACGGACACTGGCTATCCGGACTTAACGCCCTGGCTCTCAATCTCGCCCTGGGCTACCTGACGGTCGACCTGGTCAGTGACCGGGAATATGTTCCCGTTTTTCTGTCATATATCTTCCTCTTCCAGCGCTATTACAGCGGCAACCGCGGTTCGGCTTACCAACAGGCGGTGGCACACAACCGGCAGCAAGACCTTCAGTATGAAAATGAAATCCTGAGTCTTTTAAAACAGATAGTAACCCCAAAAGCTAAATAAGTTTTTTGAAATCAAAAAGTGTTGTTCACGGGCGAACATATTATGTCCGCAAGCGAACACTTCCGGTTTATCAAGAATAACCTATTTGGCACTATTTCAGCAGGTTAGAAACACCGGCATACTTCTTGCGTATTCTAAATACAGGCTAAACAGGAAAACTTAAGGTGTACAAACATTTTATTAACTTGTATTTAAGAAATTTCAATTTACAGAAAAGTTACTCAATATTGACTATCGCCAGCCTGGCTATCGGTCTGGCCTGCTGTCTTTTAATATCGCTCTGGATTTATGATGAATTGAGTTTTGATAAATTTCATCCCGAGGTTGACCGCATTCACCAGGTTTTAATGAACGGCCAGATATCGAACAATCCCTCTACCCCCATTCCGCTGACCCCGGCTCTGGAGGCGGAGACGCCCGAGATCGAGTACGCCAGCCGGTACGAGGGCTTGTTCGAGATACTTCTCAGCAACGGTCGGGATGAGTTTTATGAAGATGATATCAAAGCCGTCGACCCGTCCTTTTTCAAGATATTCTCTTTTCAGTTTATTCGCGGGAACCCGGCTACAGCCCTCGAAGAGCTTAATTCCATAGTTATCTCCGAGCGCATCGCTCGTAAGTATTTCGGTGATGAAAATCCCGTCGGTGAAGTTCTTCAAATGGATAACCGGCATAATCTAACCGTCACCGGCGTAATGAAAAACATCCCGCACAACTCCAGTATCCAATTTGAGATGGCAGTATCTTTTGAAACCCGCCTGGTGCAGATAAGGCAGATGACGGGAAAAGAACCGGTCAGCTGGGGCTGGTGGTCGCCCCAGGCGTTCATTAAAATCCGGGAGCATACCTCCCCGAAGGAACTCGAGGCCACCCTGGCTGATTTTGTTCAGCGCCATGACGAAAACGAAGATGCCACTGTGACCCTGTTGCCGTTTACCGAAAGGTACCCCTTCTTTACCCATATCAACACCTATATTTTTATTTTTGCCGCCATAACGCTGTTTATCCTTTCAATTTCCTGTATTAATTTTGTTAATCTTTCAACTGCGCGATACACGCAAAAAGCCCGTGAAATCGGTATCAGGAAAGTCAACGGGGCGACCCGAAATGATATTATCCTGCAATTTTTGGGTGAGGCTGTCATCTTCTCTTTTGCCGCTCTGTTGATTGCCCTGGTATTGGTGGAGCTTCTGTTTCCCTACTTTAATTCCGTCACGGGGAAGCAATTGTCAATAGCGGATATCATCGGCGGTTTCTTTCTACCGCTTTTAATAATTTTCACTCTTTTTATCGGTCTTGTTTCCGGTAGTTACCCGGCTTTTGTCTTAGCCTCCTATCAACCGGTGAAGGGTCTGGGCGGGAGTATGAAATTCGGTGCGGAGAGAGTCGTCTTCCGCAAAATACTCGTGGTTCTTCAGTTTTCCCTGTCCGTGTTTTTAATTATCGGGTCAATCGTGATTTTCCGGCAGCTCGATTACATGAAAAACAAGGATGTAGGGTATAACAAAGAGCAACTGGTCAGCATCAGTTTGAAAGGCGAAACTTATAAGAATTTTAACGTATTAAAACAGGCTCTGCTCGACGACAATAAAATCCCGGGCGTAACCGGTATCGCCGCCGATTTCCCGTTTTTTTCCTGGAGTACGAGTACGAGTGACTGGCCGGGCAAAGACCCGACCCGTAAGGTCGTTACCAGCAACAATATCGTCAATTACGATTTTATCGAGACCATGGGAATAAAACTGCTCGAGGGAAGAAGTTTTTCCCGCGATAGAGCTTCGGATATTAACAACGCCTATATCATCAACGAGGAGATGCTGAAACTGATGGGGCCTGAAGCCGGGGTCGGTTCGAGCTTGACGTACTGGGGAAACATCGGCACCGTGATAGGCGTCGTTAAAAACTTTCATTTCAAGCCGATGGGCAGCCACATTGAGCCCCTGGTGCTTATTCTGGACCCTTCAAAAACCAGAAATATCCTGATCCGGATTCCGCCGGATAATATTCCCGAAACCATCGCCTCGGTCCGTAAAACCTGGGAGCGAATCGTGCCGGACTATCCCTTCGATTTTCACTTTATCGACGCTGCCTTTGAACGGGCTTACCGAGCCACGGAAAGGATGGGGTCGCTGGCGGGCGCCGCCACGCTGGTGGCCTTGCTGATATCCTGTCTCGGTCTCTTCGGCCTGGCGTCTTTCTCGGTGGAACGGCGCACCAGGGAAGTCGGTATCCGCAAGGCACTCGGCGCCTCCGTTTTTAATATCGTTCATCTCATTTCGCGGGAATTTCTGGTGCTGGTTTTAATCGCGAATTTTATCGCCTGGCCGATAGCCTATATAATTATGCATAACTGGCTGAATAATTTCGCTTACCGCATCGAATTCAGCTGGAATATTTTCATACTGGCCGGTCTTATGGCTCTGCTCATCGCTTTGATTACGGTGGGTTTCCAGACCTTCAAGACTGCCATGACGAAGCCGATAGATACCCTGCGGTACGAATAAATTTTACATAAGTCGTATACATCCGGCGGAACTTATATGAAGTTCCGCCTTTTTTTAATTTACGGGCAGACGGACAGTGGCCCGTGCGACAGGTAGAGGTAGTCGATGAGCCTAGTTATATCGGAAATATCCGGCTCGCCGCCGGAAGCGTCGGCATCGGCCTCGTTCGGGCAGCACAACATCCCATGGCTCAGGTAGAGATAGTCGATTAATCGGGAAATATCGGAAATATCCGGCTCATCGCTTTCGGAGCAGTTGGTATTACCCCGCACCCCGGTACAGCAGCAGGCGTCGCCGATGTTGTCGTTGTTGATGTCTTCCTGGCCGGGATTATAGATTTCCGGACAGTTGTCGACATCACCACAAAAACCATCTCCATCGATATCGTTGTCGGGATCGGATGGACACAAATCACAAAGATCACCGATATTGTCGCTGTCGCTGTCATGCTGCTCCGGGTTGTAATTCTCCGGACAGTTGTCCTCGAAATAAGAAATACCGTCGGCGTCGGTATCAACCGCAAAATCAAACAACTTTTCGGCTATGAGGTCAACCCCACTAAATGACTCGCCGTTGCTTAACACAATCACACCGCTTTCATCTAAGGGGCAAAAGAACATGAAAGTACTAATACCCACTCCGCCGCCGCTGTGGCCCCGGATCATCCTGTCACCCAGGGTTCGATGGTACCAGTTAAGGCCCCATTTCCAGTCGTACAGTTGCGGTTTTTCGGGAAACTGTACCGTGTTTATAAGGGCAACCGTGGCGCTGTCCAGTATTCGGGTGGAATCGAACAGGCCGTTGTTCATTACCATCATGAGAAAATTGGCCAGTTGTAAGGCGCTTGTTCTGAGCTGAGCCCCGGGGTAAGCCGGTACGCCGTAATGACCGGCCGGATTGTACATCCCTCCCGAGTAGGAATAAGGCATGGCGATATGGTCGGTATCAAGGCCGGCCAAAAACCAGGAAGTCTCCGTCATGTTCAGGGGTAAAAATACGGAATCCTGACAATATTGTTCAAGGGTCAGGCCGCTTAAAGCCTCTACCAGATGTGCCGCCACTGAGCCGCCGACGTCGGTATAGCTGAAATTGCTTCCCGGCGGAACCGTGAGGAAGTTTGAAGTTATATAAAACATGCTACCGGGCAGTAAATATTCCGGTAAAAATTCCACCAGCGGTTGAGGATAATCACCCTCACAGACCAGGGTATTCAGGATTGACCAGGTATCTCTGATACTTGATAAATGTGTCATTAAAAAGCGGGGAGTGATGATGGAATCCGGGAAATTTGGATTGACCAAATCAAAAGAAAGGTGATCGCTGATATTGTCATCCAGCCCGAACAGCCCGTCTTCCCATAATTGCATAAGGGCAGCGGTATAGACCGGTTTGGAGGTAGAGCCCAGTAAAAATAAGGTTGTATCTCCCACCGCGGTTCCCTCTGAAATATTGGCCATGCCGTACGAACCGATCCAGGTCAGTCGGTCTTTTCTGACAATTGCGGCAGCCACTCCCGGCAAATGATAAGTTGACAGGATATTATTTATATAGGTGTCTACCTCGGCGCTGTCGATAAGTATCTCGGTATTATTCAGAATTGAGCCGGATTGTTTAAGCGATAAATCATCACTTTGAAGTTCTTCGGCTTTGAACGGTTGAGATATTATGATGATAACCAGCAGCAGCCCTGTGAATATTGTTTTCATAAAAAATTGCATTGTTCTCTCATTTCTTAATTTATTTTTTTTGTTTTTTGATATAAATAATTATTATCTTTTCACCGTCCTTTCACTTAAACATGACTTATTTATCATAAAACGCTAGTTTTCCTGACAGGGCGCCAGAGGTCCGTGGGACAAGTACAGGTAATCGATAAGCCTGGTTATGTCGGAAATATCCGGCTCGCCGCCGGAAGCGTC
>JAFGNW010000077.1 GCA_016926795.1 Candidatus Zixiibacteriota bacterium
ACACCAAGAACAAAGTCATCGAATACGGTGTGGCCAAATTTAACCAGAAATGTCGGGATTCGGTTTTTACCTATCTCGATGAATGGACCAAAATTACCCGAAGAATCGGCTACTGGCTGGATCTGAACGACGCTTATGTTACCCTGACCAACGACTATATCGAGTCGGTCTGGTGGATTTTAAAAAATTATTTTGACCGCAACCTTATTTATAAGGGCTATAAAACCGTTCCTTTCTGCCCCCGCTGCGAAACCGGTTTGTCCAGCCACGAGGTCGCCCAGGGCTATGAAGAAGTCAAGGACCCCTCGGTTTTTATCAAAGTCAGAGCGGCCGATGATGACTTTTCCTATCTGGTCTGGACCACCACCCCCTGGACGCTGCCGTCGAACGCCGCCCTGTGCATGAAACCGGACGCCGTTTACGTTATGGTGGAACACGAGGGGGAAAAGCTGGTTCTGGCCGAGGCGCTTATTCCGAAAGTCTTTGGTGAAGATAAAGAAATCCTGGCCCGCTTCAAAGGGAAGGATTTCATGAAAAGAAAATACGAACCCCTTTTCGATTTTTATAAGGAACAGGCGGACAAAGCCTTTTACGTCATTAACGCCGATTTCGTGACGATGGAAGATGGCACGGGGATTGTCCATATTGCCCCCGGGTTCGGCGCCGACGACTACGAGGTCGGCTCGCAGTACGACCTGCCAGTTTTGCAGGCGATCGAGGCCAACGGCATTTTCAAGGACCTGGCCGGGCCGTACGCCGGTAAATTTATCAAGGATGCCGACCCGCTTATTATCAAAGATCTGAAAATCACCGGCAAACTGTTCAAGAAAGAGCTGTACGAACACAACTATCCCTTCTGCTGGCGGTGCGATACGCCGCTTATATATATCACCCGGGACTCCTGGTATATCAGGACCACGCAGTTCAAGGACCAATTGATAAAAAACAATAATTCCATCAACTGGTATCCGGATGAAATCCGCACCGGGCGCATGCTCAACTGGCTGGAAAACAATGTGGATTGGGCCCTTTCGCGGGAACGGTTCTGGGGCACACCCCTGCCGATCTGGATTTGCGACGACCCCAAATGCGGTTACAAAAAAGCGGTCGGCTCAATCGAGCAGCTTCGCAAAGAAGGGCGGAACGTCCCCGACGAAATTGATTTACACAGGCCTTTTATCGACGAAATCAAACTGACCTGCGATAACTGCGGCGGCAGTATGACCCGCGTGCCGGAGCTTATCGACGTCTGGTTCGACTCGGGCTCGATGCCCTATGCCCAATGGCATTACCCGTTCGAAAACAGGGAAATGTTTGAAGCCAAGTACCCGGCTGATTTTATTTCCGAGGCGGTGGACCAGACCCGTGGCTGGTTTTATTCCCTTTTAGCCATTTCGACCATGCTCTTCGACAAGGCGCCGTTCAAAAACGTCCTGGTGCTGGAATTCGTGCTGGACAAGGTCGGCAAAAAGATGTCCAAACACAAAGGGAACGTGACCGACCCGTTTACCATCGCCGATACCTACGGGGCCGACCCGCTCCGCTGGTATCTTCTGGCCATGGCCAATCCCTGGCTGCCCAAGCGGTTCGATTTCGAGGGTCTCAAGGAAGTCATCCGTAAATATTTCGATACCCTGAGAAATACTTATTCGTTTTTCGCTCTTTATGCCAATATTGATGATATAGCCCAACGGGCCGCGGATAAAAATTTAACGATTGAAACTTTCCTGAAAGATAAAGCCGGCGAGCCGGAGGCGTTTGACCGCTGGATTATCTCCCGCTATAACAGCCTGGTCAAAGAAGTCACCGCCTGCCTGGATAATTATGACATCACCCGGACCGTGCGCACCCTCCAGAATTTCGTTATCGAGGAGCTGTCCAACTGGTACGTGCGCAACAACCGCCGCCGGTTCTGGGCCAAGGAAGACGACCCTTCCAAAATGCGGGCTTATTATGTCCTGTATCATGTTCTGGAGGGTGTCTGCCGGATGAGCGCCCCGATAACGCCGTTTATCTCAGAACTTATCTGGCGGGAGCTGATGGGCCAGGCCAACGGCTCGCAGAGTATCCCGCTCTCGGTACACATGACCTTGTTTCCGGAGTTTGACGAGTCCCTGATTGACCTCGCCCTTGAGGAAAAGATGGACCTGACCCGGCGGATCGTCTCGCTGGGCCGGGCCGCCCGCTCGCGCGTGAATATCAAAGTGCGCCAGCCGCTTTCACGGCTTCTGGTAAGCGTCAACGGCAAAGACGGCTTTGAGAAAATCGAAGATTATACCGGCATCATAAAAGATGAGCTCAACATAAAGGAAATCGAGTCGGCCGAGGAACTTGACCATTTCGTTACTTTCGCGGCCAAACTCAATTTCAAGACCGCCGGGCCCAAACTGGGCGGCGCCGTCAAAAAAGCCGCCGCCTTCGTATCCGGTTTAGGAAACAATGAAGTTAAAAAATTCGAGCGGACCGGCGAACTTGCGTTCGAAGCCGACGGAAATAAATATATCCTGACGCCGGAGGAAGTCGAAGTCAGCAAGCTCGAAAAAGAGGGTTACGCGGTGGAAAGTGAAGGCTCCCTGACGGTAGCCCTGGTGACGGAACTGACCAGGGAGCTTCTGGACGAAGGTTTCGCCCGCGAACTGGTCAACAAAATCCAGAATATGCGCAAGACCACCGGCCTGGAGGTGACCGACCATATCACAATCAGAGTTTATACCTCGGACCCCGTCCGGAAAGCGGCAGTTAAATACGATGAGTTTATCCGTCGGGAAACCCTGGCGCTGAAAATCGAATTTACGGAATCAGACACCTTTGACGGCAGCACCGTATGGAATATAAACGGCGAAAAAACCGCTCTCGCGGTGGTTAAAGTATAGGTGGAACCTTAATGAAGAAGTCTGAAATGAAAAAATACGAGGAGCTGCTTCTTAACAAAAAGAAGGAACTTCTCAAGGAGATGGGCATCATTCTCGACACCCGTGGCTCTAAGGCCATCAAGGAAGCGCACGGCGACCTGTCCTCGCATTCTTATCATATGGCGGACCAGGGCACGGATAATATGGAGCAGGAGATGGCTTTCATCTACGCTTCCAAATCCGGTCGTCTGATTTACCATATCGATGAGGCCCTGCGGCGGATGAAAAAGGGGACCTACGGCAAATGTGTGATGTGCGGCAAGGCGATTTCCACGGCTCGCCTTAAGGCCGTGCCTCACGCCCGGATGTGTATCGAGTGCAAATCAGCCGAAGAGGAAAAGAAAGCTGGTCGAAAATAAGTACAACAGGCTCCTCTGTCCCGTAATCATAATTCTGGCGGTTCTCATTCTCGACCAGGTGACCAAATTATGGGCGGTCAGGTCATTAATTGACAAGGATTCGGTGGAAGTTCTGGGGCGCTTTTTCATGCTGACCCTGGTGTACAACGAGGGCGGCGCCCTGGGCACCAGCATCGGTTCCTCGAATCTCTATCTGGTTATCTCGATTGTAATCCTTCCCCTTTTAATTTTCTATCTCTATCAATACCGCGAGCGCAGGATAATCTGCCTTCCGATCGCCTTCATCGCCGGGGGCGCGATCGGTAACATAATCGACCGGATATATTTAGGTAAGGTGATTGATTTTATAGACATTGATTTTTTCGATTTCAGTATTTTCGGCCGTAATATCGAGCGCTGGTGGACTTTCAATATTGCCGATGCCGCCATCAGCTGTGGCATCGTTTTTCTGATTATCGTCAGTTTTATACCCGCTAAAAAATCGGATCACAATCCGGCAAACTAAAAAACCGTCCCGACGTATTTTTCTAAAAGCGGACAAAAATTCTGCTTTTAATTTTAACCAAATTACTTATATTAGTCGCCATGATAACGAAAAAGACAGAATACGCCATAAAAGCTCTCTGGGAGTTGTCCCAAAACACCGATAACCTGACAACCTCCAAGGAGATAGCCCAGAGGCAGGCGATACCGCCGAAATATCTTCCGCAGATAATCGCAGCCCTGAGCCAGGCCGGGTTGTTGACCTCCACCCGGGGTTACGGTGGCGGTCTGAAACTCAGCCGACCGGCGGAGGAGATAACGCTTCTGCACGTTATCGAGGCTATCCAGGGAAAACCGAAACTGTTCGAATGCCTGCTGGGTCATTTTGACTGTGACCACCAGCCGCAATGCCGGCTTAAGTCGGTTTATAACAAAGCCCAGGATGCCCTGGAAAGCGTGTTCAGGCGGACGCGGCTCAGCGATGTAAACTTTTAATTTAAGCATACGAGGAAAGAATGCTCGATAAAGAATCCGTAATGAAGGTTCTCAGCGGGATAAAAGACCCGGAACTGAAACGCTCTTTCACTGAACTTGATATGGTACGTTCCGTGGATATTACCGGCGGCGAGGTAAAAATAGGCATCAACCTGACCGGGGGTTGTCCGTTTAAAGAAAAAATAGCCGATGACGTTGTCGCCAAAGTAAGCAAACTGGAGGGGGTTAGTTCGGTCAAGGTGGAATTCGGCGAAATGACCAAGGAACAACTGGTGCAGTTGAAAGAAAAGCTCGGCGTCGGTCAGAAAAAGGGCGACGACCCGGCTTCAATCGCTAAAATCGCACGGCGCTTTATAGCTGTGTCGTCGGGTAAAGGCGGAGTGGGCAAATCAACGATTACGGCCAACCTGGCCGCCGCTTTGGCCCGGCTCGGTTTCCAGGTCGGGGTGCTCGATGCCGACGTTTACGGTTTCTCCATTCCCCGCATGATGGGGGTGGACGGGGTGCCGAAAGCATTCGACGATAAAATCGTTCCCCTACGCAAAGGGGACAACCTGCAGATTATCTCGATGGGCTTTTTTATCAGCGAGGACGAACCGGTTATCTGGCGCGGGCCATTGCTGCACAAAGCCATCAGCCAGTTTATCACCGATGTCATGTGGGAAAACCTTGATTTTCTCCTGATGGACCTTCCCCCCGGGACAGGCGATGTCACTATCACAATCGCCCAGGCCATTCCCTCAGCGGAACTTCTGGTCGTTACCACCCCCCAGGCCACTGCCACCAACGTTGCCAGCCGGGTAGCCAAAATGGCTGATAAAACGAAACTTAAGGTAATCGGCGTGATTGAAAATATGGCATACTATGACAACCAGGGTCAGAAGGATTACATCTTCGGCAAAGACGGCGGCAAGAAACTGGCCGAGAAACTCGGCGTCGCTTTAGTCGGTGAGATTCCTCTAATCACATCCATAAGAGAGGGGGCTGACTCCGGCAAACCGGTCGCATCCGAGGGTAGCGAAAAAGAGATAAGCATGTTCGAAGGTATCGCTCAGGCGATAGTGGCTATGAAGCCGCGATAACCTTCTGTCTATAAAACCAGTTAACAAATTAAGAATATTAATTTGTTAACCGGTCGATAAGGCTGACGACACAGGGCAATTTTAACATACTTATAACATTCTACAAAACATACACTTCAAAAATATATTAATTTTTTTATCCACACTCTTGACGAAGTGTCTGTTAATCAATATTTATACGCATGAAACTAATTGATACACAGAATGTTAATAATGTGTGGATAGTTTCGGAGCGACTACGAAGCTTTTTATCCACCAACACTTTGTAACCATTAAAATTATTTAAATTGTGAACAAGTTGTGTATAAATATGTGCCTAATTGCTATCAATGCCTTTAATATGAAATTTTGTAATGTTTTAGACAAATCCAAAATGTTGATATGTTTTTAGTGGGGGGTTTGCCTTGTTAGACCATGTAAGTAATTCACCGCAATGGAACGACTGCCTGAATTATATGGCGCGTCGTTTAAAACCACAATCTTTCAACACCTGGCTCAAACCGACCAGGGGGGAGCTTTCCGATGGCGGGGATTTTAAAATCGCTGTCCACAATCAATTTGTGGCTGACTGGATTGACAATCACTTCCGGGCACTAATCGATGAAGCCCTCCTTGAGGTGCTCGGGAAAAAACATGAGATTATCTATGTCCTGTGCGGCAATAACGATTGCGAAGAGCAGACCACGATGATTTTCCCGACTTCCGGAATACCTATAGCGCCCGTTACCAAACCGCCGGTCAATCACAATCTGAATGACCGCTACCGTTTCAGCTCGCTTGTGGTGGGCGACTTCAACCAGTTCGCTTACGCCGCCTCGATGGCCGTTTCGGAAGCGCCGGGTATGACCAAATATAACCCGCTGTTTATCTACGGCGGCACCGGCCTGGGAAAGACGCACATCATCCAGGCTATCGGTCACCAGATAATAGACCTGTTTCCCAACAAGCGCGTGATGTACGCCACCTCGGAAAAATTCACCTCCGATTTCATCTCAGCCATATCCGACCGCTCAGTTTCGGACTTCACCAAGATTTACCGCGATGTGGACGCCTTGATTATCGACGATATCCAGTTCTTCACAGGCAAGGAGTCGACCCAGGAGCAGTTTTTCCACACCTTCAACAGCCTGTACCATTCCGGCAAGCAAATCGTGCTGTCTTCAGACCGGCCGCCGAAAGAAATCAAGGGTCTCGAGGAGCGGTTGTTATCCCGGTTTTCCTGGGGTCTGGTCACCGACCTTCAGGCTCCCGACCTTGAAAACCGCACCGCCATTCTTTTTAAGAAACTTGCCTCGGAAGGCACCAGCCTGCCCGACAGCGTCATAACCTACATCGCCGACAAAATAACCACCAATATCCGGGAGCTGGAGGGTGCCCTGATCCGAATCCTGGCATATGCCTCTTTGAAAAAAGTACCGGTTGACCTGGAAATGACCAGAAAAGTTTTGGCTGATGCTGTTTCCACCCACCGCAAGGAGGTGACTATCGAGAACATCCAAAAGAAAACTTCGGACCATTTCAATATCAACGTTGACATGATGAAGGCCAAGAAAAAGACCTCGAATATAGCCCTGGCCCGCCAGGTGGCCATGTATCTGTCGCGGTCGCTGACCAATAACTCCCTCAAATTCATCGGCAGCGCCTTCGGCGGTCGGGACCATTCAACGGTCATCCATGCCTGTGATTTGATTTCCAAAAGGATGTCGGGCGACCCGGCTTTGAGGGATAAAATAGACAAAATTACAGCCTCTCTTTTGTATTAAAAGATTGTGATTAAACGTGTGGAAAAAAGGTGAAAATGATATTTTGCCCTTGTTTTGTGGATATTTTAATGGTAATGTTTACAGGTAAATCGGGAAGGGTGGATAAAAAAGCCTTCCCCGGAACATTCATAAAGTGTTGCTTTATAGTTACTAAGATATTAAATTTTTGAGTTATTTAAGGGTTGTCAACATTTTAACAGTATTTATTAATACTATATAGATTTATATAAAAGGAATTAATAATAAGAATTATGTGGAAACTCCTCAGCGGGAGAGAAAATAAATGAAGTTCTCATTATCAAAATCAAAACTCAGCAATTGTCTGCAATCAATTCTCCAAGTGGTGCCGACAAAATCAACTCTGCCTATTCTGACCAATGTGCTTATTGAAGCCCTTGAAAACAAACTTAAAATTTCAGCAACCGACCTGGATATCTCCATTACCGCCAATGTCGAATGTACTGTGGTCAAGAAAGGTTCTGCGGTGCTGCCGGCCAAAATTCTTTTTGAGATAATCCGTGAACTGCCGGAGTCGGAAATTACGGTCGAGTCGACTAATTCCCGGGTGGAAATAAAAATTCCCAACGGTTCATACAAGATAGCTTCGGTATCATCAGACGATTTTCCCAAACTCCCGGCGGTCAATACCAAGAAGGAGATAAAAATAGATGCCGACGACCTGGTCAGGATGATCAAGAAAACCACTTTTGCCTGTTCAACGGATGAGACCCGTCCGGCTTTGAACGGTGTACTGTGGCAGACCCAGGGTGACCGGATGCAGATGGTGGCCACCGATGGACACCGGCTGGCCAAGATGTCGGTGGAAAACACTAAACTTAAAGGCATGAGTGAGGACATCATTATTCCGCCGAAAGTGCTTAATCTCATACCTAAGTTCGTCGACGGCGGCGGCAAAGAGGTAGGGGTTATTTTCGGAGAGAATAACATAATTTTCAATCTTGAAGATACTATTTTAACCTCACGCTTGATAGAAGGGCCGTATCCCAATTTCGAGCAGGTCATTCCATCGGAGAACGACAAAAAGCTGGTTATATCCAAGGATGAACTGGGCGGTGCGGTCCGAAGAGTTTCTATTCTCTCCAATACCCTGACGCACCAGGTGAAGTTTTCCATCCAGGGGAACAAGCTGACCCTGTCTACGAGCAACGCCGATGTGGGCGGCGAGGGTAAGGAAGTTATCGATTGTGATTTTCAGGGCGACAATATTGAAATCGGTTATAACGCCAATTACGTTATCGAGATTCTTTCCAAGATGGACAGCGAGGAAGTAATTTTCGAACTATCGCAGCCGGTTTCCGCCGGTGTTATTTACAGCCCGGCTTTGCCCAAGGAAGATTTCCTGTGTCTGGTTATGCCTTTGAGGCTCGCTGATTAGAACTTTGAGAAATATCTACTTTAAATGGCAGATGTGTGCGTATCTGCCATTTTTTATTAAAGACAGCATATGATTATTAAGAATATCAGGATTGACAATTTTCGCAATTTCACTTCCCTGGAATCAGACTTCACACCGGGGGCGAATATTTTTTTCGGCGACAACGGCTCCGGCAAAACCAACTTCCTCGAATCTGTCTTCGTGCTCTGTCTGGGCCGTTCGCAGCTCGGGGCGGCCGACACGATTCTGATGAAACAGGATGCGGATTATTACCGGCTCGAGGGCACAATCGAGAGGGATGAACGCAGCCGGGCCGTCGCCGTTGCTTACCAGAAAGGTTATCGTAAGAAAATTACCGTCGACGGTGTTACGGTACGCCCGGCCGAACTGTTCGAAAATTTCTGCGCTGTCTCCACCGGCCCGGAGGACAGCGTGATACTTTCCGGGCCGCCCTCGAGCCGTCGCACCTTTCTCGACATGTATCTCTCACAGTTGTCGCCGCGTTATTTAAGCGAACTGACCGATTACCACCGGGTGCTGGTCCAGAAAAACGCCGCCCTGAAAAACGAGATGGACCCCTCCCCGTTCGAACCGCTTTTGATTTCTCACGGCGCGCGGGTCATGACGCATCGAATTCAATTTCTAAACGCCCTCAGAGAACGGGCGGTGGCTTATTACGGTGAGGTTTCGCGTGGGGAAGATTTCGACCTCAAATACCAGCCGTCGGTCAACCTCCCCGAGGAAAACGGTTTCAGCCTCAGGGAAATCGAGCGGGCTTTCCAGAACACGCTCGACGAGCATTACGACAAGGAAGCCTATTTGAAATCGGCTATCGTCGGACCGCACCGGGACGATATTTTTTTCGAAACCGCCGGTCTCCCGACCCGGCAGTTCGGCTCACAGGGGCAATGGCGCACGGCCGCAATCGCCCTCAAGCTGGGCGTGTACCATCTTTTAAAAGACAAACGCGGAGCCGCCCCGATTCTATTGCTGGACGAAATTTTCGCGGAACTTGACAACAAGCGCCGCGACCATTTGATTAAATCGTTCGGGGAGTTTTCCCAGCTGTTCCTGACCACCGCGTCGGAACCGCCGCCGCAGCTTTTAACAAACGGCCGCTGCTATAAAATAGCGAACGGCGTTTTGGAGGATGTGAGTTGATATGGCCGGCCTGGCTTTGAACAAAATATCCAAGACCTTCGGCAAAAACAAAGTTCTGGACAGAATCTCGCTGGAGCTCGGCGACGATGAACTGCTGGTGCTGCTGGGACCATCGGGGTGCGGCAAATCAACGCTGTTAAGAATAATCGCCGGATTAGAAGAAGCCGACGAGGGGGAGGTCTTTATCGCCGATAAACGGGTGGACAAACTGCGGCCGCGCGACCGAGAAGTTGCCCTGGTCTTTCAAAACTATTCCCTCTACCCGCACATGACGGTGGAGAAAAACCTGGCCTTCCCGCTTAAGGTGGCCGGGGTGGACAAAAGTGAGATTAAAAAACGGACGCTGTCCGTGGCGGAAATGCTGGGCCTGGCGGAACGCCTCGATGACAAGCCGGCGCAGCTCTCCGGAGGTCAGCGGCAGCGGGTGGCGCTGGGCCGGGCCATCGTCAAGAAACCGTCGATATTTTTACTCGACGAGCCGCTGTCGAATCTCGACGCCGACCTGCGGGTGCGCATGCGGCAGGAAATAGTGAAGATACAAAAAGAACTCAAAGTCGCGATGGTGCACGTCACGCACGACCAGGAGGAGGCGCTGTCGATGGGGGACCGGATCGCCCTTTTGCACGCGGGCCGCCTGCAGCAGCTGGGGACGCCCGAGGAACTTTATAAAAAACCGGTCAATCTTTTCACGGCGGAGTTTGTCGGCCAGCCGAAAATAAATATCATCGAGGCCGGCCTCGAAAAGGGGATGCTCTTTCCGTTCGGCATCGGCTGGACGAAAAACAAAAAAATCACCGACGATGGTCTCGGTGAAGGATACCTATCCGGCAAGGTCCTGCTGGGGCTGCGGCCGGAGTCAATCGAGCTGGCCGGCGACGGACCGTTTCCCGCGAAAGTACTGTCGTGCGAGTACACGGGGGATAGTTACACGGCGCGGCTGGAGTTCAAGGAGCATATCCTGTGCGTTTCCAACGTCCGGTCACCGCTGACGGTCGGCCAGACAGTCAAGTTTTCGTTTGAGTTGAAGGAGCTTTTATTCTTCGACAGCAACACCGGCGAGCGGATAAATTTGTAGTTTTATAGATGTTTCGTAGGTCAAAACCCTTGCGGTTTCGACAAAAAAATTGGGAGGGTCTCGTGAATAAATTTCGTGCGCGGCAGATGTCCACATCTGCCGCTATGTTATTTAAAATATCTCCACACACTCCCCAAGCAAGGTTGCCCCGCAGTTAAGCCAGGACGAGTGAGGCGGCCAACGGTCAACTGTCATCAGGAAACCGTTATCTTGAATTCGCACCATTTGTCGCCCCTGAGAGCCGATGAGAGCAGCTCCACCTCGACCGGGCAGCCCAGAAGCTGTTCGTACCACTCTTTTACATAGCCCACAGAACAGAGACAATAGGTGCTCGAAAGTCCTTCCGGTTTGGATTCCACAAAGGAGCAAAGGCAGGCGCCCTCATTGGCCGGCAGACCGGTTTCGGCCGCGCTCGTAAACCGGAAATAAATAACGTTGCCCTCGACCCGGGTGTAGCCGTCTTTAACGTTGTTGTTAACCCACAGGGTGTGCTGCTCCAGCGTTATCGGCTGAATTTTCTGACCGGTTTCTTCGAGATACTTCTGAAAACAGATTTTGCCGTTGGCCATCATGATCTTTTTCCTGGTTTCCGCATCGAGGGTGCTATCGAGAACGTCGAAGAAGCGCTTGACCCACTTTTCAGCGAATTCCATTATGACCTCGGCTCGAGGCTTTTCCGTTTTCGGAGCTTCGGAGGAGTTATTGTGCTGGGCGTTCACGATATTAAGACTTCCCATCAGGGCGCAGACACAGGAGCCCGCGCAGAATTTGCCGGCATTGTTCAGAAATTCTTTTCTGTTCATTGAGATACTGGTCACTTCCTTTTCTTAATTTTGACTGTATAGAGAAATTTGCCTTTAAGCAAGAGACGTGTAAATAAAATAATTTATCTGATGCATTGAGAATCTCTCTTTTTGTTATTAATTTCTTTAACTCCCCCGCTTAAAAAGACAGACTGAGTTTGAAAAAATTGGTGTTGGTTAAGGCGCCGCCGTCGTATCGGGCGAAGTTATAAGTGAGATTCATATTGTTGAATATTTTATTGAGAATTTCGTTTTCCATTTTCAATTTGTTCAGAGTGTTCAGCCAGGAAATAACACCGTGCAGAGAAAATCCAAGACCATAGGAATCGAATTCCATCCCGCCGAACCGGTCGATCCCGTGCCCGCTCCGATAATAAAAGGTTTCGAACAGGCCGAACTCGATACCGTTGTGATAATTCTTCACGTCGTCATCGAAAATCGATTTGTCCGTCTCACCGGCCAGAAGAACGGAAAAGAGGCTGGAATTATTGACATTGATACCGAAATAAACCGAGCCGCCGCGACGAATAGTTTTGGGCAGCGGGTCGCAATCGGTGGAGGTCCCGTAACATACGTCCTTATCACTATAGTTGGCCCAGACACAGGCGAAAGACGGTATTAATTTAAAATTGATATAGTAATCATCCGAGTTCTCGAGATATATTTTGTGGGGGACAAGGTCCGAGAGCGGCATTTGCGCGATCAGACCGTAATCACGGGCGGTGAGTTCGGCTTTACCGGCTAACCCTTCCGCCAGGCGGGATTTGATAGCCTTGTGACTGAAACCGAAACCGAGCCGGATTATATTCCTTAGTTCAAAACCTAACGCAGCCGTAAAAACATCAGCCTCATCTTCAGGATAATAAGAACCCGAGATACCGACAAGTTCTCCCTGTTTAAGCTTGAGGCTGGAAAAAGCCACGGCCATGAAGGCGTTATAAAAGGGTGTATCGTCCGGCCTGAGGTTGCTCCTCGATATCCCGGCGCTGACACCCCAGGAACGGAGTTTAGTGTCGTCGGATAATTCCGGCAGCCAACCGGTATTGTTGGGAAAATTTACCGAAACGAATTTGTCCCGATGAAAAAGAGCCAGCGCGCCCGGATTGTACAGCGCGGCCTGTTCATCGACCAGATTTATGATACAGCCGCCCATGCCGTTGGCCCTCGGTGAATTGCTTATTTTCAGAAAGGTCACCGCAGCGTCGGTTATATCCGCCTGCGAATGATTGAATGATAGGATAACGACTGTTAAGCCGATCAACAGGGTGATTGTGATTTTGCACATAACAACCATAGCTCCCCTATTTAAAAAATAAATAATGCCAGAAACCAGATTGATAGAACGTAATTGTATATATGTGGTTGAAAATAATGGATTTATTAGCTTCGGGGCAAGCGTTTTTTTTAGGGTTCTGTCAGGTCCTGTTCCCGCCGGTTGCGGGAATGTGACCTGACAGTTCGTTACTCTATCATCTCCAAGCACTCCCCCGGCACCCAGCCGGTTTGACCGTCTTGATTTTCGCACCAGAACCATCCGGCTTCTTTGTTTACTACGATCAGTTCCTCGCCGTGGTCTACCGTCAGCTCAGTAGCGTCGTAATCGCGGAGAGCAGTGGCTTTGTTACCTCTGGTTTCAAGACAGCTGTCCGGTATCCAGCCATCCTTGCCGTTCTTGTTGATGCACCGGGTCCAGCCCGCCCATTCGCTTTCTCTGTTCTCGATAGTCAATACCTCGCCGGCTTTTATAATCAGCGGGTCGGGATAGGCCGAGCGGTAGGCTTTGATGACCCGGCAGGTTTTTTTATGGGTCATAATATTTTCAAACCTTTGTCAACACCGCACACTTGTTCAGGAACATCTTCGGGCGGCCTGTGACCGTCAGTCCGGAGGCGCTGGCTTTGTCAAGGGTGGCCGCGAACGCCTTTTCGTTAACATGAAACGGCGGTTCGACAATGAGCACCCGACCTTTCGGATTAAGGATTGACGCGATTTCCTTGAAAAAACTGTCCTTGTCGGGTATCTCGTGCACAACATAGAAGAGTAGTGCGAAATCGACCCTTTCCGTCACACTGATTTTATCCGGCCCGCATCGGTGCAGAACGATCCGGCTTTCGAGTTCAGTGCCGGAGATTTTGTCTCTCAAGATTTGCAGCATCCCTTCCTGAAGGTCAGCCGCGATAACCCGGCCGGATTCGCCGACCATCCGGGCCATCTCAATGGAGAAAAACCCCGGACCGCAACCGAAATCCAGGACTGTCATACCCGCTCTGAGATAGGGTTTCAAAATTCTCCGGGGATTCTGCAGCAGCCGTCGGAATATCGTATCGAGACTGCCCGCTTCTTCCACAGGGCAAACCCTGTTGCTTCTATCTCCCATTTAATTTCCCGTTTAGATTGCTGGTATATTTTCAAATACCTTACGGAATACCCTATGATCTGGATACATATTTTTTTCAAAAATTGCAATAAGAAAAAAGTTGACGAAAAGTTATCGTGAGCGCTGACAGCGGGGGCAAAAGTGCGCTGAGCGGGAACCGATTTTCTCCCGTACGATAGTCGTTCCGCAGATGCCGCACGGTTCTCCCTCGCTGTTGTACACCGCCAGGTATTTCTGAAACCGCCCCGTCTTTCCGTTGACGCCGCTGTAAGAGTCAACCGTTGTCCCCATCAGGCTGATAGATTTTTTCAAAAGGCGTTGAATGTGGCTGTGGAGCTCGATAAGTTTCCTTTTCGAAATAGAGCCGGTCAAGCATCTGGGATGAATTTTTGAAAAGTACAGCGATTCATCGGTGTAAATATTCCCCAGCCCTGCGATAAAGCTCTGGTCGAGCAGAGCCGGTTTGATCATGCGGTTGCGGTTTTTACAAAGCTGAACGAATTCTTCGGTGGTTATCTCCAGCGGTTCCGGGCCGAGTTCGACCAGTCCCTTCTGTTTTAAGACCTCATAGGAATAAAAAAGGCGCAGCCTTCCAAAACGGCGGTAGTCGTTGAAACGCAGATGATGATGACTATCGGATTTGTTTTGTTTTTTGAAGTCGAATATGACCAGGTCGTGCTTATCGACCGGCTCGGACTTGTCCGTATAAAGAAAATGACCGGTCATTTTGAGATGTACCCATAAAGTAACGTTACCGGAAAGGGATATTAAAATATTTTTGCCGCGGCGGTTGATTTCCAGAATCCGGCGGTTCTCGATAATTCTATCGAAACGGTTGCCGTTGAATGAGGGACTGACGACTATCGATGCGGGCGGGGCGCTGAGGGTGACCTTCGCGATGGTCTTCCCCAAAACGGTTTGACGCAGACCGCGGACGACGATTTCGACTTCGGGAAGTTCCGGCATGGTTATGTTGCTCTTTCCAATCGCATACGGTAAAATAAACAGTTTAAAAGGGCGTATCGTTCCAAAGCAATTGCTTAAGTTTCACCCATCCATCGACTACGCTCAGGACGACGGGTTAAGCCAGAATTGTTTTTTATGTTCGGTCGGGTCTTGATTCCGCTTTTTGCGGGATTGTGACCCGACGGTTTATTTTAAGACGACGTCTATTATTCTTTTACCACCGTGACCTCGCCGGCGATAACGGGAACCTTTTTACCCTCGCATTCCAGAATTAACCGCCCGGTAGCATCGATATCGACAACCTTTCCCTCGATTAGTCGACGGCCCAGCTGGATTTTAATTTCATGCCCGATCAGCGAGGAATATTTTCGGATGCGGCCGTGGGCTTTTTTCAACTGGTGCCGGGTGTAGTTTTTATATTCGTTTTCGAAATTGACGAGAAAGGTTTTAAACAGCTTGACCCGGTTGACCTTGCGGCGATTGACACGGCGCAGCGAGGTAGCTATATTTTTCAATTCCTCGTGGAAATTCCCCGTCCCCTGGTTGACGTTTATCCCCACCCCGATTATGACATAATCGATTTTGTCCTTATCGGCGGTCAGTTCGGTAAGGATGCCGGCGGTTTTTTTACCGTTGATTAAAACATCGTTGGGCCATTTGATACGCACGTCACCACCGCAGAATTTCTTGACGGCGTCGGCCAGGGCCACGGCCGTCATGACCGAAAGCCCGGGGGCATTTTCCGGTTTGAATCCGGGTTTGAGCACGATACTGGCATAGATGCCGGTGCCGGGCGGGGAGTGCCATTTACGCCCGAGCCGCCCGCGCCCTTTGGTCTGCTCCTCGGCGGTGACCACCGTACCCTCGCCCGCAGAGCTTTGGGCCAGTTCGGCGGCTAAGTCATTGGTCGACTTGACGGAGCGATAGGAAACGATTGTGCGGCCGATTGTTCCGGTTTTGAGGCGGTAGCCGATTTCGGTCGGGGTGAGGCTGTCCGGGGCTTTGATGAAAGCTACGGCGTCGGGGCGGGTGCGGATTTTGTAGCCCCATTTTTTTATTTCCGCGAGGGCTTCGACCACGCCCAGTTTGTCCAGCTTGAGCGCTCTCTCAAGGACTGATATTTTGAAATAAACACCCGGTTTTTTCCGGAGGGTCAAAAGCAGGCGGTCGGCTCTCTGTTCGAGCTCGAGCGGATTCATCTTACGGGACCACCCGCATGGAAAAATCGGCTACCGGCGCCGAGTGCGTCAGGGCTCCTATCGATATATAATCCACTCCGGCGGCGGCTATAGCGGCGACGTTATCGAGGCTGACGTTGCCGGAAGCCTCAAGTTTTATTTCCGGATTCAAAGAGCGGGCTTTTTCGACCAGTTGTTTCAATTGTTCCGGGGTCTGGTTGTCCAGAAGGATCCGGTCCACCCCGGCCTCGATGGCCTCGACCAGTTCCCTTTTATCGGTTATCTCGACCTCGATTAAAATCTTCTTCGCATCGGTTTTGAACTGCAGCCGGAAATCGGGTGTATCCATATAGGCACGCATTTTATTTACCGCCGCGGTAATCGAACCGGCGCTGGCGATATGGTTGTCCTTGATGAGCACCATATCATAGAGCCCTATTCGATGATTCTCGCCACCGCCGTGGACGACCGCAATCTTTTCCAACAGTCGCCAGCCGGGGGTGGTTTTACGGGTGTCGAGAATGCAGCAATTATAACCTTTAATTTTATCCGTGAACCGGGCGGTGAAAGTAGCCACGCCGCTTAGATGGGCCAGGAAATTGAGTGCTACCCGTTCGGCGACCAGAACGGTCTGGTTAAGGCCGGAAATTTCGGCGATAAGGTCGCCTTTTACGAAGCGGTCGCCGTCGCTCAGACGCGGCGCGAATTTGTTGGCCGAGTCCACCAGCCGAAAAGCCAGTGCGGCCGGATGCAGGCCGGAAAGAACCCCCTCGGATTTGGCGATAATGATCGCCTTGAGCAGGTTCGGCTCCAGACAACCCAGCGAGGTAATATCGCCCGGGCCGACATCTTCCTCTAGCGCCGCCCGGACCAACTCTACAGTTGTTTTTTTAAACTGTTCTGTTATCATATACCTTTGAAGATTGGATAATTAACTTTTGCTTAAATTAAAACAATGGTGCCAAAAGTAAAAGAAAAAATCACGGTGGCTGTTATCGGCTACGGCTCCCAGGGGAGGGCGGTCGCTCTGAACCTGCGCGATTCCGGCTATAAAGTAGTCCTTGGGCTGAAAAGCAAATCCAAATCCCGCGCCGCAGCCCATAAAGATAAAATAAGAGACATTACCACCGTCTCCGGTGCTGTCAATAAAGCGGATATTATCTGCTTCGCCTTTCCGGACAATCTTCACAGCCGGGTCTTTGAGAAAGATATCAGGAGATTTTTAAAGCCGGGGATGACTCTGTGGTTTTTACACGGTCTGTCGGTGCATTTCGGGCTAGTCAAGCCGCCCGCGGAGGTCGATGTTATCCTGCTGGCGCCGCACGCCCCAGGTGAGGCGGTACGGGAAAAATACCTGGCCGACCGCTCCGTTTCGGCCTTTTACGC